>JAMOMB010000049.1 GCA_027068795.1 Sedimenticola sp. | reverse complement strand
CCTTGGTCTCACCACCAAACTTCGCCGCCTGCACCGTCGTGATCGCCGCCGTCAGCGTGGTTTTACCGTGGTCTACGTGACCAATGGTGCCCACGTTTACATGGGGTTTGGTTCTTTCAAATTTTTCTTTAGACACTGTAGCTTACCTTTTCAACGAAATCTGATTTACTTGTTTACGATGCTCTCCGCGATACTCTGCGGAACTTCATTGTATTTGGAAAACTCCATGCTGTAGTTGGCGCGACCCTGGGTCGCTCCACGCAAGTCTGTTGCGTAACCAAACATGGAGGAAAGCGGCACTTCCGCCTTGATGATCTTGCCCGCAGGGCTGTCTTCCATGCCCTGCACCATACCGCGGCGACTGTTGAGGTCGCCGATGACGTCGCCCATGTACTCTTCCGGAGTAACAACCTCTACCTTCATGATGGGCTCGAGCAGCACCGGATCGGCCTCGCTCACGCCATTTTTGAATCCCATGGAACCGGCGATCTTGAACGCCTGCTCGTTGGAATCCACCTCATGGTAGGAACCATCATAAAGCGTCACCTTGACGTCCACTACGGGATAGCCGGCGATCACGCCGCTTTGCATGGCTTCCTGAATACCCTTGTCCACCGCCGGAATATACTCCCGGGGAACCACGCCACCCACGATGTTGTTGACGAATTCGTAGTTTTCCTCGCTATCGGTCAAAGGCTCGATCTTCAGCCATACATGACCATATTGACCACGACCACCGGATTGACGGACAAATTTTCCTTCGGCCTCCACGGATCTGCGAATGGTTTCACGGTAAGCCACCTGGGGCGCACCCACATTCGCCTCGACGTTGAACTCGCGCTTCATGCGGTCAACGATGATATCCAGATGCAGCTCGCCCATGCCGGAAATGATGGTCTGGCCGGATTCTTCGTCCGTATGTACACGGAAGGAAGGGTCTTCCTGGGCCAGCTTCTGCAGGGCGATGCCCATTTTTTCCTGATCCGCCTTGGTTTTTGGCTCCACCGCCACCGAAATCACCGGCTCGGGGAACTCCATGCGTTCGAGGATGATCTGGTTCTTCAGGTCGCACAAGGTGTCACCGGTGGTGACGTCCTTGAGGCCGACCGCCGCCGCGATATCGCCGGCGCGAACCTCCTTGATCTCTTCACGGCTGTTGGCATGCATCTGCAGGATGCGGCCCATACGCTCTTTCTTGCGCTTCACCGGGTTGTAAACGCTGTCGCCCGCATTGACCACCCCGGAATAGACGCGGAAGAAAGTCAGGGTGCCGACGAAAGGGTCCGTGGCGATCTTGAACGCCAGCGCGGCAAAGGGTTCGTCATCCGACGCCTTGCGTACGCCTTCGCTACCGTCCTCCAGTTCTCCTTTGATGGGAGGAACATCGACCGGAGAAGGCATGAGCTCGATGATCTTGTCGAGCATGGCCTGTACGCCCTTGTTCTTGAAGGCGGAACCCAGGGTCACGGGCGTGATTTCCAGGTTCAGGGTGCGGATGCGCAGACCTTCCATGATCTCGTCTTCGGTCAGCTCCTCGCCCTCGAGATATTTTTCCATCATCTCGTCGTTGGCTTCTGCCGCCGCCTCGACCATGTGGCCACGCCATTCCTCGGCGACCTCCATCATGTCCGCGGGAATGTCTTCGTAATGGAATTCCACGCCCATGTTCTCGTCGCTCCAGACGATGGATTTCATTTTGATCAGGTCGATGACGCCGCTGAAATCCTCCTCGGCGCCGATGGGCACCTGGATGGGCACGGCATTGGCGCCCAGTCGCTCCTTGAGCTGCTCCACCACGCGGAAGAAGTTGGCGCCCATGCGATCCATCTTGTTGACGAAGGCCATGCGCGGCACTTCGTAACGGTTGGCCTGGCGCCATACGGTTTCGGACTGGGGCTCTACGCCACCCACCGCGCACAGCACGAATACCGCGCCGTCGAGTACGCGCAGGGAACGCTCCACCTCGATGGTGAAATCCACGTGCCCCGGGGTATCGATGATATTGATACGATGCTCGGGATAGTTCCCGGCCATACCTTTCCAAAAACAGGTAGTCGCAGCAGAGGTGATGGTGATACCACGCTCCTGCTCCTGCTCCATCCAGTCCATGGTGGCCGCGCCGTCATGCACTTCACCAATCTTGTGAGACACGCCGGTGTAATACAGCACGCGCTCGGTAGTGGTGGTTTTACCCGCATCAATATGCGCCATGATGCCGACATTGCGATAACGCTCAATAGGTGTGCTACGTGCCACGGTTATATCCGTCCTGAAAAATAAAACTGTAAAAGAGCCTGAATATGCTTGCTTGCTAACTTACCAGCGGTAATGGGAGAAAGCCTTGTTGGCCTCCGCCATACGATGGGTGTCTTCTTTCTTTTTCACCGCGGTGCCGCGGGAATCGGAAGCATCCATCAGCTCACCGGCAAGACGATCCGCCATGGATTTTTCACTGCGCTTGCGCGCCGCCTCGATCAACCAGCGCATGGCCAGGGCGTTGCGGCGCAGGGGGCGCACTTCCACGGGAACCTGATAGGTAGCGCCGCCAACCCGGCGGGACTTTACTTCCACGACGGGGCGCACGTTCTCCAGCGCCTGCTCCAGCGCCTCCAGAGGATCCCCGCCCTTTTTCTCGGCAATCTGGTCCAGGGCACCATAAAGCACGCGCTCGGCAACCGATTTCTTTCCATCAACCATCACCATGTTGATGAATTTGGCCAGGGTCAGACTTCCGAACTTCGGGTCTGGTAATATCTCGCGGCGGGCCGCTACTCTTCTTCTTGCCATGACGCTCTACTCTATGATTCTCTGGTTAAAAACAGTCAGCGCTGCTTGATCAGCTCTTGGGACGCTTGGCGCCATACTTGGAACGACCCTGGCGGCGCGACTCGACGCCGGAGGTATCCAGCGCACCGCGAACGACGTGATAACGCACGCCAGGCAAATCCTTCACCCGGCCGCCACGAATCAGCACCACGGAGTGTTCCTGGAGGTTATGACCCTCACCACCAATATAGGAAGTCACCTCATACCCATTGGTCAAACGAACGCGCGCTACCTTGCGCAGCGCCGAATTCGGCTTCTTCGGGGTGGTGGTATATACGCGAGTGCACACACCACGACGCTGAGGGCAGGCCTCCAGCGCCGGCACATTGCTCTTCTCCACTGCGCGCTTGCGGGGCTTGCGCACCAACTGATTGATTGTAGCCATTAAATACAGTCTCCGGACGCCTCGGTCATCTTGCCGAAGCGCCAAAAATTCGTGCAGAGGACACCCCGCCCTTTGGTTCAACGGTGGACGGCATCATGCAGTCGAATCGGTTATTTTCGCCATGCGGCCTGGGCCGCGGAATAAACAATAAGGCCGGAGGTCTTCCCCACCCTTATGCGAAGACCGCGCATTTTAGATATGCGCGGTCTTCCTGTCAAGCCTTGTTTCAGTGATTTCTCAATAAAGCGTCAAATCCGCTCAGGATTCCGTTTCCGAAGTATTCAGCGCTTCTTTGATTACCGCTTCCACTTCGTCACTCGCCATCTCTACCACGGCGCCCTGGTCCGTGGTTCCGGACAGCAGGTCTTCCGTGCGGCGGCGCTTGCGGGCTTCATGATACGCAAGGCCGGTGCCTGCAGGTATCAGGCGGCCGACGATGACGTTCTCTTTCAGGCCGTGCAGCCGATCCTCGGCGCCGCGCACCGAAGCTTCGGTGAGCACGCGGGTAGTCTCCTGGAAGGAAGCGGCGGAGATGAAGGATTCGGTCGCCAGGGAAGCCTTGGTTATGCCCAGCAGCAAGGGCTCCCAGGTGGCCGGCATTTCGTCCTTCTTCAGAACCTTCTCGTTTTCTTCCAATACCCGGGAGCGGGAAATCTGTTCGCCCCGCAACAGCTTGGTGTCGCCGCCGTCGACGATTTCCACCTTGCGCAGCATCTGGCGAATGATGACCTCGATATGCTTGTCGTTGATGCCCACGCCCTGCAAGCGGTACACGTCCTGGATTTCCTGCACCAGGTATTCCGCCAGAGCGGTCACGCCGCGCAAGCGCAGAATATCATGGGGGTTCAGTTCGCCTTCGGCAATCACTTCACCCTTTTCCACATGCTCGCCCTCGAATACGTCCACATGACGCCATTTGGGAATCAGGGATTCCACCTGCTCTCCGTCGGCCATGGTAATGACCAGACGCTGCTTGCCCTTGGTGTCCTTGCCGAAGCTGATGGTGCCGCTGGCTTCCGCCAGAATGGCCGGCTCCTTGGGTTTACGCGCCTCGAACAAATCGGCAACCCGGGGCAGACCACCGGTGATGTCGCGGGTCTTGGAGGATTCCTGGGGAATCCGCGCCAGCACGTCACCAACGCCAACCTCGGCGCCATCCTGCACGCTGACCACTGCGCCGGCCGGCAATACATAATTGGCCGGCAGCTTGGTGCCTGCAATATTGACATCATTGCCCTTGGCATCGACCAGTTTGATCATGGGACGCAAATCCTTGCCACTGGTGGGACGCTGCTTGGGATCCATCACCTCGAGGGAGGTCAGGCCGGTAACGTCATCGGTTCTGGTCTGCACGGTCACGCCGTCCACGAAATCCACAAACCGCAATATACCCGCCATCTCGGTAACCACGGGATGGGTATGGGGATCCCAGGTGGCCACGAGTTCGCCGGCAGTCACTTTCGCGCCGTCCTTTACTTGCAGCTCGGCGCCATAGGGCAGCTTGTAGCGCTCCCGCTCACTGCCCCTGGTATCGTGAACGATAATTTCCCCGGAGCGGGATACGGCCACCAGCTTGCCGTCTGCGCGCTCCACGGTCTTGATATTGTTCAGGGTCACGCTGCCGGTATTCTTGACCTCGATGCTGCTCACCGCGGCAGAGCGCGAAGCCGCGCCACCGATGTGGAAGGTGCGCATGGTCAGCTGGGTGCCCGGCTCGCCAATGGACTGGGCGGCAACCACGCCAACCGCTTCACCGATATTCACACCATGACCACGGCCGAGGTCGCGTCCATAGCAAGCGGCGCAAATGCCGTATTTGGCCTCGCAACTGATGGCGGAGCGCACGGTAACCTGATCGACCCCGTGCTCTTCCAGCATGTCGACCAGGGCCTCGTCCAGCAATACGCCGGACTCCACCAGCACCTCGTCGCTGCCCGGCTTGTACACTTCCTTGGAGGTGACGCGCCCCAGAATACGCTCGCGCAATGCTTCCACCACATCACCGCCTTCGATGATGGGCTGCATCAACAGACCGTTTTCCGTGCCGCAGTCTTCCGCGGTAATGACCAGATCCTGCGCCACATCCACCAGACGGCGGGTAAGGTAACCGGAGTTGGCCGTCTTCAAGGCCGTATCCGCCAGGCCTTTGCGCGCGCCATGGGTGGAGATGAAGTATTGCAATACGTCCAGTCCTTCACGGAAGTTGGCCGTGATGGGCGTTTCGATGATGGAGCCGTCCGGCTTGGCCATCAGGCCCCGCATGCCGGCCAGCTGGCGAATCTGCGCCGCGGAACCCCGGGCGCCGGAATCGGCCATCATGAAGATGGAGTTGAAAGAATCCTGCTTGACTTCGTTCCCGTCCTTGTCGATGACGGTCTCCGTACCCAGCCGGTCCATCATGGCCTTGGCCACCTGGTCATTGGCATGAGACCAGATGTCGATCACCTTGTTGTAACGCTCGCCATTGGTGACCAGGCCGGAGGCGTATTGATCCTCGATTTCCTTTACTTCTTTTTCCGCAGCCGCCAGCAGGATTTCCTTTTCCGCCGGAACGACCATGTCATCCGCGCAAACAGAGGCGCCGGAGCGCGCTGCAAAGCGGAAGCCGGTGTACATGAGCTGATCCGCAAACACCACGGTGTCCTTGAGCCCCAGCTCCCGGTAACAGGTATTGACCAGGCGGGAAATCGCCTTTTTGTTGAGGGTGGTATTGACCAGTTGGCCGAAGGAAAGCCGCCGGGGAATAATGTCCCAAAGGATTGCGCGGCCAATGGTCGTATCGTACACCCGGGACTCCAGGGCGAAGGAACCGTCTTCCTGTCTTACTTCCTCGTCGATACGCACCTTAACCTTGGCGTGCAGTTCCGCCTGGCCGGTTTCATAGGCGCGGTAGGCCTCGGCAATACTCGCCAGCGCCATGCCCTCGCCCTTGGCGTTGACGCGCTCGCGGGTCATGTAATACAGCCCCAGCACCACGTCCTGGGTGGGCACGATGATAGGTTCGCCATTGGCGGCGGAGAGAATATTGTTGCTCGCCATCATCAGGGTGCGCGCTTCCAGCTGGGCTTCCAGGGACAGGGGCACGTGCACGGCCATCTGGTCGCCGTCGAAGTCGGCGTTGAAGGCGGTGCACACCAGGGGGTGCAGCTGGATGGCCTTGCCCTCGATGAGCACCGGCTCGAAAGCCTGGATGCCGAGACGATGCAGCGTCGGCGCGCGGTTGAGCATCACCGGATGCTCGCGAATGACGTTCTCCAGTATATCCCAGACTTCCGCCGCGCCACGATCCACCAGCTTTTTCGCCGCCTTGATGGTGGTGGCCAGGCCACGGGACTGGAGCTTGGCGAAGATGAAGGGCTTGAACAGTTCCAGGGCCATGCGCTTGGGCAGGCCGCACTGGTGCAGCTTCAGGGTCGGACCCACCACGATCACGGAACGGCCGGAGTAGTCGACCCGCTTGCCCAGCAGGTTCTGGCGGAAACGGCCCTGCTTGCCCTTGATCATGTCGGCCAGGGATTTCAGCGGGCGCTTGTTGGTGCCGGTGATGGCGCGGCCGCGGCGACCGTTGTCCAGCAAGGCGTCCACGGCTTCTTGCAGCATGCGCTTCTCGTTGCGCACGATGATGTCCGGCGCGGTGAGTTCCAGCAGGCGCTTGAGGCGGTTGTTGCGGTTGATCACCCGGCGGTACAAATCATTCAGATCCGAGGTGGCGAAACGGCCGCCATCCAGGGGCACCAGGGGACGCAGCTCCGGCGGCAGCACCGGCAGCACCTTGAGGATCATCCACTCGGGGCGGTTGCCGGACTCCTCCAGGGATTCCAGCAGCTTCAGCCGCTTGGCGATTTTCTTGATCTTGGTCTCGGAATTGGTGGCGCCGATCTCCTCGCGCAGCCGCACGATCTCGGCGGGTATATCCAGAGACATGAGCAGTTCGTTGACCGCCTCCGCGCCCATGCGGGCGTCAAACTCGTCACCGTTTTCCTCGATGGCTTCCAGGTACTGCTCGTCGTTCATGAGCTGACCGCGCTCGAGCATGGTCATGCCGGGATCGATCACTACATAGGACTCGAAATACAGGATGCGCTCAATGCTCTTGAGGGTCATGTCCAGCAGCAGGCCGATACGCGAAGGCAGGGACTTGAGATACCAGATATGGGCTACCGGGCTGGCCAGTTCGATGTGGCCCATGCGCTCGCGGCGCACTTTTGACAGGGTGACTTCCACACCGCATTTCTCGCACACCACGCCGCGATGCTTGAGGCGCTTGTACTTGCCGCACAGACACTCGTAGTCGTTGACCGGACCAAAAATCTTGGCGCAGAACAAGCCCTCGCGTTCCGGCTTGAAGGTGCGGTAGTTGATGGTTTCCGGCTTCTTGACTTCACCAAAAGACCAGGACCGGATCATATCCGGGGAGGCCAGCCCGATGCGGATGGCATCGAACTCCTCATCCTGCCCCTGTTGTTTCAGAATCTTCAAAAGATCTTTCACGAATCTATCTCCGTAGTATCGCTGCTTGTACTCAAGGCGCCTGGCGCCTTAGTCCTGCTCCAGCTCAATATTAATGCCCAGCGATTTCACTTCTTTCACCAGTACGTTGAAGGACTCGGGCATACCGGCCTCCATCTGGTGGTTACCGTCCACGATGTTCTTGTACATGCGGGTGCGTCCATTCACATCATCGGACTTGACGGTAAGCATTTCCTGCAGGGTGTAGGCCGCGCCATAGGCTTCCAGGGCCCAGACTTCCATTTCACCGAAGCGCTGGCCGCCGAACTGCGCCTTGCCGCCCAGAGGTTGCTGGGTGACCAGGCTGTAGGGCCCGGTGGAGCGGGCATGCATCTTGTCGTCAACCAGGTGATTGAGCTTGAGCATGTACATATAGCCCACGGTGACAGGACGCTCGAACTGCTCGCCGGTACGCCCGTCGAACAAGATGCACTGGCCGCTTTCCGGCAGGCCACCCAGTTTCAGCAAGTGGCGGATCTCTTCTTCGGTAGCGCCATCGAACACGGGCGTCGCCATGGGTACGCCATTGCGCAGATTGCCCGCCAATTCGATGATTTCCTCGTCGCTGAAAGACTTCAGGTCTTCCTGCTTGCCGCTGAAGTTGTACACTTCGTTCAAATATTTGCGCAACTCGGTGATCTTGGTCTGGGCATCGAGCATCTCGCCGATGCGTTCGCCCACACCCTTGGCGGCGAATCCCAGGTGGGTTTCCAGAATCTGACCGATATTCATCCGCGAGGGTACGCCCAGAGGATTCAGGGCGATATCCACCGGACGGCCGTTCTCGTCGAAAGGCATGTCTTCCACGGGAACGATCTGGGAAATAACGCCCTTGTTTCCGTGGCGGCCGGCCATCTTGTCGCCCGGCTGGATGCGGCGCTTGATGGCCACATACACCTTGACCATCTTCAGTACGCCCGGCGCCAGGTCATCACCCGTGGACAGCTTGCGTTTTTTGTCTTCGTAATAGTCCCGGAAAGACTGGCGTTGCTCCTCCACCTGCTTGGCGGTGGCCTCCAGTTGCTGCTGGGCCTCTTCGTTGCGCAGGCGGATTTCAAACCACTGGTTCTTGTCCAGCTCGGCCAGATAGCTCTTGGTGATCTTGGCGCCTGCCTTGAGTTTGTTGGGACCGCCATCCGCCACTTTGCCGGTGAGCATTTTCTCCACCCGGGCGAAGGTGTCTTCTTCCATGATGCGCTGCTGGTCGGCGATATCCTTGCGGATGCGATCCAGCTCGGCTTCCTGGATCTCCAGGGCGCGGGCGTCTTTTTCCACGCCATCACGGGTAAACACCTGCACATCGATAACGGTGCCGGAAACACCGGATTTCACCCGCAGGGAGGTATCCTTTACATCGGAGGCCTTCTCGCCGAAGATGGCGCGCAGGAGCTTTTCCTCCGGGGTGAGTTGGGTCTCGCCCTTGGGCGTGACCTTGCCCACCAGAATATCGCCTTCCTTCACTTCGGCGCCCACATAGACGATACCGGACTGATCCAGCTTGGCCAGGGCCGCTTCGCCCACATTGGGAATATCGCCGGTGATCTCTTCGGAACCCAGCTTGGTGTCACGGGCCTGGCAGGTCAGTTCCTCGATGTGAATGGTGGTGAAACGGTCTTCCTTCACCACGTTTTCGGAGATGAGGATGGAATCCTCGAAGTTGTAGCCGTTCCAGGGCATGAAGGCCACGCGCAGGTTCTGCCCCAGGGCCAGCTCACCCATATCCGTGGAAGGCCCGTCCGCCATTACATCACCCCGGGCGACCGTGTCGCCCACCATCACCAGGGGACGCTGGTTGATGCAGGTGTTTTGGTTGGAGCGGGTGTACTTGGTGAGGTTGTAGATATCCACGCCGGGTTCGCCGGGAATGGTTTCGGCATCATTCACCCGCACCACGATACGGCTGGCGTCCACGGACTCCACCTTTCCGCCACGCTTGGCAACCACGGTGACGCCGGAATCCACCGCCACATTGCGCTCGATGCCGGTACCCACCAGCGGCTTCTCGGCGCGCAGGGTGGGAACCGCCTGGCGCTGCATGTTGGAGCCCATGAGGGCGCGGTTGGCGTCATCGTGTTCCAGGAAGGGAATCAGGGCCGCCGCCACAGATACAATCTGCTTCGGCGACACGTCCATATACTCCACCTTGTCCGGGGTGAACAGGGCAAATTCGTTTTGATGCCGGCAGGACACCAGTTCTTCGGTGAGCTTGCCCTTCTTGTCCATGGCCGCGCTGGCCTGGGCAATGACGAAGCGGCCTTCCTCGATGGCCGACAGATAGTGGATCTCGTCGGTCGCCTTGCCATCCTTCACTACCCGATAAGGGGTCTCCAGAAAGCCGTAACGATTGGTCTTGGCATACACGGCCAGGGAGTTGATCAGACCGATGTTCGGCCCTTCAGGGGTCTCGATGGGGCATACCCGGCCATAGTGGGTGGGATGCACGTCGCGCACCTCGAAGCCGGCGCGCTCCCGGGCCAGACCACCAGGGCCGAGGGCGGACACGCGCCGCTTGTGGGTGATCTCGGACAGGGGGTTGTTCTGGTCCATGAACTGGGACAGCTGGCTGGAGCCGAAAAATTCCTTGATGGCGGCGGACACGGGCTTGGCGTTGATCATCTCCTGGGGCATGAGGCCCTCGGCCTCGGCCAGGGTCAGACGCTCCTTGACTGCACGCTCCACGCGCACCAGGCCAACCCGGAACTGGTTCTCCGCCATCTCGCCCACGCAACGCACGCGGCGGTTGCCCAGATGATCGATGTCATCCGTGGTGCCTTTGCCGTCACGAATGTCCACCAGGGTCTTGAGCACGTCCACGATGTCGGATTTGTCGCCGTTCTCGGCCACCAGCTCCTTGGAGGCGGCGTCGTCGCGCTGGCTGAAGTATTTGCCATCGTAGAGAATGCCGAGCCCTTCGGTCTCTTCACGCCCGAGGCGGCGGTTGAACTTCATGCGCCCCACCGCAGACAGGTCGTAACGCTCGTCGGTGAAGAACAGGTTGTGGAACAGATTCTGCGCCGCTTCCTTGGTGGGCGGCTCGCCGGGGCGCATCATACGATAGATTTCCACCTGCGCCTCCAGACGCGTGGAGGTGGGGTCGAGACGCAGGGTCTCGGAAATATAGGGGCCATGGTCCAGATCGTTGGTGAACAGGGTCTTGAGCTCCTTGATGCCTTTTTCCTTGATGGCCGTCACCAGTTCCGGAGTGATCTCGTCATTGGCGGCAGCCAGCAACTCGCCGGTCTCCGGATCGACGACATCATGGGCCAGGGTCTTGCCCACGAGATACTCGTCAGGTACTTCCAGCTTGTTGACGCCTTCTTTTTCCATGGCGCGAATGTGACGGGCGGTGATGCGCTTGCCCGCCTCGACGATCATCTTTCTGCCCGCCTTGATGTCGAATCCGGCCGTTTCCCCGCGCAGGCGGGAAGGCACCAGATCCAGCATGATCTTGTCGGCCTTGATGGTAAAGGTATCGGTCTCGAAGAAGTAGTCGAGAATTTCCTGGGTGTTGTAGCCCAGGGCGCGCAGCAACACGGTGGCCGGAATCTTGCGGCGGCGGTCGATGCGCACGAACACGGCGTCCTTGGGATCGAACTCGAAGTCCAGCCAGGAGCCGCGGTAGGGAATCACCCGGGCGGAAAACAACAGCTTACCGGAGGAATGGGTCTTGCCCTTGTCGTGATCGAAAAACACGCCGGGGGAACGGTGCAACTGGGATACGATGACCCGCTCGGTGCCATTGATGACGAAGGTGCCGGTATCGGTCATGAGCGGCAGTTCGCCCATGTAGATTTCCTGCTCCTTGACATCCTTGACACGCTTCACGTTGGCGGGGGCATCACGGTCATAGATGACCAGGCGCACCAGCACACGCAGGGGCGCAGCATAGGTGACGCCACGCAGCTGGCACTCGCGCACATCGAACATGGGCTCGCCCAGGCGATAGCTCACATACTCCAGCGCGGCACTGCCATTGTGACTGACGATGGGAAATACTGAACTGAATGCCGCATGCAGTCCATGCGCGTCCCGCTCGTCCGGCTTTTTGTCCGCCTGCAGGAACTTGCGATAGGAATCGATCTGCGTTGCAAGGAGAAAGGGTATTTCGAGAACGCTGCCGCGTTTCGCAAAATCCTTGCGGATGCGCTTTTTTTCAGTAAACGAATAGGCCATGCTTGCCTTCCCTCAGTTTAGTCCAGGTCACCACCGGCATGTCGCCGGGTAAAATCTTACACAAACAGGAAAAGGCCGGCAGCATCGGAGCCGCCAGCCATTTCCGGCTTTGCGTAAACGCCAGCCAAGATCGGTCTTACTTGATCTCGACGGATGCGCCAGCTTCTTCCAGCGTTTTCTTTGCTTCTTCAGCTTCTTCCTTGCTTACGCCTTCCTTCAGTACAGAAGGAGTGCCTTCTACCGCGTCTTTGGCTTCTTTCAGGCCCAGGCCGGTCAGACCGCGAACGGCCTTGATCACGCCAACCTTCTTGTCGCCAAATCCAGTCAGTACCACATCAAATTCGGTCTGCTCGGCAGCCGCTGCGCCACCGGCGTCGCCACCAGCTGCGGGGGCGGCAGCAACGGCTGCGGCTGCGGTTACACCAAATTTTTCTTCCATCGCCTCGATCAACTCCACCACGTCCATTACAGACATGTTGGCGATTGCTTCGAGGATATCTTCTTTAGAAACTGCCATTTTCAGGGCTCCTACATATCTTCAAGTTAAAAGTGGGATTGGAAAACAGGCCAAATCAGCCTGCTTCCTTAGCGTCGCGAATCGCTGCTACTGTGCGAACCAGTTTGCCCGGTACTTCATTGAGCGTAGTCACCAGTTTCTGAACAGGCGCCAATAGGGTACCCATCAACATACTGACTGCCTGGTCATAAGTAGGCATCTTCGCCAGAACGCTGATTTCCGATGGTTCAAGCAGTTTCCCGTTAATGGAAACCATTTTCACGATCAGTGCATCATGTTCCTTGGCGAAATCATTGATCACACGTGCGGCAGCGCCCGGATCCTCCTGAGAGAAAGCCAGCAGCAAAGGACCGACAAAGCCCTCCTGCATACAGGCAAAATCCGTATCTTCCACAGCTCGCTTGGCCAGCGTGTTCTTGACCACACGAAGATAGACACCGGAACTGCGCGCATCTTTGCGCAGTTGGGTGAGTTCTTCCACGGTCAGCCCACGATACTCGGCGGCGATAGCGGAATACGCGCTGTTCGCTACGTCAGCAACTTCGGCGACGATGGCTTTCTTTTGTTCAAGATTAAGTGCCAAAGTCGTCACCTCCCGACAACGATGAGGAACGGTTTCCCGTTCTCGGTTACACCAGGAATGACCATGTCATTCCACCTATTCCGGTGCCCGTCATCAGGAATCGCCCTGATTTCGGAGCCCCGTCTGCGCAGGAAAATTAAGCCCTTGCGGGCACCTGCGGTCTTTGACGGCAGGCGATCTTCCGATCGCTGCCCCAAAGCCTTTCGTGCGACAGAAACTCTCCTGTCACAACATTCTGAACCGATCAGAGACTCAGCGAGCCCTGATCCAGCACCACCCCCGGCCCCATGGTGGAGGAGACGGTGATCTTTTTCATGTATACGCCCTTGGCGGAGCTGGGCTTGGCCTTTTTCAGATCCGCCAGCAATGCTTCCAGGTTTTCCTTCAGCGCCGCAGGATCGAAGTCCACCTTACCGATGGAGGCGTGGATGATGCCGTTCTTGTCGGTACGATAACGCACCTGGCCACCCTTGGCGTTTTTTACCGCCTGGGCCACATCCGGCGTCACCGTGCCAACCTTGGGGTTGGGCATCAGGCCGCGAGGACCGAGGATCTGTCCCAGCTGGCCGACGACGCGCATGGCGTCCGGACTGGCGATGACCACATCGAAATCCATGTTGCCGGCCTTGACCTGTTCCGCCAGGTCATCCATGCCAACGATATCGGCGCCCGCTTCCTTGGCTGCGTCTGCATTCGGCCCCTGGGTGAACACCGCCACGCGGACGGTCTTGCCGGTGCCGTTGGGCAACACGGTAGCGCCGCGCACCACTTGATCGGATTTACGCGGATCCACGCCCAGATTGACCGCCACATCCACGGTCTCGGGAAACTTGACGCTGGATACTTCCTTGAGCAGGCTAAAAGCCTGTTCCGCATCGTATTGCTTTGATTTATCCAGTTTTTCCGCAATCGCCTTCATGCGTTTACTCAACCTGGCCATTTACACGCCCTCCGTATCAAGACCCATGCTGCGGGCAGTGCCGGCAATGGTGCGCACCGCGGCATCCATATCGGCCGCCGTCAGATCCGGCTCTTTCGCCTTGGCGATTTCTTCCAGCTGCTCGCGGGTGACCTTGCCAACTTTTTCCGTGTTGGGGCGACCGCTGCCGGATTTGATGCCCACAGCTTTTTTCAGCAGAATGGAGGCCGGCGGCGTCTTCATCACGAAAGTGAAGGAACGATCCGAATAGACGGTGATCACCACTGGAACAGGCAGACCCTTTTCCTGGTTCTGGGTCTGGGCGTTGAACGCCTTGCAGAACTCCATGATGTTCACGCCGTGCTGGCCCAAAGCAGGACCGACAGGGGGACTGGGATTGGCTTCCTGTGCAGGAACCTGAAGCTTGATATAGGCTTCGATTTTCTTGGCCATGATTTACCTCTTCTCTTGGGTGCAAACGCCCGGGGCTTTCACCTGGGCTCCCCTTTAGTTTAGATGTCGGGAAAGGGCTATCCCTGCCCTTTCCCGACTCGGCTTCGCAAAAACGCGGTTTTGCTGCGCCTCCGCTCCGCTGTCGCTTCGCGCCGCACTTCCTGTGCGGAATAACATTCTTGCCAAGGGCTATCCCT
>JAMOMB010000048.1 GCA_027068795.1 Sedimenticola sp. | reverse complement strand
CAAGAATGCGCTCAAGGGCGCGGGCTTTTTTATCGGCGCGGCGCTGCTGCAATGGATGGATTTCCGGGGCGCGCTGCTGATACTGGCGAGCATGCTGTTCACCGTGCTCATCATTACCGTCGTCATGCTCCCTTCCGGCGTCGGCAAAATGAAGCGCAAGCCGAAATTCTCTCAGGTTTTCTCCCCCATCCCCGCCATCAACCGCCTTTCCGCCGCCCGCTTTTTCTTGTTTGGCTCCCGCGACGCCTGGTTCGTGGTCGGTTTGCCGGTGTTCCTGTATGAAGTCTTGCATTGGGATTTCACCGCCGTGGGCGCGTTCATGGCAAGCTGGGTGATCGGCTATGGTTTTATCCAGGCGGGCACTCCCCGGTTGCTGCACCGGCACAAAACCGGAGGCGGCACAGCCCGCACCCTGGCCTTTGCGCTGGCCCTGTTTCCCGCCGGGATCGCCCTGGCCCTGATGCTGGGCTGGCCACCCGCCATGGTGGTGATTGCCGGGCTGGTTTTCTACGGCATCATCTTCGCCCTGAATTCCGCCGTGCATTCCTATCTGATTCTGGCCTATTCCGATCATGACAAGGTCGCCATGAACGTGGGCTTCTACTACATGGCCAACGCGGGCGGGCGACTGGCAGGCACCATGATTTCAGGCCTGGCCTACCAGACCGGAGGACTGGAAGCTTGTCTGTGGTGGTCTGCGGGTTTTGCATTGGCTGCCGGCTTGCTGTCTTTCGCCCTTCCTGCCGTTGAGGAGGCGCATTGACTCACTCCCGCACCTTGCCGCGCAGGGATTTGACCCTGCCCCGCTTCACCTTGCTGTCCACCCGCCGCTTCTGCGAGCCTTTGGTGGGTTTGGTGGGCCGTCTGGCTTTCTTTACCACCGCCACGCTCCTGATCAGCCGCTGCAGTCTTTGCAAGGCGTCCTCACGATTCTTTTCCCGGGTGCGGAATTGTTGCGCCTTGATGATGATCACCCCGTCCTTGCTGATGCGCCGGTCCTTCAGTTTGAGCAGCCGCTGTTTATAGAAATCCGGCAGGGAAGAGGCCCGGATAGCAAAGCGCAGATGAATGGCGGAAGACACCTTATTGACGTTCTGCCCCCCGGCGCCCTGGGCGCGAATCGCCGTAAGCTCGATTTCATCATCGGGGATGGAAACACTGGAAGAAATGTTCAGCATGGCGTCACTCTCCCTGCATACGGCAAAGGCCCAACTTGTCTGGGTGGAGCATGATAACAAGATATTGCACTGCTGGGGCAAAGGCCACCCTCACTGCATTTCCAATCAAACGACGAATTACCCCCGGTTTGCCGAGCAACGGCAACTCAGGTAGACTTGCAGCCAACATCATTTACAGGTTCTTCCATGCTGAGTCGCGCCCTGAAAATTTGGCTGATCGTATCCATCCTTGGATATGGGATGGCGCTGGCTGCGGATGTGCATGGCGAGCTGGCTGCAGATGACGCGCATCTGTCCGCCAATAGCGCGGACCATCCTCTTCCCGGCGATTCCGCCGATGATTCCGACTGCAATCACTGCGCTCACGGCAGCAGCCACTTGCTGGGCCTGAATTCCACCAGCGGCATTCCCGCCATGGGCAGCCGCGGCGTTTCATTGTCGGGCTATTTGCTTTCCTGGTATTCCTTTTCTCCTCCCTCCTTGTTACGCCCTCCAATAGCCGGCTGATTTCCCGGCTTTAACGCTTCTGAATTCCCGGCGCGCCCGCAAACTGGCGCATCGCCGCTCAGAGGCCGTCAATCGTTTTTCCAAGGAAATCAGATCATGAAGTTGTCCATCTGCATGCGCGCAGGCATCCTGGCTGCAATCGTGGCGAACGCCACCTGGATATCTGCTGTACAAGCCAAAACGGTCACCCTCCCCGCCGAGGTGCAAAAACTGGCGAGCATTGTCAACCGCTCGCTACAGGCAAACCCGGAAATTCTTGCGGCGCAATCCGCCATCGATGCAGCCCAGGCCCGCCTGGATGGCGCAACACTGCCCCTGAACAACCCGGAACTGGAAGCCGAGATAGAGCGCACTGACGTCAACACCTACCAGCTTGGCATTAGCCAGACATTCGACTGGCACGATAAAAGAGGCGCGCTGCAACAAGTCGCCCAAGCGGAACTGGAAGCAGCCCGGCAACAACTGGCGGCCTTGCAACTGGCCAAATCCAT
Source organism: Sedimenticola sp. (assembly GCA_027068795.1). GTDB lineage: Bacteria > Pseudomonadota > Gammaproteobacteria > Chromatiales > Chromatiaceae > Thiolapillus. The sequence goes on along the minus strand of JAMOMB010000048.1, from coordinate 12,447 downwards.
CGAGCTGCTGGATGCGGTGGGACGCATATCCATTCAGAACAGCATCAATGATTTTTCCCGGCGCAGAACCGAAATACTGGCGCGCTTCACCCGGCTGGCCAAACAACGCCATGCCGCCGGCGACATTCCCCAGGCGGAACTGGAGCTGGCGCGGCTGTCTCTTGCAGAGGCGAGCATGCAACAAGCCAGGAATCAGGCGGAACTCATTCAGGCCAACAGCGACTTCCTTTCTCTCAGCGGGCAGACGCTGAACGAAAAAATCACCCTCCCGGAGTCACTGCCGATCAATCCTGCGGCTGAAGCCGATCTGGAAACCATCGCCCGGCAGCATCCCGAGGTGCAGGCGGCCCTGCTGGCGGCGCAAATCGCCAAACGCAGGATCAACGCGGCAGACCGGGAAAGAAAAACCGATCCCACCCTTGGCCTTTCCGCGGGAAGGGAAGACGACACCAAGCTGCTGGCGTTACATTTCTCCATTCCCTTGCAAATCCGCAACAACTACCAAAGCAATGTGGACACGGCCCGCGCCGAAGCGCTACGGGAAGAGCGGCTGGCCCAGCAAATCTACTGGAATCTTCGGGCGCAGCTGCAAAGCGCCAGCCAGCGCCACAGCGTCATCGCCACGGCCTGGAAGCAATGGCTGAACCAGGGGCGCACCAGCCTGCAACAGCATGTCAGCTTGCTCGACACCCTGTGGCAGTCCGGCGAGATCAGCACCACGGACTATCTGCTCCAGGTGCAGCAGACACTGGACACCCAAATTGCAGGCGTCGAACTGCATGGCGACCTGTGGAGCACCTGGCTGGACTGGATGAGCGCTTCCGCCAGCCTGGACGCCTGGCTGAATAACAATATTTGAGGAGTACCCCATGATGAAACCCAACAAGCACAAATCCTGTCTGCTCCTGCTGGCGTTGGTATACGGCGCCGCCAGTTTTGCTGCCGACGATCATGATCATGACCACGATCCAGCGCCAGCGAAAACCGCCGAACAAACCCATGATGAAGCTGACGAACATGACGAGCACAAAGATGATGATCACGCACATGAAGAAGCAGACGGGCACGACGAACATAAAGACGATGAACATGACCATGATGATGCGCACAAGGAAGATGGCGGCCACGAAGATGAAAACAAGGTGCATTTGAATGAAGAACAACGCCGTTCGGCAGGCATTGTGGTTGAGGCCTTGCTTCCCCAGCCCGTTGCCGAGGAAATCGAAGCCCCTGGCGAGATTCGATTAAACGCCTATGCGACGAGTCAGATTACGCCCCGCATTGAAGCACAGGTGGTAAGACGCCATGTCTATCTTGGCGACAAGGTGAAAAAAGGCCAGCCCCTGGTGTTGCTGTCCAGCGCCACCATGGCGGAGGCGCAGGGAACGCTATTGATCGCAGCCAAGGAATGGCAGCGGGTGAAAAAGCTGGGGAAGAAGGTGGTATCCGAACAGCGCTACCTGGAAAGCCGCGTTGCCTACCAGCAGGCGTACTCCCGCCTCCTCGCCTATGGCATGACCGAAACACAGACCAATCAGTTGGTGCGCAATTCCGCCATCAGCAAAGCTGACGGCAGCTTCACCCTGTTGTCGCCTCAGGAAGGCACGGTGATAAAGGATGACTTCATCGTCGGGCAAATGATCCACCCCGGCGATTTGCTGTTTGAGATTACCGATGAATCCACCATCTGGGTGGAAGCAAGAGTCAATCCAAATGCCATGCGCCAGGTGCGCATAGGCAGCCCGGTGCGCATTTCCTACGCTGGGGAATGGATCTCCGGCAAGGTCATTCAGATTCATCATGCATTGGATGAAACCACCCGCACCATGGCCGTTCGCCTGGAAATCCCCAACCCCGGCGATCACCTGCACCCAGGACAGTTCGTCACCGCCAGAATACAGGTGGGCAGTTCCAGCCCGGTTCTCTCACTCCCCATCGATGCGGTAATGCGCAGCCCGGATGGCGATTGGCAGGTATTCGTGGAAAATTCTCCAGGTGAGTATGAGCCCAAGGAAGTAAGGATTGTGCGGAACATTCCGGGCCTGGCGATCATAGAAGGCATTGCGCCGGGAACCCGGGTGGTGACCCGAGGCGCTTTCTTCGTTCAATCCGAACTCGCCAAATCGGGCTTCGAAGTTCACAACCACTAGGAGGTCAACATGCTCAATCGAATTATCGACTGGTCCGTGTCCAACCGCCTGCTGGTGGTGTTGGGGCTGATCGCTGTACTTGGCGCAGCGGCGCTGCTGATACCCAAACTCAATCTCGACGCCTTTCCCGATGTAACCAATGTACAGGTACAGATCAACACCGAGGCCGAAGGCCTGGCCGCGGAAGAGGTGGAGCAGTTGATCACCTACCCCATCGAGGCGGTCATGTACGCCCTTCCCCGTGTGGAGGAGGTGCGTTCCATTTCCAAAACCGGCCTGTCGGTCATCACCGTGGTTTTCGAGGAGGGCACCGACATCTATTTTGCCCGCCAACTGGTTTTCGAGCGCCTGCAGGATGCACGGGAACAGATCCCCGAAGGGGTGGGCACGCCGGAAATGGGGCCAAACACCTCCGGTCTTGGGCAAGTCTATCAGTATATCCTGCGCTCTTCCGACCAGGAAAAATACGACTCCCTGGCCTTGCGCAGCATCAACGACTGGGTAGTCAAATTGCTGCTCCTGCCGGTGGATGGCATTACCGAAGTACTGTCCTATGGCGGTGCGGTTCGCCAGTACCAGGTTCAGGTTGATCCGCGCAAGCAGTTGTCCTACGGCATTCATATCGACGATATTGCCCAGGCTATCGAAGACAACAACCGCAACTCCGGCGGCTGGTATCTGGATCGGGGCGCGGAACAGCTGGTCATTCGTGGCGTGGGCTGGCTCAGAGCCGGAGAAGATGGTCTCAAGGATATTCGCAACATCCCCCTCAAGGAAGAAGACGGCGTGGTCGTGCGCATCGGCGATATCGCCGAGGTGGAATTTGGCGGTGAAATCCGCCAGGGCGCAGTCACCATGAGCCGCCGCAACGACCAGGGCCAGACAGAGGCCCTGGGAGAAGTGGTGGCGGGCATTGTGCTCAAGCGCCTGGGCGCCAACACCAAGGCCACCATTGACGCGGTCAAGGAACGCCTGCCCGCCATTCAGCAAGCCCTGCCGGAAGGCGTTACCATCGAACCTTTCTACGACCAATCCGATCTGGTGGAACAGGCTGTAAACACAGTTAGCCGCGCCCTGGCGGAGGCTTTCGTGCTTATCGTCGTCATCTTGCTGCTGTTCCTGCTCAACCTCCGCGCCACCTTGCTGGTGCTGATCTCTGTCCCCCTTTCCATAGGCATGGCGTTGGCCACCATGAGTTATTGGGGACTTTCCGCCAATCTCATGTCCCTGGGCGGACTGGCTATCGCCATTGGCATGATGGTGGATGGCTCGGTGGTAATGATGGAAAACATCTTCAAGCATCTTACCCACCCGGATCAGGAACACCAGGACAAAACAAGCCAGGAGGTCGCTCCCGGTGATAAAGATCCTTATGATGCGGCGAGAGACGCCCACGGCATTGCATTACGCATCCAGGAAGCCGCCAAGGAAGTGGGCAGGCCTGTCTTCTATGCGGTGATTATCATCATCGTGGTTTTTGCGCCGCTGTTCGCCCTGGAAGGCGTGGAAGGAAAAATGTTCCAGCCCATGGCGATTTCCATTGTGCTGGCCATGATTACATCCCTGGTGGTCGCCCTGGTGGTCATGCCCGCTCTGGCCACCTTTTCCTTTCGCAAGGCGGTCAAACACCGCAACAGCCCTGTATTCATTCCCATTGAGTGGGTATACAAACGCAGTCTGCGCTTCGCCATGAAAGCCCGCTGGCTGGTAGTGCTGGTCGCCCTTGGCATGTTCGCCGGCGCCATGGTGTTGCTCCCCCGTCTGGGCACCGAGTTTGTACCCGAACTCGAAGAAGGCACCATCAATATCCGCGTAACCCTGGCGCCATCCGCCAGCCTGGATACCGCCCTGGGCGTTGCCGCAAAGCTGGAACAGCAGCTCATGACCTTTCCGGAAGTTACCTACGCTTCCAGCCGCATTGGCCGGGCAGAACTCGGCGGCGATCCGGAACCGGTTTCCAACGTGGAAATCTATGTGGGACTCAAGCCCGTGGAAGAATGGACCAGCGCCAAGAACCGTTTTGCCCTGCAGAAAAAATTTGCAGAAGCGCTTTCCGTGCATCCCGGCCTGCTGCTCACTTTTTCCCAGCCCATCGCCACCCGGGTGGACGAGCTGCTATCCGGCGTCAAGGCGCAACTGGCCATCAAGCTGTTCGGTCCCGACCTGAACGTGCTGGCGGAAAAAGGCAAGGCCATCGAACAACTGGCGCGCAAGGTGGACGGCACCAGAGACGTGGAAATGGAGCAGATTGCCGGCGAGGCGCAGCTGACCATACGCCCCCACCGGGACATTCTGGCCCGTTACGGCATCCCCGTGTCCCAGGTGATGGATCTGGTATCCAACGGCATTGGCGGCATGGAGGCCGGTCAGGTCATACAGGGCAATGAGCGCTATGACATCTATGTGCGTCTGGCAAAGGAATATCGTCAGGACGTGGAAACCTTGCGCCAGCTCGTACTCCAGGCGCCCGGCGGCGCCTGGGTGCGCCTGGGTGAAGTTGCCGATGTCGCCATCGAGTCCGGGCCGCCACAGATCCGACGCGATGATGTGCAGCGGCGCGTGGTCATTCAGTCCAATGTCGAGGGTCGGGATATGGGAGGACTGGTCACCGAACTGCGCCAGCGCATCGCAGACGAAATCCAGCTTCCTCCCGGTTATTCTGTAGTTTTCGGCGGGCAATTTGAAAACCAGCAACGCGCCCAACAGCGTTTGATGATCGTGGTGCCCTTGTCCCTGGGACTGATTTTTCTGCTGCTGTATTTCGCTTTTCACTCCGTTGGCCAGGCATTGCTCATCATGCTGAACGTGCCCCTGGCGCTGATCGGGGGAATCGCCGCTTTGTATTTCACCGGACAATACCTGTCCGTACCCAGCTCCATTGGCTTCATCGCCCTGTTTGGCGTCGCGGTACTCAACGGTGTGGTAATGGTCAACGCCATCAATCAAAACATGGCGGCCGGGGAATCCGCCGGGGAGGCCGTTTACCGGGGCGCCCTGTCACGGCTGCGGCCGGTGCTCATGACCGCCGCCATTGCCGCCCTGGGGCTTATCCCCATGCTCCTCTCCCACGGCGTGGGCTCCGAGGTGCAGCGGCCATTGGCGACAGTGGTGGTGGGCGGACTGGCTTCCAGCACCCTGCTGACGCTGTTCGTACTACCCGTGCTCTACAATCTGTTTTCACGGGGGGTGCGAGAGGAAACCCGTTAACCGCACGGAATCCGTTCTGGCAAATACCCGGTGGCTTCCAGTTATCACTGAAAGCCGGTCATTTCGCCTAAAGGCAACGTACGGCACACTATTCACCCGGGGCAGCACAGGGGCGGCGCATGTCTGAACACCCTGTCCCTCCAAATAGGTAACGGCGGGTTGCCGGATTGCGGCATACGAGGAAAACACCCAGAAGATGGAAGTAGTATTTGCCCGCATTCTCCCCTCTTCTGGTTGACAGGATCCGGCGGCCCTCTGTAGTATTCAATAAATCTATTGAATACTTATTCTGGATTGCATGGTGACGCCTGGGAGCGCGGTATGGAACTGAACAACTGGGTGTTGACCCACGAAATCCAAATACGATTGGGGTTCTTTTTTGGCGTTTTCGCCATCATGGCCGCCTGGGAGCTGGCTGCGCCGCGCAGAGCATTGACTGCCTCCAAAGGCGTCCGGTGGGCGAACAATATGGGGCTGGTTTTTCTCAACAGCCTGGTGGTGCGCCTGCTTTTCCCCGCCGCTGCCGTTGGCGTGGCCGCCTTCGCCCAGGCCCAGGGATGGGGGTTGTTCAACTATTATCAGCTCGCTTTTCCACTGGCTGTAATCCTCTCCGTCATCATCATGGATGGCGTCATATATCTGCAACATGTAATGGTGCATGCGGTGCCCTTGCTATGGCGCTTGCACCGTGTTCATCATGCGGATCCGGATTATGATGTGACCACAGGTGCGCGCTTTCATCCCCTGGAAATCATTCTTTCCATGCTGATCAAATTTGCCACCATCCTGCTGCTGGGGCCGCCGGTGGTCGCCGTGGTCATTTTCGAGGTGCTGCTCAACGCCACCGCCATGTTCAACCATGGAAACGTGAAACTGCCCTCTTCCGTGGATCGGGTATTGCGCTGGTTCCTGGTGACACCGGATATGCACCGCGTACATCATTCCGTGGAGGATGACGAGACCAACAGCAACTTCGGCTTCAGCCTGCCCTGGTGGGATCGTGTTTTCGGCACCTACAGAGACCAGCCCCGGGCCGGGCATGAGGGCATGAGCATCGGCATTCACAAGTTTCAAGACCCGAAGCAGATCAGCTGGTTGCCCGGCATGCTGATCCTCCCCTTCCGGGGGAAAGTCTCGGGCTATGCCATCAACCGCCGCCAGTGGAACAGTGATTAAACGCTGGCTGTTACTGGCCGCACTTGTTATTGGAGTGGGGCTGGCGATTGTCTATCGCAACCATTTCGACACACAGCTACTGACGCAATGGGTGGAGCAGGCCGGCGGAGCCGGCCCTTTGCTGTTTGTTCTCGTCTATGCGGTTGCCACCGTGCTGTTTCTGCCCGGCGCCGTGCTGACGCTGGCAGGTGGCGCCCTGTTTGGCCCCGTGCTGGGCACTTTCTATAATCTTGCGGGAGCAACCCTGGGCGCCGGAATGGCCTTTCTGATTGCCCGCTATCTGGCCTCGGGCTGGGTGGAAAAAAAGGCCGCCGGACGTGTGCAGCAACTCAAGGAAGGCGTGGAAAAAGAAGGCTGGCGTTTTGTCGCCTTTGTGCGGCTGGTTCCCCTGTTTCCCTTCAATCTGCTCAACTATGCCCTGGGGCTGACCCGGTTGCGGTTTGCGCACTATCTCATTGCCAGCTATATCTTCATGCTGCCGGGCGCCTTTGCCTACACCTACCTGGGCTACGCCGGACGCGAGGCCATAGCAGGAGGAGAGGCGGGCATACAAAAAGGCCTGTTGGCGCTGGCCCTGTTGGCGCTGGTCGCCTTTCTTCCCCGCCTGGTTTCCCGTTTCCGCCAAGGCGATAACATGGACGTTCAGGAACTGAAAGAGCGACTGGCCTCAGACCCGACCCTGCTGCTACTCGATGTCCGCAGCACCGGGGACTTCGCCAGCGAATCCGGCGCCATCGACAGCGCAGTAAACCTTCCCCTGGAAGCGCTCAGTGAACGTATAAAAGACTTGTCTGCATTTCGCCACAAACCCATAGCCTTGATCTGCACCACAAACCATCGCTCACAACAGGCAGCGCAAATACTGCGGCAAAACGGTTTCACCGATGTCCGGGTGGTAATGGGTGGCATGCATCAATGGAACAAGTACAATTACCCCATTGTGCACAACTGACCCTATTCGATGAACATCACCGAAGAAGTAAAACATTATTATGGGAGCATCCTGCAAGGCAGCAAGGATCTGAAAACCGACGCCTGCTGCACCACGGACGCCATGCCCTCCCACCTCAAGGCATTGCTGCAGCACATTCATCCCGAAGTGCAATCCAGATACTACGGCTGCGGCCTGGTGATACCGGAAGCCCTGGAAGGCTGTCATATTCTGGATCTCGGTTGCGGCAGCGGCCGCGACGTGTTTTTACTGTCCGCCATGGTTGGCGAACAAGGCAGCGTAACCGGCGTGGATATGACGGAAGCGCAACTGGAAATCGCCATCAGGCACCAGGATTATCACAGGGAGCGCCTGGGCTATTCCCGGCCCAACACGGATTTTGTAGAAGGACAGCTGGAGCATTTGCTGGATCTGGATCTGCCCCGCGGATCTTTCGATATAGTGATCTCCAATTGCGTGCTGAATCTTGTTCCCGACAAATCCGCTGTATTGGAGCAGGTATTCGAACTGCTCAAGCCCGGGGGCGAGTTTTATTTTTCCGATGTCTATGCCGACCGGCGCGTAGCGGATGATCTGCGCTCCGATCCCGTCTTGTATGGAGAGTGCCTGGGTGGCGCACTGTACTGGAATGATTTCCTGCGCCTGGCAAAAGCCGCCGGATTTGCCGACCCGAGGCTGGTCAGTGACCGCCCCCTGAGCATCGATGATCCACAGCAACAGGAAAAACTGGGCAATACCAAGTTTTATTCCGCCACTTACCGCCTGATCAAGATCCAGGGCTTGGAATCTTCCTGCGAGGACTACGGCCAGGCCGTCCGGTACAAGGGAAGCATTTCCCACCACGAACAGCAGTTCCTCCTCGACAAGCACCACATCATCGAGACCGGACGTATTTTCCCCGTTTGCGGCAATACCTATCGGATGCTGAAGGAGACCCGCTTCGCCCCCCATTTCGATTTTTTTGGCGACGCCGGCACACATTTCGGCATCTTCCAAGGATGCGGAACCGGCCTGCCCTTCGATGACGCAGTCCCCCACCCGGAATCCGGCGGTTGTTGTTGACTCATGAGCAAGCCGTAACATGCGCCCGACAAAGCCTTTACTCGAGCGGACGGACTTCCCCGCCCTGTATCGCCAGTCGCTGCAGACCCTGCAAGTCAATCTGGGATACCGCTGCAACCAAAGCTGCCTGCATTGCCACGTCAATGCAGGCCCCAGGCGCAAAGAGGAAATGTCAATCCAGACCATAGACCTGGTGCTGGATTACTTGCGCGCTCACAGCATTCGCAATCTCGACCTGACCGGCGGCGCCCCCGAACTGAACCCTCATTTCCGCTATCTGGTGACGCAGGCCCGCAAACTGGGCGTGCATGTTATCGACCGCTGCAATCTGACCATACTCAATGAACCGGGCCAGGAAAATCTGGTTGATTTCCTTGCCCGGCACCAAGTGGAAATCGTGGCTTCCCTGCCGTGCTATCTGCAGGAAAACCTGGAAGCCCAACGGGGAAAAGGTGTTTACGCAAGCAGCATGGCGGGTTTGAGAAAACTCAACGCCAAAGGCTATGGAAGCATGGACGAACTGGTGCTGAACCTGGTGTACAACCCTGTTGGCGCCACTTTGCCTCCTTCACAAGAGCAATTGCAGGCAGATTACAAGAAACGGCTCGGCGCACAGGGGATTTCCTTCAACCAGCTGTTCACCATCACCAACATGCCCATCCAGCGATTCGGCAGCACCCTGCTCTCGAAAGGAAACTTTCACGACTACATGCAATTGTTGAAAAATGCACATCAGCCACACAATCTCGACGAAGTAATGTGCCGCTCCCTCATCAGCATCGACTGGCAGGGCCGGGTATATGACTGCGACTTCAATCAAATGCTGGATTTGCCCCTGTCCTTGCCAAACCAGGCGCAACCCCGGTTGCGGGATCTGATGGATAAAGAGCTGCGCGGAAACAGCATTGCAGTGGCGGATCATTGTTACGGCTGCACTGCCGGGCAAGGCAGCAGCTGCGGCGGCGCACTCAATGAAACTTGAGCGACCAGTCTCCATATCCATCATTATTCCCACCCTGAACGAGGCAGAACATATTCGGTCAACCCTGGAGCCACTGCAAGCAATGCGCAAACGCGGGCACGAGATTGTCCTGGCCGATGGAGGCAGCAATGACGATACCGTCCCTGCCGCCATCCCCATGATCGACAAGCACCTGCAATGCAACACCGGCCGGGCCATGCAGATGAATGCGGGGGCGGAGCAGGCCCGGGGAGACATCTTCTGGTTCATCCACGCAGACACGCTTGTTCAACCCGATATGGACAAGGAGCTGCTTGCAGCGCGAATCACCTCGAAAAGCCGTTGGGGACGCTTCGATGTATCGCTGTCCGGAAACCAAACCAGTTTGCGCATCATCGAAAGGATGATGAATTGGCGCTCCCGCTTCACCGGCATCGCCACCGGCGACCAGGGCATTTTCATTTGCCGAAGCCTGTTTGAACGGATCGGCGGCTTTCCCTCCCAACCACTGATGGAGGACATCGAAATCAGCATCCGCCTGAAAAAAGCTGCCGGCAAGCCCCTTTGCCTTCACAGCAAGATCCTCACGTCAAGCCGCCGCTGGGAATCCCGCGGCATAGCACGCACCATTTTTCTGATGTGGCGGTTGCGTCTTGCCTATGCCCTGGGCGCCAATCCCGCCGATTTGGCCAGACAGTATCAATGAGCACCGGCAGCATCATGGTATTTGCCAGGGCGCCGCTTCCGGGAGCGGCGAAAACCCGCCTGATTCCCGCATTGGGAGCTGATGGCGCCGCACGGCTGCATGCCTTTCTGGTAGAGCGCACACTCACCCGGGTATGCGAAGCTGCCCCCGGGAATACGACGCTTTGGGGTACGCCATCCATTCAGCACCCTTTCTTCCAGTATTGCCGCAACCGCTACAGCATCGACTTGCATGAGCAACAAGGAAACGATCTTGGCGCCCGCATGCAACACGCCTTTTCTTCCGCATTACAGAGGCGCTCCTGGGCGATTCTCCTGGGTACGGATTGCCCAGACCTGGACTCCAGCCATCTCGCACAAGCGATCAGCGCCATGCAAGACGGATCCGAGGCCGTGGTCGGACCCGCATTCGATGGCGGTTACTATTTACTCGGCTTGCGCCAACCGGCGCCGACCCTGTTCGAGAACATGCCCTGGGGAAGCAGCGAGGTACTGGGTCTGACCCTGCAACGACTGCATAGCCTTGGCAGGCAACCTGTATACATGCCCTGGCGCCAGGACCTGGACAGGCCGTCCGACTTACAATGCTTCGACGATCTCCCTGAATGGGCCAGACAGGGGAATGCTCACTTTACCGCAACCGACAGCACGGCATTGGACTCCACGGACAGCACCGCACCGGCCTGAATCTCCAGGGAATAGGCCAATCCGCTCTCCCCGCTGCGCAGATGGATTGTGCTTCCAGACTCTACAACAACATGGCTGCATCTTGCAGGAGTCCCATTCAAGCTCCAACGGGAAGCGTCACTCCAGTTTCCGGTTCCTGTCCAGGTATTGGTTGTCACGGCACTGCATGAGGATTCAAGCGCGCCAATATCCCAGCCTGCTCCCTGGGGACGCATATCCCCATCATTATCCACTCTGATATCGATGCCATACAGATTCTGAAAGATCTGATACACATCATTCTCGGTGTTACGGTCAATTGCAGGCGAGCTGCTTTGAAGAAAAAAGTTGTTGCTCGAGGGATTGATGAACAGCGGGTCAGCTTCCAGGTTTCCCTGGCCCTGGGCAGGATATTCGAATTCAAACTCACTGACATTCAGAATCTCACCATCCCCCCAGCGAATACTGGCATCACCACCGCGCTGATAAAGAAGATTATTGTGCAGCGAGGAGAAATCGACGATTGACCCATGCTCGATAAAAACATGGCTGGACTTTGTCACATCGGAAATAATGTTCCCCCTGATATTCAGCGAACCGGATCCCGGGCAGCTGATCCCGGCATCAACATCATGAATGGTATTGTCGATCACATGGCGATTTACCCCTCCCGCCAGCATTATTGCCGCCGGAGACCAGGCGCTGCCGGGATTGTAGTTGAAATCATCAGCAGTATGAATGTTGTAAATCAGGTTCCCTACAATAAACTGTTCCTGCCCAATGCCGCCACTGTTGCTTCCGGATGAAATTCCCGCATCCGAGTCGAAAATACGGTTGTTGATGATCCACAACCTCTCTGGCCCATACTGAAAAACCACGCCCGCCTGGCTAGCGGCATTTGTTTGTATGGCCCTGTTGTTGTACAGCAGATTCTCGGAAATAATGACGTCACTGCTTTGCTTGACCCCAATAGGCGATTGCCTGTTGGCGTAAGCCGTATTTCTCCCGATATAGTATCTGCGAGCCAGCTCATTGTTCGCCGGGCTGTTCCAGTCGCCGACCTGAACAAAGCTTCCGCCGTTGTTGTAGGCCAGATTGTCCAAAACCCATACATCTTCCACATAGCGACCGAACTTGATGCCATGATTGTCCAGGTCTATTTCCGGATTCTGATCCCATCCCTCTTGGGAGTGGATCTTGTTGTTGTAGATAACGATATGGTGCACCCTTTCCATGTCTGAATTGCCATAGCCACCGATCTTTCCATTGATATGGTGCATGTTGTTGTTACGAATGGCTACATGATGCGAGGGATAGGTGATGGAGATTTTGCCGAAATCAGTAAACTCTATATTCTCTATAATTGTGTAAGAAGATTTGATAGCCCATTTTCGTTTGACAACCGTTTGTCCACTACCGACAATAAAAACCGGCGCCTGTTCCGTTCCGTTCGCGGTTATCAAGTCATAGCCGGTGGGCGCATAGTCATAGAGCCCATGCACTTCCACGACAGAACCCTCCGGAACAGGATCGGGGATTGTTTGCCTTGGGTTTTCAGGCGTTCCGTA
>JAMOMB010000047.1 GCA_027068795.1 Sedimenticola sp. | reverse complement strand
TTTGGTAAGGGAAAGGTGACTTCTTCCGGTATGCCGCCATCCTCCAGGGCTTCTGTCGCCCCCCAGGTCCTGAGCTTGCTCAGCACCTGCTCCACCAGCACCTCCGGCGCGGAAGCGCCTGCTGTCAGGCCGATGATCTGATTCCCTTGCAGCCATTCCTGGCGCAGATCCGTTGGTCCGTCGACCAGATAGGCGGGCTTGCCCAGTTTTTCCGCAATCTCCTTGAGGCGGTTGGAGTTGGAGCTGTTGGGGGAACCCACGACCAGCACCACATCGCATTCGGCGGCGAGGCGTTTCACTGCATCCTGCCGGCTTTGCGTGGCGTAGCAGATGTCGTCTTTCCTGGGGCCCTGGATTTGGGGAAAGCGTTTGCGCAGCGCGGTGATGATTTCCGCGGTGTCGTCCATGGAAAGCGTTGTCTGGGTGACGAAAGCCAGTTTGCTTGGGTTCTGAACGCACAGGCGGGCTACATCGTCAGCGGTTTCCACCAGATAGATTCCTATCGCTTTCGGGCAGTGGTATTGCCCCATGGTTCCTTCCACTTCCGGGTGCCCCTTGTGGCCGAGGAGGATGACTTCAAAGCCGTTCTGGCAGTGCCGCGCTACCTGCAGGTGAACCTTCGTCACCAGAGGGCAGGTTGCGTCGAATACCCTCAGGTCGCGGTTTTCCGCTTCCTTCTTCACTGCCTGGGAGACGCCATGGGCGCTGAAAATCACGGTATTGCCGTCAGGCACTTCCTGAAGTTCATCAACAAAGATGGCGCCGCGTTGCTTGAGGTTTTCTACCACAAAACGGTTGTGAACGACCTCATGGCGGACATAGATGGGTGCGCCGAAAGCATCCAGGGCATGATCCACGATTTCAATGGCGCGATCCACGCCGGCGCAAAAGCCGCGGGGATTGGCGAGAAGAATTTTCATGTAAAAACGGCAGATATGTTCTATCTTTAGCTACAAGAATAAATGACTTTACACCAAGCCGTTCTGCCCGGCAAAGGATTACGCATATGCCAAAATTCAAATGGAAAAAAAACGCCAGCGCCGATGTTCCGGATTTACGGGACTGGATGTACGAGCCCTCCCTGATTCAGCTGAAAAAGGCATTGCCGCCTCCCCGTGAGCAAAAAATCCTCAACCAGCACAGCGAAGGGGCCTGTACCGGCTTCGCCCTGGCGGCGGCCATCAATTTGCTGTACTTCCGTGCAAAGGAAGACGTGCGTGTAAGCCCGCGCATGCTGTATGAAATGGCCAAGCGTCACGATGAGTGGCCGGGGGAGGATTATGATGGTTCAAGCCTGCGCGGCGCCATCAAGGGTTGGAGCAACATGGGCGTATGCCAGGACAAACTGTGGCCGTATCGGGTCAGCCGCAAGGGGGATCTTACCGTGCGCCGCGCCAAGGATGCGCGCAGCCAGACGCTGGGCGCCTACTATCGGCTGCGCCCGCAAATCAGCCACTACCATGCGGCATTGAATGAGGCCGGGGTGATCGTGGTGTCGGCGATGGTGCATGCCGGTTGGAATGAGCCGGAAGACGGGGTTATCCGGAAACAGGATGAGACCGATGGCGCCCACGCCTTCGCCATAACGGGATATGACGAAAAAGGCTTCTGGGTGCAGAATTCCTGGACAGAGGCATGGGGAAACAGGGGGCTTGCCCTTTGGAGCTATGAAGACTGGATAGAAAATGTCATGGATGCCTGGGTGTTCCGTCTGGCGTTGCCGACGCCCTCCATATTCGGCTTGCGGGCGGTCAACTCCAAGTTGCCGGAAAAGGAGCAGCTTGCGCAAAAGGTTCCGCGTTCCTCCATCGCGGGGCATTTTGTGCATGTGGATGATGGGGCTTACAAGGAGCGTGGCCGCTACTGGAGCACGGCGTTTGATGTGTCGGAAACCGCTGCCCTGGTGGCGAAAAGCAGCAAATATGATCATTTCTTGTTGTATGTTCATGGTGGTCTGAATGCACCGGAAGATTCCGCCAGGCGGGTGGCCGCCATGCGTAGCGTGTTCAAGGACAATCGTATTTATCCCTTCCATATCATGTATGACACCGGGCTGGTGGAGGAATTGAAGGATGTGATTCAACGTAAATCAGCGCAAGCCGTTGACCGTGTCGGCGGCGTATCGGATTGGATGGACCGTTTTATGGAGGGCCTGTTGCGCAAGCCGGGAACCCTGGTGTGGGAGGAAATGAAAAAGGGTGCTCATGCGGCTTTCGCTTCCGACGGGGCGGCAATGGATGCCGTGGATCAGTTCCTGCGGCAATTCAGGAAACAGGGAAAGCCGAAAAAGCTGCACCTGGTCGGGCACAGTACCGGCGCCATTGCCATCGGCCAGCTGCTGCGCACCCTGAGCCGGCGCCGGTTGCAGATCGAGACCTGTTCCCTCATGGCGCCGGCCTGTACCCTGGATTGGTATGAGAAAAGCTATGTGCCGCTGCTCGATGCCCAAGGCCGCCTGCGGATCAGGGACATGGCCATCTACAATCTTCTGGACAAGCTGGAGCTGGATGATACGGTAACTCCTTTCTATCGCAAGTCCTTGTTGTATCTGGTCTCAAATGCCTTTGAGAGGCAGCGGAAGCGCCCCTTGCTGGGCATGCAGAAGTTCGCCGCGGATGTGATCAGGGTAGGGGAGCAGCCCCGCATTCACTACTCCAATGGCGCAACGGGCAAGATTACCCGCAGCACCACCCATGGGGGGTTTGACAATGATGTGTTCACCATGAATCACATACTCAAGCGGGTGCTGAATGCGACGCCTGCGCGGCTGTTCAGGAAGGAAGACCTGGACTATTGATGGCGGGACAATGCCTGCATCAGGCAGCGCAGCGCCTTGCCCCGGTGGCTCATGGCGTTTTTCACCGCCGCGGGCAGCTCGGCAGCGCTGCAGCTCTTTTCCGGCACGAAGAACAGCGGATCATAGCCAAAGCCGTTTTCCCCCTGGGGGTGGCGCAGGATTCTTCCCTCCCAGCTCCCCTGGCAGATAACGGGAACCGGATCGGCGCCGTGACGCATGTATACGATCAGGCATTGAAAACGCGCCGTGCGCTGCTCTTCCGGGGTATTTTCCAGTTCAGCCAGTAATTTGCGGTTGTTGTCGGCATCACTGGCGCCGGGGCCGGCAAAGCGGGCGGAGTAAATGCCGGGCGCGCCTTGCAGGGCGTCCACCTCCAGTCCGGAATCATCGGCAATGGCGGGAAGTCCGCTGTGTATGGCGGCGTTTCTGGCCTTGAGAATGGCGTTTTCGACAAAGGTCAGGCCTGTTTCCTCGGCTTCGGCGATGTCAAAGGTGGACTGGGGCAACACTTCCATCTCCTGGTCGGCGAGGAGTTGGCTGATTTCCCTGACCTTGCCCGGGTTATTGCTGGCGAGGATGATACGTTGTGTCATGGTGGGCGGATTTCCATCGGCTGGTGTATTTCATAAGGTAAATTGTAACTTTTCGCTACCGGATATTGTCATAAAATTATTGCCTTGCCGGTCTGAATAGACAATTATTATTAACCTGGCATCAATAGATATCATGTTCAGTCGTTGTCTGCTGGTTCGCGGCAAGGCGGAGCCACGCCGCTTTAGTCATTCTAAAGCCAGTGGAGCTAACGCAGTCCGCGGGCCAGCAGGCGACGACCTTTCAATATATAACAATAAGTTAGGGGCGTCAGGCAGGCGCCAGTACGGCGTTGCAACCCTTGACAAGGGAACAACCCTTGCTTGCGCGCTGCGCCTTGTTCTGACACCTGCCTGACGCCCTGAACATGGTATATATTGGTGCCAGGTCAATAACCCGGTCAACGAATCGATGTCATCCTCGGCCACCGGGCTACTACTATTCCAGGAGTGTTCCATGCGTGGTTCCCATGTGCTCAAAATAAGTCTGTTTCTCATGTTGTTTGTGGTATTGGTTGCTTTCACCCAGCTGGTGGCCGGCGCCTCGGTGCCCTGGCAAACCTGGTCAGAAGCGCCTTTTGCCCAGGCGAAAGCAGAGAAAAAGCTGGTTTTGGTGGATCTGAGCGCGGAATGGTGCGGTTTCTGCAAGAAAATGGACGCCACCACCTGGCGCGATCCCCAAGTGCTGGCCGCAATCGAAAAAGACTATGTGCCCATCAAGATCGTGGATGAAAAGGATCCGGAACTGGCGGCGCGCTATCGTGACTATGGCCGACCGGCGGTGATCATCATGGATGCCGATGGCAGGGAGCTGATGCACAAGCGTGGTTACATGAAGCCGCAATGGATGGAATGGCTGCTGCAGGCCGTGGTGCAGGAGCAGGGGAGCGACGAGCTGTGAAGCGCCGCAACTTCCTGTGCTGGAGCATGGGCGGGCTGTTGTTGAGCGGTACTCTGCCCGCTCAAGGAAAAAGCTGGATGCCGGATTTCGCCGCTATTCGGCTTGCGGCCACCGGCATGGATGCGAGCCAGTGGAAAACCATGGCGGCGGTGCAGGCGCATCTTTTTCCCTCGGAAGAGCATGCGCCGGGCGCGGAGGAAGTCAATGCCGCCCCCTACCTGCAATGGGTGCTCTCCGACCCGGGCCTGGATGAGGCTACCCGGGAGATGTTTCGCAAGGGCGTGGCATCGATAATGGCGTTGAGCAAGGAGGCGCACAACCAGGTTTTTCCCGCGTTGACATCCGCGCAGAAGGAAAAGCTGCTGCGCAAATTTGAATCCCAGCCCGGCGGGCGGCACTGGTTGCATGAAGTGCTGCACTATATTCTGGAAGCCGCGCTTACCGATCCCGTGTATGGCGGTAATCCCGATGGTATCGGCTGGAAATGGCTGGGACACAAGCCCGGCTACAAACGGCCGCCTGCTGACAAACGGTATTTTCTCTTATGAGCCATGATTTCGATGTGATCGTCATCGGCAGCGGCGCCGGCGGCTCTCCGGTGGCGTTGACCCTGTCCCGGGCCGGACATTCGGTGTTGGTGCTGGAGCGCGGGCCCTGGTACAGCACGGAGGATTTCTACAAGGACGAACTGGCCTGCTGCCTGCGGGATATTTACAAGCCCAGCCGCAGGGAGGAGCCCCATATCGTCGAGACGGAAAGAGACGATGGCTCCTGGCGCGCGCAAAACACCAACAACAGCCGCTGGAATTTCTGGAACGGCAACTGTGTTGGTGGCTCCAGCAATTTCATGAGCGGCTATTTCCATCGCCTCAAGCCGGTGGATTTTCACCTGCTATCCGAATTCGGCCCCGTGGAGGGCGCCAATATTGCAGACTGGCCTATCCGCTACGAAGATCTGGAGCCATACTACAGTCGCGTGGAACGGGAAGTCGGGGTGTCCGGCAAGGTGCGGCCCCATCCCCATGCCGAACCGCGCAGCCAGGCGGACTTTCCCTATCCACCGTTGCAGGAGCATGCCGTGGCTGCCATGCTGGACGAGGCGGGCGAAAGGCTGGGCTATCACCCCATTCCCACGCCCCGGGCCATTCTTTCCCGTCCGGTGGAGGGGCGCAACAGCTGTGCCTATAATGGCGGTTATTGTGGAAGCACGGGTTGCTCTACCGGCGCCAAAGGCAGCGCCAGATCGGCCCTGCTGGAAAGGGCCGTGGCAACCGGTCGCTGTGAAGTGCGCCCCCATTCCCTGGTAAAACGCCTGATTACCGATGCCAAAGGCAAGATCACGGGGGTGGAATACTTCAACAAGGAAGGTGTGTTGAGGCAGGTGGACGCCGGCATCTATGTGGTTGCCTGCCAGGCTATCGAGAGCGCCAAGCTGTTGCTGCGCTCCACTGGCCCGAAGTTCCCCCAGGGCCTGGCAAATTCCAATGGCCTGGTGGGAAAGAACCTGTTGTTTGCCGGCGGTGGCGCGGGCTCCGGACAGCTGCCCTACGCCAAGTTCAGCGCGTCGAAGGCGCGGGAGCTGGCGCAAACCGGCTTCTTCGTCAACCGCGCCCTGCAAGACTGGTATGTCATCGACGACAAGGCATTTGGCCCCCGGCAAAAGGGCGGCACCATCGATTTCGTGCATGTCCATCCCAGCCCCGTGCTGCGCGCCAGCCGCCATCTGCATGGTGATCATGGTTTGTTGTGGGGCAAACCCCTGAAGCGCAATCTGGAGCACTTGTTCCGCGACGCCGTGCCGCTGAAAATCGAAGCCTTCTGCGACTGGCTTCCCAATGACAACAGCTTTGTCACCCTGGATCCATCCCGGAAGGACAAATGGGGCATGCCCCTGGGCAGGGTGCGTACGGGCTATCATGTGCAGAACCTGAAAGTGGGTTGGTATCTGGCGGCAAAGGGAGCGGAAATGCTCAAGGCCATTGGTGCTGAAGAAGTGATCTCCTTTGCTTCCGGTGCGCCGCCCACCAATTTGCTGGCGGGCACCTGCCGCTTTGGTACAGATCCGAAAACATCCGTGCTGGATCCCATGTGTCGCGCCCATGAGGTGGAAAACCTGTATGTTACTGACGGCAGTTTCATGCCCACGGGCGGCAGTGTGCCGTACACCTGGACTATCTATGCCAATGCTTTCCGGGTTGCGGATCATCTGCTTCAGCGGCTTGGGAGGCCCAGGGTCAGTTATTAACCCGGCAAGGCAGAATGAGTGAAATGTAGTGACACTACAGGAGCGAATGATAACGTCGCTGGGTGGAACAACAGCCCCAGTCCCACGGGGAAATCTATTGGATTCGTGTTAACAGATCCTGGTCAAGAGGAAGTGGAAATGAAAGAAAAGCGAAAAATAAGCATATTGTCGGCAGCCATGGGATTATGCTGCGCCCTGTCTGTTCCTGCTGTGGTTCTTGCCGCCGAGACGCTGTCATCCGCGCAAAAGGCGGAAGTGCAGGAGATGATCGGCGCCTACCTGAAAGAGAATCCGGAAGTGGTCATCGAAGCAATCCAGGCCTGGCGGAAGCAACAGGATGCTGCGGAAGCGGCGATTACCCGAAAGGCCATTGCCGAGTTGATGGCGGAGGCCGCCGACACCAAATCACCCGTTTGGGGCAATCCCGAGGGCAATACGATTGTCGTGGAGTTTTTCGACTACAACTGTCCGTATTGCAAGAAAGTGTTTCCCAGCATGGAAAAGCTCATCGCGGAAGATGGTGACATCAAGATTGTGATGAAGGAGCTGCCGGTGCTGGGACCGGACTCGGAATATGCGGCGAAAGCGGCCCTGGCCGCACAAATGCAGGGAAAATACGACCAGTTTCATGCCCGGATGATGAACCAGGGCGGCCGCCTTTCCAGAGAGGGCGTGCTTGCGGCGGCAAAGGCGGTGGATCTGGACCTGAATCAATTGCAAAAGGATATGCAGTCGCCAGAAGTGCAGCAGGAGCTGGCGCGCAGCAGCGCCTGGGCGCAACGCCTGGGCGTCAACGGCACGCCAGCGTTTGTCATTGGGGAAGAGCTGATACCCGGGGCTATTGACGGACAACGCATGAAGCAATATGTCGAATTGGCGAGAAAGAAGAATCAACAGTAATGCGCTATTTCTTGCACAACAGGTGATCCACGGACAACTTGCCGGGGCCATGAAAGACGGTAATCAGCAGCATGACGCCCCAAAGGATGTGCTGTTGCAGGCCTGCGGCGCCCTCGGTGCCGAACAGAAAGCTGGCATAGGCGTATACCGCAACGGCGTTGAATGCGAACAGCGCCAGGGCGGACAGACGGCTGGCAATGCCCAGGGCAACGAGAACGGGAAGGAACAACTCGGCCGCTGTTCCTGTCCAGGCTGCCACCTGCGGCGAGAGCAGGGGCACATTGTATTCATAATCGAACAGCATCACAGTGGTGTCCCAGCTCTGTATCTTCACCAGGCCGGACTTGAAGAACACCCAGGCGACCCAGAGGCGTATTGCCAGATCGAATGCGGGAGCCAGAAGATCGAGTTGTCGCGCAATGGCGCTGTAGGGCTTTACCAGGGTTTGTAGCAGGCTCATGTTCACTCCTCCTGCCTGATGGTTTGAACCAGATGCAAATATGGTTGCCGGGTGACGGCGTCAGGGCAGGTTGAGGGCCGCATGTTCCTTGCTTCAGTTCATGCGGCCCTGGTTGTTCCGGTTATTTTTTTACCTTGCCGCCTGCAATCTTGTCGCAAGTGCCTTCCGGTACATATACCCATTCTTCAGGGTCATTGTCCTTGGTGGCCTGGCCAGCGCAAGCATGGCCAGAGGTGCCGCAATCGTTCTTGCCGGCCTTGGCGATACCCATACATTTTTCAAAGCCGGGTTTGCCGGCCAGGGCGCTTCCGCTGATACCCAGGGACAGCATGGCAATGGCGGCAGCACTCAAAATGATCGATTTTTTCATGGAGAATCTCCTTACTAGTGTGGTTTGGTTAAACAATAGCATCTGACCGGAATGGCACTTACTTAAGCAAAAAACCATGGCCGCCCCGGCTTGCGCAGGGAGGGCGAATGACAAGGCATTTGGCTTAAGTAAGCGCCGAACAAGCCTGTCCATGTCGTTCCGGCGCATGCCGGAATCCATAAGTTCCTGAAAACTCAGGACACCAGCCTGTGCCGGTGTGACGAAAATCGAATGATTCGAGGCGCCCTTAAGTAAGTGCCATTCCCATCTGGCCGGATTTTTCCCGGCTTGGATACTATGACCTGACGGATTGCAGTTTTGTTTCCAGGATGACAGCTTTATTTGGCTGCCGCCGAAACAAAATATTTGCCGTCGGGGTCTTGATGGTAATGACTGGCGCCGGAAACTACTACTTATGAATTGTGAGCAATTTCAGAACCGGCTGATGGAGGATCCCTTTTGTAAAGATGGGGATTTTGTCGTACACCGGGAAAACTGCGTCCGTTGCGCCCGGGAATGGCGGCAAGCCCGGGAATTCGAGCGGTTGCTGCATGCTGCCATGTCTGTGCAGCCGGAAAAGGAACTGAAGCTGGGGCGGATGCGCAGATCCGCCTGCTGGCGGCGGAAAACCTGGGTGAAAGCGGCGTCGATACTGCTGCTGATCGGGGTATCGGTAACGGGATTCAATCTGGCGCAGCAGACCTTTGCCGGGAATAATCTGCCACAGCTGGTGGTGCGCCATATTCAGAAAGAACCGGAAGCGCTCGGTTCCCGACGCGCCATGAACAGGATGGAGTTGGCGGAAGCGCTTTCTCCCCAGGGATTTGATCTGGTGGAAGCGCCTGCCCGGATCACCGCAGCAATCCCATGCTGGATACGCAAAAGGCGTGGCGTGCATCTGGTTGTTCAGGGAGGAAACGGGCCGGTCACCGTATTGTTGATGCCTGGTGAGTATGCGCCCCGCCGGCAGGCGGTGGCGGCTGTTTCGCTGTCCGGCATCCTGATTCCCACGGGCTGGGGAAGCATGGCCGTGGTCAGTCATGCGGAAGAGGATGTCGAGCCTCTTATGCGCGCCCTGCAGCGAAATGTGCGTTGGAGGGGCGGGCGCGCTCGGGCTGCTTCTTTCTGAAACAGGGCGAATGGTCAGGCTGGGGTTCCGAGAATCTTTTGCTGTTCGATAATGATTTCATGAATGCCCTGGCTGGCGAGGTTGAGCATCTGGTTCATTTCATCACGGTTGAATACCGCGCCTTCCGCCGTGCCCTGTACCTCGATAAAGCCGCCGCTTTCATTCATTACCACATTCATGTCGGTCTCAGCGTTGGAGTCTTCTACATAGTCCAGATCCAGTACCGGAGTACCGGAATAGATGCCGGTGGAAACAGAGGCAACATGATGGATGATGGGGTTTTCCGTCAAGCGTCCCTTTTTCAGTAAACCATCTATAGCCATGGCCAGGGCCACAAAACCGCCGGATATGGAGGCAGTGCGCGTACCCCCGTCGGCCTGGATGACGTCACAATCCAGGGTGATGGTGTGTTCGCCCAGCTTTTTCAGATCCAGGGCGGCGCGCAGGGAGCGACCGATGAGACGTTGAATTTCCATGGTGCGGCCACCTTGTTTCCCTCTTGCCGCCTCGCGCCCCATGCGGCTGTTGGTGGAGCGTGGCAACATGCCGTATTCGGCCGTGACCCAACCACCCTGGTTCTTGTCCATCCAGCGGGGTGTGCGTTCTTCCACGCTCGCGGTGCAGATCACCCGGGTGTCGCCAAAACTCACCAGCACGGAACCTTCGGCATGTTTGGTAAAGTTGGGGATAAAGCATACAGGACGCATTTCGTCGTTGGCGCGGCCGCTGGGTCTCATTGGGGGTTCCTCTGTGGGTGCGTTTTGTCCGGCAAGGCAAGCCGGGCTGCTATTCTGTCTCCGGGATGTTTTGCCGGATCAGCGCATTGAGATGATCGATGGCGGACAATAGCTCATTCTCGCCTTCTTCTGCAACAGAGATGGCGCTGGCGCAACTGCTAATATCAATGCGAACCCCAAGGGCGCTGATATTGTCGCTGCGGGACTGTGCATTGTTTTCCGCAGCGGCGCCGAGCATATACAGTGCTTTTTTCAGCGGAAAGACGTTCCACAGGGTTTCAACCAGCTGCTGCCGGGGCAACTGGTTCCACAGGCCGTCCGAACACAGCAGGATCAGATCGTTGGGCTGCAGTGGGAACGGGGGTTCCGTCGATGGCATGGGGGCGCTGCGCTGGCCGCCCACGCAGCGGGTCAGGGCGCGGTTGCTGGCGTTTTCTTTTCCGAGAACGCCTCTTTGCGGTACGCTGTGATCCGTGGACTGAAGAACAATGTCATTGTCCCGCAAAAGATAAAAGCGGCTGTCGCCGGCATAGCTCCAGTAGCAGTATCCATCCTGGATCAGCGCCATGACCACAGTGGTGCGGGGTGCGATGCTGGGCCGCTGCGCCTGGCCATACTGGTTGATCAGCTTGTGCGCATGGGCGACACAGTGATGGAAAAAAAATCTTGGGCTGCTGATGGGCTTTGGCGTCTTGGAAAAAAGCTGTTCGCACACGTTCAGCATGATCTGCGCAGCGACTTCACCCTTGGGGTGCCCGCCCAAACCGTCGGCCAATACCATCAGGCAGCTTTTTCCGTGGTTGAAAATGGCGCAGCGATCCTGGTTGTTGGCCCGGTCGCCTTGCAGGGAAATGCGCGCTGCTTCCATCAGCCTGCCTTGCGCGCCCCGGTTTTCGCCGGATCCCTGTTCAGTTGCTTGAGCAGCAAGGCCGCGGATTGTATGCGCTTCTGGGGATCGATTTCCATGGCATGATCGATTGCCTGCAGGATATGCCGGGGATAGCGTTTGCCAAACGCCTCTACGGCGGGAACCATGCTGTCCTTGGCGTGGCGTTCGATGGCCGTGGGAGGCGGCCGCCCCTCGATACAGGTACGCATGCTGGCGCCAATGGCGTAGATGTCTGTCCAGGGTCCCACCTTGCTGATGCCCCGGTACTGCTCGATGGGGGAAAAACCGGGAGTGATGACCTGCGCCTTTTTCTTGCCTTCCGTGCTCAGATGATAAACCGCGCCAAAATCCAGCAGTAGAGGCCGTCCCCCGGGGCGGATATGGATATTGCCCGGCTTGATGTCCAGGTGCAGATGCTGGGCATTGTGTATCAGCTCCAGGGCGTCCAGCAGGGGAGGGAATACGGTCATGAGGAAGCGCGTGCTCAACCCTCCCTTGCGGCGCTTGATGTATCGGCCCAGGTTCTTGCCGGGCTGGTAATCCATGACCAGATAGGCGGTTTCGTTGTCCAGAAAGCAGTTGCGCACATTGACGATGTTCGGGTGGCGCAAGGTTGCCAGGGCCTTGGCTTCAAGAAAGAACAACCGCAGGCCGCGATAGAACTTGTCCTTGGCCTCTTCGTTGGGGAAAATGATTTCACCGTTTTGGTTTCGGTGGCCGAAACGCTTGGGCATGTATTCCTTGATCGCCACCTCATCATGGGAATCTTCCTCTTCGCCAAGGTAAATGAGGCTGAACCCACCGCTGCCGATGAGTTTGTGTACCTTGTAATAGTCCAGCCGGGTGCCTGAAGGCAGTGGCTCGCGTTTTTCCGATGACATGAACGATCTAATTTAAGGGGCATCCCGAGATAAACCAAAGTATCATAAAGAATATGAAATTTGTGCAGTAATTTGTTGGAGCCGGGAACAGATGATACGAAGTATGACGTCCTTCGCAAGAGGTGGCTGTACACAGGACGGAATCGAGCTGGTATGGGAGCTGCGCTCGGTGAATCACCGTTATCTGGAAATACAGCCGCGCCTGCCGGAGGATTTCCGGCAACTGGATGCGGGCGTACGAGAAGCGGTGGCGCGCCGCCTGGGGCGCGGCAAGGTGGAATGTGGCCTGCGCTACAAGTCCAATGGCGCCCATGTGGCCGCCATGGCGCTGAATGAACCTGTGCTGGAGCAGGTGCTGGCCGCCATGGAAGGGATCCGCAGCCGGGAATCCTTGCTCAGGGAGCCGGATCTCATGGCGGTGCTTTCCTGGCCGGGGGTGACGGTGACGGCGGCTCCGGATCTGACCCCGGTTCAGGAACAGGCCATGGCGTTGCTGGAACAGGTGCTGGATGATCTGGTCGCCACCCGGGAGCGGGAGGGGCAGCGTCTGGCGGCGTTGATCGAAAGCCGTTGCGAGCTGTTGCAGGCGCAGGTGGAAAAAGCCCGCTTGTGCATGCCCCGGGTGATCGGGGCGATACGGGAACGGCTGCGGGCGCGTCTCGCCGAAGTGGCGGCGGATCTGGATGAACAACGGCTGGAGCAGGAAATGGCGCTGCTCGCCCAACGGCTGGATGTGGACGAGGAGATGGATCGGCTGTCCGCCCATCTGCAGGAAGTGCGGGCGGTGTTGAAAAGGGACGAACCCGTGGGACGGCGGCTGGATTTCCTGATGCAGGAACTCAATCGGGAGGCCAATACCCTGGGTTCCAAGTCGGCAGACAGCGAAACCACGGCCATTTCCGTGGAAATGAAAGTGCTTATCGAACAGATGCGTGAACAGGTACAAAACATTGAGTAACAGCAATCCAGGCAATCTCTTTATTGTGTCGGCGCCTTCGGGAGGAGGGAAGACCAGCCTTCTCAAGGCGCTGCTGAAGATGGACGGGAACCTCGTGCTTTCGGTATCCCATACCACCCGCTCCCCCCGGCCGGGAGAGCAGGATGGCGTACACTATTATTTTGTTTCCGTGGACGAGTTCATGTCGCTGGCGGGGGAGGGCGCTTTTCTGGAGCAGGCCCAGGTGTTCGACAACTACTATGGCACCAGCCAGGCCGGCGTGGAGTCCCAGTTGCGGGCGGGGCAGGATGTGGTGCTGGAAATCGACTGGCAGGGCGCCCGGCAGGTGCGCAAGGCCTTCCCCGACGCCATCTCCATCTTTGTCATCCCGCCTTCCATTGCCGCGTTGCGCGAGCGTTTGAGCAGCCGCGGGCAGGATGATGAGGCGACCATAGAACGGCGCATGAAGGACGCCCGTAACGAACTGTCCCATTATGCGGAATATGATTACTTGGTAGTGAATGACCGCTTCGAAGATGCCTTGGGTGATCTGGCCTGCATTGTCCGCAGCACAAGATTGCGCCTGAAACAGAATGCGCAGCGGCATACCGCCGCCCTGCAGGAAATGCTGGCCTGATCGAGGTTCTTCGGCTTGTTCCACTCTCTATGTGAAGGAAATAACTATGGCCAATGTCCAACGCCTCGTTCTCGATGTCCTGAAACCGCATCAGCCGAATGCCCTTGAATTTGCCAATGCCATTGCCGCATTGGGGCAGGGTTACCGGGTTCATGTGCGGGTGCTGGAGGTGGATGAAAAGACAGAAACCCTGCAAGTGGCGATTGAAGGGGATGGACTCGATTTTTCCCTTATCGGTGCGGCAATTGACGAAATCGGCGCCTCCCTGCACAGTATCGATGAGGTGTCGGTCATCGGCGAGTGATGCTGCTGAAACAGATCAAGACCCTGTTGAAAATCTCCCGTCCGGAGGAGATTATGCGCCGTTACTTCGTGGTAAACGGGTATGATGGCGCGCTGACCATGCTCGGCCTGATGATGGGCTTCCATATCAGTGACCAGGTTGATCTTGCCGTGGTGATTACCTCCTGCCTGGCGGCGGCCCTGGCCCTGGGCATGAGCGGTTTGTCCAGCGCCTATATCAGTGAAGCCGCAGAACAGCGCCGCGCGCTGGTGCAGTTGGAAAAGGCAATGGTGCATTCGCTGGAAGAAAGCCGCCATGCCCAGGTGGCCGTGTGGATTCCCTGGCTGGTTGCCCTGGTGAACGGCCTGTCTCCACTGCTGGTTGCCTTGATTATCATAACGCCCCTGTGGTTGGCGAACAGCGGCCTGGCGCTTGCAATCGGGCCTTTGCCCACAGCCATGGCCGTCGCCCTGGTGATTCTGTTTCTTTTCGGTGTTTTTCTTGGCCGCGTCGGCGGCACATTCTGGCTGTGGAGCGGCCTGCAGAGCCTGATGGTTGCGTTGGTCACGCTGGGGCTGATCTATCTGCTGGGTTAGTATCTTTGACAGTGGCTGCAGTAATAACTGGAACGTTGCCCCAGGTTTTTCTGCCGAATGGCGTTGCCGCAGCGAGAACAAGGCTTTCCTTCGCGGCCATACACCTGTAATTCCCGGGAGAAATAGCCGGGTTTGCCGTCTGCCTGTACAAAGTCCTGGAGGGTGGTGCCGCCCCGCTGGATGGCGGCAGTCAGTATTTCCCGGATTGCCTGCGCCAGTTTTTCGTAGCGCCGGGCGGAGATGCGCCCGCAGCTTGTGGCGGGAAGGATGCCGGCCAGGAACAGGGCGTCATTGGCA
>JAMOMB010000046.1 GCA_027068795.1 Sedimenticola sp. | reverse complement strand
GCGTCAGGCAGGCGCCAGTACGGCGTTGCAACGCTTGACAAGGGAACAACCCTTGCCTGCGCGCTGCGCCTTGTTCTGACACCTGCCTGACGCCCTGAACATGGTATATATTGGTGCCAGGTTAATCGTAAGCCATGAACTTGCCGCTTGCATTTGATGCGTCCCCTAACTGCGTATAGGCTGCGCCAATCGCCTGCCGTTGATCGCACTCCGCTTTGTTCCCGAACTGCTTGGATACAGCCTGCTTCTTCCAGGCCTGAATTACGGGCTCCTCAAGGGAATCGTGAACAAGCCCATGGCGTAACCCCGTGTAATCAAGCTTGCTGTAGAATGAATGTGGCAGCGCTCGAATGTCCGGCTGGGCATCGATACACAGCGACCGGCGGTGGCCTGTATTGGTGCCGGGTTAATAATAACCATTGAGTAATTGATATGGATAAAGAAACAGATGGTCTCGTTGAGCCTGAGCCTGGCCATGACTTAACCAAAGAACATGAAGATCCGTTTATCGAGTTATTGCACTGTGTTATCCGCTTTGCGGTAAAAGTGTTGGCGCTATTGATGGTGCTGGTGATCGTTTGGGGCATAGGTGACGTCATATATGTGTTGTATCAACGCATCACTGCTCCTCCATTCCTGCTCCTGAGCATCAACGATATACTTGCGACATTTGGCGCATTCCTGGCGGTGTTGATTGCCATTGAGATATTCATCAACATCTCGATGTACCTGAAAACCGATGTCATCCCCGTCAGGTTGGTGGTTGCCACTGCCTTGATGGCTATTTCGCGTAAGGTCATCATATTTGATTTCGAGAATATTACACCGCCGTTTATTTTCGCCACAGCGGCGGTTGTTTTTGCCCTTGGCATTACCTACTGGCTTATTTCAAGAAAGATGCGTTGAAAAATCGCTGTGGGCCTTGCATCGGATGCACCAGTGTTCTTGCGGGTTTTCTGTGCACAGGAATTGATAGACATGGGACAATTGTATTCGGACATATCAGAAGAACTGAAACGCTTTGTTTACGAGCAAAAGATATTTTTCGTAGGCACGGCAACAGCAGACAGCAGGATAAACATATCGCCAAAAGGCATGGATTCCCTGAGGATCGTCGATGGGAACAGGGTGGTTTGGTTGAATCTTACGGGAAGCGCGAATGAAACTTCGGCCCATGTCCAGGAGGATTCACGAATGACAATAATGTTTGCCGCTTTCGAGGGAAAGCCGCTGATTCTGCGCCTGTACGGAACTGCAAAAGCAGTGCACAGGAATGACCCGGAATGGAGTGAGCTGCTTTCCCTGTTCAAACCTGTTCCGGGGGCAAGACAGATTTTTGACTTTGCGGTGGATCTTGTTCAGACTTCTTGCGGCATGGCGGTGCCTTTTTTCGATTATGTCGAAGACAGGGAAGCATTGCGCAACTGGGCCGAGAAGAAGGGTGAGGAAGGTCTGGTAGAGTACTGGCGACGGAAAAACCAGGTAAGCCTGGACGGCAAGCCAACGAACATTATAGAAAAAAATACCTGAGGAGGAGCAACGCGTTGAAAACATTAAAATATCTTTTTGACAGGAATCGGGAATGGGCGAATACCATCAAGGAGGAAGATCCGGCGTTTTTTTCTGAGCTATCCAAGCAGCAGTCGCCAGAATATTTGTGGATCGGCTGTTCGGACAGCCGGGTTCCCGCCAATCAAATTGTGAACCTGCCTCCTGGCGAAGTGTTTGTGCATCGCAATATTGCAAATGTCGTCGTGCATACGGATTTGAACTGCCTTTCCGTTATCCAGTTTGCTGTAGACGTGCTCAAGGTCAAACATATCATTATCTGCGGCCACTATGGATGTGGCGGCATCCGGGCGGCAATGGAAGATCAGGAACATGGGTTGATCGACAACTGGCTGCGGCATATCAAGGATGTCATCCGTTTCAATGCCGGGCGGTTTGAGGGGCTTGATCATGAAGACAAGCTGGATCTGCTCTGCGAACTGAATGTGCGTGAGCAGGTAACCAATGTCTGCAATACCACAATCGTGCAAAATGCCTGGAAGCAGGGGCGGGAGCTGTCTGTCCACGGGTGGATCTACAGCATCCAGAACGGGATCCTGAAAGACCTGGATGCCTGCATTACATGCAATGATGAAATACCTGTACGATAATCCTGCGTAAATTCCTGGCGCCGGTTATTGCGGGGTGGTTGGATGTCAGAAGCTAGCTTTCAATTGACCAAGCTGCTGCCCCTGTTTCTCTATCCCCTGGGCTTTTCCATCACCCTTTCCCTGCTGGCCCTGGTTTTGCTGTGGCGGGGAAAGAGGTCTTCGGCGCTGGCAATACTGGGCATTGCTGTGGTGACGCTGTGGGTATGTTCAACCCCGCGCTTCTCCAACTGGATAGCAGGCACATTGGAGCAGCAGTTTCCCCCCTTGCCCGTGGCTTCGATGCCGAAAGCGGACGCCATCGTTTTGCTGGGCGGCATGACCAGGGGGGTGGTGCCCGGAACCGGTGTAGCGGATCTTTCCGGCAGTGTAGATCGGCTGTTGCATGCCGCAGCCCTGTACAAGGCCGGCAAGGCCCCCATCCTTCTGCTGACCGGGGGTAACGCGCCGGGCTTCGAGCCGGAAGCGGTATCCATGAAAAAGATCCTCCTGGATCTGGGCATTCCTGATGAAGCCATGGTGCTGGAAGAGGCGAGCCGCAATACCTGGCAGAATGCCGAATACTCGGCGGATATACTGCATATGCATGCGGCCAATACAATACTGCTGGTAACTTCGGCCTATCATATGCGCAGAGCCAGTTTCGAGTTTGCGCGCTTGGGATTCCGGATTGTACCGGCGGCCACGGACTACCAGCTGGTGGAAACCCCGGCCACACTGCTGGACTGGCTTCCCGATGCGTCTGCTTTGGCGGGATCAACGAGGGCGATCAGGGAATACATGGGCATGTTTGTCGGGTTTGTTTTCCGGGCGTAAGGTTTGCGCTGCAAACTATGCCGGGGTATGATCAAAGTCCATGTTGCATTCGGGCCTGCTAAGACGAATCCAATAGACGCTGCCGGGGTTGTTTTTTCACCCGGCAAGGCAGAATGAGTGAAGTGTAGTGACACTACATGGACGAATGATAACGCCGCTGGGTGGAAAAGCAGCCCCCCAGCCCTACGGGTCGCGCCGGAAAAGCGCCATTCGGCGTTGCTCGTCGTTCCTTTGGAACAAGCAAACTTTTCTCCTCGCGCCTTGCCTGGCGTTTTTCCGCTACAACAGCGCCGATTGGATTCGTGTTAACAGGCGCTAGGCCGTTTGTTATGAAGCGGTGTTATATTTCAATGCTTGTGCTTGCCCGCCAGTTTACTCAAGGATCTACTGTGTGCACAAAAAACCAGCATCCTGCTCTGCCAAATCGGGAAAACTCCTTTTCCGGGGCCTGCCCCTATTGGGCAACGCTGTTGTTATTGGGAGCCGTGCTGGCGTTTCTTCCTGCTGAACCGGGTTTTGGGGCCACAACCGGCACAGGGCCGGCGGACTTGATCACCATACAAGGCGCGGGCGCAAGTTGCAGCTGGGGTGATGCCTATTCTGCAAACAACAACACGGGGTGCACTGGCGGCGCAGCTGGATTGAACACCTACTATTCCTACTGGATAGAAGTACCGCCGGGAACCAGTGAATTGCAGGTGGATATTTTCGATGCCGATATTGGAGCCGGGGCCAATCATGATGTCGGCAGGAGCGGCTACAACACCGCCGTTCGCTATACCCTGCACAATCCGACAGGTGCGGTTCATCCTGGTTTTGATGCCACGCTGGCTGCGGGAAGCTGCTCAGGGTGCGACAACAACTGGGCTACATGGGCCGCAAGTCCGGTATTGAATCCCGCACCAGGGTATTGGGAGTTCCGCGTGGATCAAAGCAGCGCGGTGACCACAGGAAATGATGTGAACCGCCTGGGTGTGCGGGCTTATGATGCTTCCAGCAACTCCAGCCTCAATGTGTTTTATTACAACAGCAACATGGGGCCCAGCATCTCCGGGGGGACGCAATCCACAACCAATTATCCCTATGTCACTTCTGGTTGTCTGATCGGGCAACAGAATTTTGATTTTGACAATAACGGCAGTCTTGGCCTGAGCACCCGGCAGGGCAATGTCCTGGCGGCATTTGCCCTTTCCGGAAACGGCAACTGGCAGAATGAAAGCCGGATTTTCGAGTCCAGCGATGATAGCGCAGAGGATTATGGCGTCTGGACAGCAAATATTTCCTTGACTGCCGGAGCCAACTACGGGAACTGGTTCTTTTACCCGGAAACCGGAGGGAGCGCCACCCCGCCGGCCAGCCGCTTTGCCCTGAACGATGGGCGGGCTTTTCGCTCCTACCTTGGAACAGGCACCACCGGCAATCCTGTCGGCGCTCCAGTCAAGCCCTATCTCGCCCAATGGGTGCGCCAGAATGACCCCGGTGGAAATCCAAACGAATTCACTGTCACCATTCGCTTGATCAACCCCACCGCCTTCGATATCACCAACGCCGTGGTGAATGGCGAGGTTCCCGCACCGGTAACCTATGGCGGGGTGCGGGCCGCCTTCCCCACCCACGGCAGCATGAGCAGCGCCCCGGGAGTGGGGGGCAGTGGAACCTTTACCTGGAGCATAGGAACCGTGGCGGCGGGCGAAACCGCCGTAATGGCGTACAGCATTACCGTGCCTGATCCCAGTGTCGTTACCGCGGTCACTGCGGATGCCGCTTCCGCGAATGCGACCCGGGCCAGCTTCGACGACGAGACGACCACTCCCTTCGCTACCGGCGGCTTGTGCGGATTGCGCATCGGGCCGGCCCTGACCCAGGCGGTAGTGACTGATTTTGGCGCTTCAGCCCGTGTCGATGGCGTTTTACTGCATTGGAACACGGCTTCGGAAGTGGGTACGCTGGGATTCTATGTGGAACGCAAGAACGCCGGCGGGTGGGAGCGGCTGAATCAGGGGAAGATTGTTCCCGGTCTCGGGCTTAGCGATCCCCAGGGGGGCGCTTACACCTATATGGATGATGAGGCCCGGGCGGGTGAGACCCTGTTGTATCGCCTCATTGAGCTGGAGTCCAAGGGCAATCAGCGCATCTATGGGCCTTATGAAATCGACCTGGAAACAGGCGGGGAAATGGCGCGGGAAAGCGCCGCCCGGGTGCCCTATAGCGTGACGGCGAAACAGGTTGCGGCTGCTACGTCAGCGGTGCCAGAGAGGAATCAATCCCCGGGAGTGGCGGAAGCTCCCCCGGGCGCCGTGGATGGAATCCGCATCGGTATCCGTGAAACAGGTTTGTACTATCTGTCGGCCACCGAAATTTCAGCCCGGTTGAATATGGCCGAGGCAACCGTCAGCACATACATCGGGCAGCAGCAACTGGCATTGCACTCGGGCGGAAACGAGATCGCCTGGTTGCCCGCAGACAATGGCGCTGGCCTCTATTTCTATGCGGAAGCTATCGACAGTATTTATACACGGGACAATGTGCTGCTGCTGACAATCGGGCCGGGAACCATCATGGCCGCGGAAGATGGCGGAAATCCCGCATCTGTATCACCGGCGGCTTTTGTTTCCGAGCAACATTTCGAGGAGGATGAAATACCCGTGCTGACCCGTGCCGTCAGGGACTACTGGTTTTGGGGAAGGTTGGCCAACGCCTCGGGTTACCAGCAGGCTGAATACAATTTTCAATTGCACAGTGTCGCTGGCGGTGTTGCAGAGCTGGCGCTGGAACTGGAAGGGTATTCGGAAACAGAACATGCGGTGAACGTGCAACTCAATGGCGTTGAAATCGGCGGCCTGAACTGGGATGGGCAACGTATGCATACAGTGCAGCTTGCAGTGCCATCCGGTGTGCTCAGGGAGGGTGAAAATACCCTGACGCTGCTTCATCCGGATATTCCCGATGCTGTCAGTTGGGTCTATTTCAACAGCTTCGATGTTCGTTACCCACGCAAGCTGGTGGCGCAAAACGGCACCCTGCATTTCCACATCGGCGCCGATACAGTGGCGACCATCGACGGCCTGCGTGGCGGCGCGGCGCGCATCCTGCGTATCGACAATCCCGGGCGGCCTGTATTGGTGGAGAACATTTCCCTGGAAGCTTCCGGCAGCGGTTACCGGGCAAGCTTTATCAGCGGAGGCGAGGGACGCTTCCTCCTGATTGAGGATGGAGCCGTAAAAGCGCCGGCATGGCTGCAAGGTTATGTCGAGCCGCAATTGAACATACCGGCGAATCAGGCGGATTATCTGGTGGTTGCCCCGGCGGAGCTGAAGGACGCCGCCCGGGCATTGGCGGATTACCGCGCCACCTCCGGGCTGATCACCAGGGTGGTGACCCTGGAGGAAATCTATCTTGCATTCAACCATGGCATCGAAGATCCGGCCGCCATTGGACGGTTTATGGACTACGCTCGTGACCATTGGCTGGTGGCGCCGCGTTATCTGGCCCTGGTTGGCGACAGCAGCTATGATCATCGTCACTTGCTTGGCGGCGAGCTAAGGGATGACCATAAAGTACCGGCCCTATTCGTCGGCACGCCCGACGGCATGTTTGCAGCGGACAATCTCTACGGCGCCATGCGTGGAAATGCGCCGCGGGTGGCCGTGGGCCGCATCCCGGTCAGAACCAGCCAGGAACTGCTCGCCTATCTTGCCAAGCTGCAGGCCTGGGAATCGGCGCTGGTTACCGATCAGCTGGTGCAATTGGTGGCGGACAATGCAGACCCGGCGGCGGGAGATTTCCCTGCCGACAGCAACAACAGTATCCGCCCGGAAGTGCCCGCTGCGCTTCTGGCCGGCCAGGACATCTATCTGGATGCCGCAGATCCCGGCAAGGCCCATGATGATCTGCTGGCGGCCCTGAATGACGGCAGGGGACTGGTGAATTATCTGGGGCATGGTGGCGTCGACAGGCTGGCGGAGGAGGGGATTCTTACTTCCGACCATGTGCCGGATCTGGCCAACGCCCAAACGCCGGTAATGACAGCATTGAGCTGTGTGGTCAACCGGCATGCCCTTGCGGGCGTGGATAGCTTGGGTGAGCAATTGGTGGTGGGTACGGATGCAGGTGCAATCGCCATGTGGGCGCCTACCGGCCTGTCGCAAAACGCCAGTGCGGTGGAGCTGAACCGCGCTTTGTTGCAGGCGGTTTACGCTACCGGCCACCCGGTGCTGGGAGACGCCATTGTCGCCGCATTGCAGGCATATGCGCCTTCGGCCCAGATCAACTACATGCCCAAGGTCTATACCTTGCTGGGTGATCCGGCGGTGAGGATTCGCCCTGGTGCGGTGAAGAGCCAGCGGGTTACCAATGCCGGCTCGGATTCCTCAAATGACCTCGCTGGTGGAGAGATGGGGACGGGCGGCGCAACGCACTGTGTCGGGCGCAGGCTTCGTTTGAATGGCGCGCTCTTTGATCAGGATCGTGAGTGTGCCGCCTCAAGCTATCTGGAAGCGGAAAATACCGAAGTGGAAGCTGGTGCAAAGGTGCGCTTCTGTGCTCCGGGTATTGCGTTGAAAAAAGGATTTCGCGTCAGGGGAAGCTTTCACGCAGGGGCTGATGCCTGTGTGTTATCGCTGAAATAGCCTCCTTGCAGGCGCTCCTGGATTGGGGGTTTATGATGAAATCGGCCCAAGATTGCAACCAAAAGGCGTGGCCTTGGCCGTAGGGCCGGAACACACCACCGCCATGGCTTCCAATGGTTCCCGGCTCAGGGTGCGGGGCTTGCTGTAGGGCTTCTTGGGAGCGTTCTTTCCTGCCCCTTGCGCGCCTGTCTCTGTGTTCTTCATCGTTACCTGACCTTCGGCCTGTCCGTGCTGTTCAAAATTTCTCCCCTTAGTTTACTGCGCAAATGCACAGAAGGATAGATCGTGGAAGCATTTCCACCGACCAGATCCGCCATGCCGGGGCAAAATGAGCCGAAGGCCGCTTTCTCGCCCAGTGCCAGCATGTTCTTCCTTGCCTGCTCGTTGCTTTTGCGGATGTCGGCCAGGGCGGCGTTGTCTTGCCAGATCTCGCGTATGTTTTGGTTCTGCACATTGCCAATTGCCTGCCGCCATTGCACACAGGGGTATACATTGCCGGCGGGGTCGATGGCGATGGTGGAAGCGCCCGCGCCGCAATAGTTGCGCGTGGACGGAGTGTTTCCTTGTCCTTGGGGCGCAGACTGAAGCTGGATCTGGAGCAGATGACGCAATCCCTGTTCGCTGGGAGCAAGCGCCAATGGTGACGGGTCGCCATTGTCCCGTGGCGTGATCTGGCTGTCGAATTTCAGTGGCGCTGCAAATTTCCTGGCGAGGCGCTGCATTGCGGTGAGCTCGTTTTCATTCCAGCAAGTCAGTACGCTGTTGAGTTGAAAGCGGAGTTTGTGCGCCCTGAGAATGTGCAGGTTCTGCATCAACTGATCGAAGCTGCCTTGCACCCGGGTCTGCCTGTCATGGGTTTCAGCGCATGCGCCGTGGATGCTGATTTCGATGATGAATGGATCCAGCTCTTCCTTGAGGCGTCTTGCCGTTGCCTGATGCAAGGCATGCCCATTCGATTTGATGCGGATTACGAAACCCATTTCTCTGGCCTGACGCCCCAGGAAGAAAAAATCCCTGTGCGCCAGGGGCTCGCCGCCGCTGAAAATCAGGTTGAAAACCCCCATGCTTTTCAGTTCCTGAAAGAGCTTCAGATACCGCTCGCGGCCAATGGGTTTTTCCTGCGGATTTTTTTCGTTGTAGCAAAATACACAATTCAGGTTGCAACGATAAGTAAGCTCCAGTAATACGGAAAACAGAATGTTCTGCTCCCAGGTCTGGCGCATTTTCTCTGCAAACCCGCTCATGCTTCGGCCCTGGTGAGTACACCCTGCTCAAGCAACTCACAGGCGTATTCCGCGAGATCGGAAGCCAGGATGTCGGGCTCAACTTCATATTCCCGCAGCAGCAGGCCGGTCAGCTCATCCATGTTCCTTTTGCCGTCGATCAGCTCGATGAAGCGAATGGCGATGTCGTTTACCACCAGAACCTCGCCCTCTTCCTGACGCAGGATGACGCCTTCGTCCGCAAGCCGGGTCTGGCGAATATCGGAATTCAATTGCAATATGGTGGCTGGGGTAACTGGCATGGCTCTCTATTCGCTATTCTGTCTTGTCGAGAATGGTAACTTTCGGGGCGCCCAGGCATTCTTGAAAACCACCTTCAAGGCGGAATTCCAGGTTTCCACCACCGACCTTGTTTCGGAGGGCGGCAAGGTTTTGCGCCAAAACAGCATATCTGTACGGGTCGGAATTGACGAACGGGCTGCAAACCATCAGTTGCGCCAGCCGCTGGGCGGCCGCTGTTTCCTCCAGCCCGTTTCGCTGTGATTTTTGCAGGTAATACACCGCCTGTACAGAAAACCTTCCCTTTGTGAGGGCGGTTTGTCCATGTTCCCCGGCAAAGGGGAGTTGTTCCGTCAGGTATCGCCCGTGCTCCAGGACGATGGCATTCATATCGTCGCTGAGTATGTTCATGCCTGCATTCTCGCCCAGTTTTGCAATGGTGGATTTTCCGGCGCCGGAGCGGCCGATAAACAACCAGGCTTTGTCATCCCGAGCCAGAGCGGCGCTATGCAGCACCATGCCGCCCCGGGCCAGCAAGCGATAGGCGACGATCACCCGGAAGATGTTTTCAAAGGCGCTGTTGGCAACCAGATTTTTGTCGTCTGGCGTCCACATCCATGCTTCGAGGCGTGGTTCGAGCTGTATATGGGCGACAAACCGCAGGCCGGCAATGCGTAGCTCTTTCCGCCGGTAGTCGAAATCCAGCCGGTATTCCCAGTCTCTGGTGTCAATGGTTTTGAAACAAGTCTCCGGAAGCTTGTAGATGCGGGTGTGAACCGGCGGTGGGCAATCAGCCGGGGCGGTGCAAAGCAAATCCGAGAAGCGCCGGCCGATGACTTTTCGCTGCGCCGGATTCAGGCCGGAGAATACATAGGGGCCGCCGAGGAATTCAATGGCGATGTTTTCCTTTCCCCAGGGTGTGCCTTGCCTGTCTTGGGGGAAATCGCCTGCATGGCGCAGAAATTCCTTACCGAACTGCACGGTCTGTTGTCCACTTGCCTGTGTAACGCAGGAACCGGCCCAGGCTGAACAGCCTCTTGGAGAAGGAGACGGGATGCTGGATCTTGCCGATGATCTGTCGCCGGGAGATCCCCCTGTCCGCAGTGGGCGCATTATCCGCCTGGGTAAGAAAATGGAGCTTGCCGCGGCGCAGATAGTAGCCGAGCAGGCGGTGCGCCAGCATTTCCCCGCAATGGGTTTCAAAGACGATGATATCGCCGGGCAGATACAGAAAGGATCGTCGCACCAGCGCTTGCTGGCCGTCGTCCAGGACAGGCGCCATGCAGGTGCCCTTGATGGTGAAGCGGAAAGATACTCCGGTAAAGGCGCGAAGTTTGCTGGCGGGATTGCGTTGCTTTGTGATCACAGGAAAAATCCCCTGGTATGGATCCCGCAAGTTTACATCAGCGGGGCGGATGATGGGTATTTTTGCGGTTGGAAATAGGTGTTGCCATGGAGTAGGATGGGACAGTTGTTGCTTGGACTGTACGGAAAGAAATGATTCAGGTTTTACTGGTAGATGACCATGCTTTGTTCCGTTCGGGAATGAAGAGCATTCTTGATGCCCAGGAAGGAATTACCGTGGTGGCGGAAGCGGAAAACGGGGAAGATGCGGTGGCGTTCGTGCGCCGCACTTCGCCGGATGTGATCCTGATGGATGTGAACATGCCAGGTATTGGCGGCATAGAAGCAACCCGGCGCATTCTTCGCATCGACCCGGAAAGCAAGGTGATCGCCCTGACCGCCCTGGATGACCAGCCTTTCCCCAATCAGCTCCTGGATGCCGGGGCGGTTGGCTATCTGACCAAAGGTTGCCCGGCGGATGAATTGTCCCTGGCGATTCGCCAGGTGATGCGGGAAGAGCATTATATCTGCAATGAAGTGGCCCAGCGTCTGAGTCTTTCTGCGCTGGTAAACAAGGGAAAATCGACCGCCTTGGCCAAACTGTCTGCCCGGGAAATGCAGGTAATGCTGATGATTACCAAGGGCAGCACCACCCGGCAGATTGCAGATGCGCTGTTTGTCAGCCCCAAGACCGTCAGTACCTACCGCACCCGGCTGTTTGAAAAACTGGAAATCCACAATGATGTAGAGCTGACGCATTTTGCGCTGCGCCATGGGTTGATCGAGTTGAATGGATGAAGGCTGCTGAGTTCGACCCGGCTTGCCAGGCCTGCCCGCGCCTGAGCGGCTTTCTGCGGGAGGTAAAGGGACAACACCCAGACTATCATTGCCGACCGGTTGCTCCTTTTGGCGATTCCGCCGCACGCCTGCTGGTCGTGGGTCTGGCGCCAGGCATGCATGGCGCCAATGCCACGGGGCGCCCTTTCACCGGCGACCATGCGGGCATCCTGCTGTATGAAACGCTTTTTGCCTGTGGTTTTTCCACCGCGCCGGTGTCCATGCAGATGGATGATGGTTTGCAGCTGGTCAACTGCCGCATTACCAATGCGGTAAAATGCCTCCCCCCGCAGAATAAGCCCCTTGGCAGCGAGATACGGGAATGCAACGCATTTCTGCAGCAGGAACTTCAATCATTGCCTCCTGCGAGCGTGGTTCTGGCGTTGGGAGGCATCGCTCATCGCGCCGTGGTAGCGGCCATGGGCAAACGCCAAGTGGATTTTCCCTTCGCCCATGGGGCTGAACATGATCTGGCGGAGGGAAAGATACTGCTGGATTCTTATCACTGCAGCCGGTACAACACCCAGACCCGGCGCCTGACGCCGCTGATGTTCCGCCAGGTGTTTGAACGCGCCAAGCAGTTATTGCGTTGAAACGGTTGCCAGGCTGGCGGCTCTCAGGCCGTTTTGTTGTTCTTGAAAGGGAAAAACCTCGCGCCCGGCCTTGTTCTGCGGCAAACTTCCCTTGTTGTGCACCGCTTTTCAAACCATGACGAAAAAGAACCCTTCCTTCGATTCTGCAGCCTTTCTCAAGACCCTGACCCACCGGCCAGGAGTGTACCGCATGCTCGATGTTGGTGGGAAAGTACTGTATGTGGGCAAGGCAAAGAATCTGAAACGCCGCGTCAGCAGCTATTTTCAGCGCTCCGGCAATCTGCGCATTCAGACCATGGTGTCGCAGATTCATGCCATTGAGATTACCGTAACGCATACGGAAGCCGAAGCGTTGCTGCTGGAAAACAACCTGATCAAGGCGCTCAAACCCCGCTACAACATTCTGCTGCGGGATGACAAAAGCTACCCCTATATCTACCTGTCTGATGATGATTTTCCCCGCATCAGCTTCTATCGCGGCGCATGCAGGGACAAGGGGCGTTACTTCGGCCCCTATCCCAGCAGTGCGGCGGTAAAGGAAACCCTGTATCTGTTGCAGAAACTGTTTCCGGTGCGCCAGTGTGAAAACAGCTATTTCAACAACCGTTCCCGCGCCTGCTTGCAGCATCAGATCAAGCGTTGCTCCGGCCCTTGCGTGGGACTGATCGGGCGGCAGGAGTACATGCGGGATGTGCAGGATATCGTATTGTTCCTGCAGGGCAAGGCTCATGATGTAGTGAATGGCCTCGTGCAACGTATGGAGCAGGCGTCCGCCGCTCTTGAGTTTGAGCAGGCGGCGCGCTATCGGGATCAGATCGAAGCCATACGCAAGGTACAGGAACGCCAGTATGTCAGCGGTGAAAAAGGGGATCTGGACATCGTCGCCTGCGCCATGGGAGAAGAGCAGGCCTGTGTACAAGTCTTCTTTATCCGCCAGGGAAGGAACCTGGGTAACAAGCAATTCTTCCCCCGCGGCAGCAAGGGGCGGAAGGCCGGGGAGATACTTTCCGCATTTATCGCCCAGTATTATCTGGGGAAACAGGTGCCCACGGAGATTCTCGTCAACCACAAGGTTGATGACCAGGAGCTGTTGCAGGAAGCCCTGGGACGGCAGGCGGGCAGAAAAGTATATCTGCGTCAGACCCCCCGGGGTGAGCGTGCACGCTGGCTGAAGATGGCTGTACACAATGCGGAAATTGCTCTGGGAAGCCGCCTTGCCAGCAGCAGCAACGCCCGGGTGCGCCTGGAAGCATTGCAGGAAGCGCTGGGTCTGGATGAGCCGCCAGCCCGCATGGAGTGTTTCGATGTCAGCCATACAGCGGGAGAGAGAACAGTGGCTTCCTGTGTGGTGTTCGATGCCGAAGGGCCACTGAAGAGCGACTACCGGCGCTTCAATATCAAGGACATTGCGCCGGGGGATGACTATGCCGCCATGGCGCAGGCGTTGCAGCGGCGCTATACCCGCGTTCTCGCCGGTGAGGGCAGGTTGCCGGATATCCTGTTTATCGACGGCGGCAAGGGGCAGTTGTCCACTGCGGCGGAGGTGCTCGCCGAAATTGGCGTATATGGTGTCTTGCTGGTGGGCGTGGCCAA
The DNA here is from genome assembly GCA_027068795.1 of Sedimenticola sp. GTDB lineage: Bacteria > Pseudomonadota > Gammaproteobacteria > Chromatiales > Chromatiaceae > Thiolapillus. The sequence continues at coordinate 1,254 of JAMOMB010000046.1, read as the reverse complement.
AGGCCCCGAGCGGCGTGCGGGAATGGAGCAACTTTTCTTGTTACAACGCGGTCGGCCCCTTATACTTGACGCCCATTCCCCGGCGCTGCACCTGGTTCAACATATTCGGGACGAGGCGCACCGGTTTGCCATTACCGGCCACCGGCAGCGACGCAACAAGGCCCGTACACATTCTGTTCTGGAAGACATTCCCGGAATCGGGCAGAAACGGCGTCAGATACTGTTGAAGCAGTTCGGTGGTTTGCAAGGCCTTGCCAGTGCTGGCGTAGAAGACATTGCCACGGTAGAGGGCATCAGCAACAAGCTGGCGGAAAAAATCTATCAAGCCTTTCATGGAACAGAATAATGTGGAGCATACCTAATCTGTTGACGTTTTCCCGGATTATCATGATTCCGGTTTTCATCGGCTTGTTTTACCTGCCTGCTCCCTGGAATCATCAGATGGCCGCGCTGATATTCACGATTGCGGCATTCACCGACTGGCTGGACGGGTATCTGGCGCGCCGCATGGGGCTGGTTTCGCCTCTGGGCGCCTTTCTGGATCCGGTAGCGGACAAGCTCATGGTGGCAACGGCGCTGGTGCTGCTGGTGGCGGACAATCCTTCACCCTGGCTGGCGGTTTCCGCTGCAGTCATCATTGGCCGGGAGATCACCATTTCCGCCCTGCGGGAGTGGATGGCGGAGCTGGGTTCCCGATGCACCGTGGCGGTATCCTGGGTAGGCAAGTTCAAGACAGCCACGCAGATGGGGGCCATTACCTTGTTGATTTACCGTCATGAGCTGTTTGGCCTCCCAGTCTATCGTATTGGCGAGTTGCTGCTGTATGTGGCGGTGGGGCTCACTCTCTGGTCCATGATGGTGTATCTGCGCGCCGCCTGGCCGAGCCTGGCGGAGGACAGAAAAAATGATGCCGATGCTTGACAACAGCTGCGGCGCCAGTAGAATACCGCCTCACCAAGCGGGAATAGCTCAGCTGGTAGAGCACAACCTTGCCAAGGTTGGGGTCGCGAGTTCGAATCTCGTTTCCCGCTCCAGATTCTCGACCAACCCCGCAACCCGGCGGGGTTTTTCGTTTTGACGGCAAGGAAGGCGTCGCACTCAATGGCTGAGTGGCAGAGTGGTTATGCAGCGGCCTGCAAAGCCGTGGACCTCGGTTCGATTCCGGGCTCAGCCTCCAATTTTAAAGTTGTTGATTTTATTAACCTGGCATCAATAGATAACAATAAGTTAGGGGCGTCAGGCAGGCGCCAGTAC
>JAMOMB010000045.1 GCA_027068795.1 Sedimenticola sp. | reverse complement strand
GCCTGGACCAGCTGCGCAACGCCAACAAGTTGCTGGAGGCCCAGCGGCTGGAGCAAAGAACCCGGTTCGATATGGAGATGATGCTGGAGCTTGGTTATTGCTCGGGGATCGAAAACTATTCCCGCTACCTCAGCGGCCGCCTGCCGGGGGAAGCGCCCCCCACCTTGTTCGATTACCTGCCTCCGGATGCCCTGCTGGTGGTGGATGAATCCCATGTCACCATTCCCCAGCTGGGCGCCATGTACAAGGGGGATCGCTCCCGCAAGGAAACCCTGGTGGAATACGGCTTCCGCCTGCCGTCGGCCCTGGACAACCGGCCCTTGCGCTTCGACGAGTTCGAGGCCCGCTCACCCCAGACTATCTATGTATCGGCTACCCCCCGGGAATACGAAATCAGCCATTCCGGGGAAGTGGTGGAACAGGTGGTGCGCCCCACGGGGCTGGTGGATCCGGAAGTGGAAGTGCGCCCGGCCACCACCCAGGTGGACGACCTGCTCTCGGAAATCCATCTGCGCGTGGCCGAAGGCGAGCGGGTGCTGGTGACCACGCTCACCAAGAAGATGGCCGAGGATCTTACCGATTACCTTATGGAACACGACGTGCGGGTGCGCTACCTGCACTCGGACATCGACACCGTGGAGCGGGTGGAGATCATCCGCGATCTGCGCCTGGGGGAATTCGATGTGCTGGTGGGCATCAATCTGCTGCGCGAGGGCCTGGACATGCCGGAAGTGTCCCTGGTGGCAATACTGGATGCCGACAAGGAGGGCTTTCTCCGCTCTGTAGGATCACTGATTCAGACCATGGGCCGTGCCGCGCGCAATGTGCGGGGCAAGGCGATTCTGTACGCGGATCGCATGACGGGCTCCATGAAACAGGCGATTGCGGAAACTGGACGCCGCCGGGCAAAGCAGATAGCCTTCAACAAGGAGCACGGTATCACGCCGAAAAGCATACAAAAGAAAATCGCCGATATCATGGAATCCGGCTACCCGGGCGGACAACAGACAGCCAGGGAGTACGCCAAAGTAGCGGAAGAAGAAGCTGCCTATGCCAGCCTTTCGCCTGCGCAACTGGCGAAAAAGCTCAAGGCCATGGAAGAGGCCATGTATCAACATGCCCGGGATCTGGAGTTTGAAGAAGCCGCGAGAATGCGGGACAAGATCAAGCACCTGAAAGAGTTGGGGCTGGTGTATTAGCCAGATACAGTGGTACAGGCCTGTGATCAGGTTCCAAGTAAATCCCAATGAGGATAGAGAAATGACGGTGACTCAGAATGACCGCAGTTGCCCGTTGTGCTCATCAGAGCAACACCAATTGCTCCCACGCTATTAGTCTGAACCTGGCTGATAGCAGCCTGCCAGGATTGCATATTCGTCTGTCTGCGCAATCCGGCCAGCTATGAACGGTTCAAGTCCGGGCATGCCTGGGAAAAACGCCGCTTGCCTGGGCGCAGCGCCTTGGCCTGACGCCCTGAACATGATATAGATTGATGCCGGGTTGAGAATATCTACGCGGTGCTCAATCTCCTCTGATCATTTGATCTGGAACAGGGTTCAGTTCTTTTCCGCGACAATGTAGGCGATCCAGCCGGCATCGGCGTCTGCTTCCGTTGCGGCGTAGAATTCCCCGTCGGGTTCGCCATCTTCATCCCAGCCCTGCCAGTAGATGCTTGTCCTGAAGCCGGTTTCGTGCAGCAGATCCTGTATTTCCGGCAGCGTCCAAAGCCGCCAATGATAGACAAACGCCTGATCCAGGCGGGAGCCATCGGCAAATGCAAAATGGATGCAGCAAGTCAGGTCGTGGTTGATGGGGTTGAAGTGGCGCTGTTCCCAGATATAGGTGACATTGCCAATGCTGGTTTCCACTTCCCGTTCTTCCTCCACTTCACAGAAACTGTCATACCCGCCATAGATATCCAGAAAAAAGATCCCGTCATCCTTCAGGGTTTGATAGGCGCGCTGGAAGTAGGATTTGAGGATTTTCCGCTCTTTGAACAACCAGTAGCTGAAATTCATTGCAGAAATAATATCGGGCTGTTCAGTATCTACCGCCAGCACATTTCCATTGATCAGTTGAATGCGTTTCCGCTGTGAGGCGCTCAGGCTGGCCAGATTGTTCTTTTTTCCCCATTTCAGCACGGATTTGTCCAGATCCACGCCGATAGCGCGGTTGTTCTTGTGCCGCTTCACCCACTCGCAACAAACATTGGCCGTGCCGCAAAAATCCTCGCGCAAAAGACGTGCCGGTTTTCCACGCAGCCGTTTGTATGTGTCGGCGACAAAGTCCACTTCCGACTCGGAACACTGAACCGACAATTCGTACAGCTCGTGGATATCGGCTTGTTCAGCCAGGGCAAGCTTTGCATTTCGTTTCATTGTGCAAATGCAGGGGAGATGATGGAATGGAAAGGAACTATACTGAATCTTTCCCGTTATGGGAATTAACCTGGAAAAAACAGGGGAAAGCAAATCCGGGCATTGCGTTGGCGGCGGAAGTGGTTTACCCTTCGCATCCTGTTTTGCGACGGATCAACAAGGCAGAAAACCGGAGAGGTGTCCGAGTGGCTGAAGGAGCACGCCTGGAAAGTGTGTGTACGTTAATTGCGTACCGAGGGTTCGAATCCCTCCCTCTCCGCCATACATCAAAGCGTAAAGATGCGAGGTGGATGGATCAGGGTTGCTGTTCTTGGTCTATCCAGCATTTCATGCGAACTGGTGTGGTCAAGGATTTTTTGGATACCCTAGTTAAACCGCATCGTCCAATTCTCGTGATTGATTTTTGTATGCCTTCGGGCTGACGCAGCCCAGACACGAGTGCAATCGCTGACTGTTGTAAATCATCGTGATGGAATTCAAAACACCTTGTTGAGAACCGCAATCGGGGAATGATGGATCAATCCCGGCTTTGGCTTACGACGCCAGATCGCCATGGTCAGTGCATCGCAAACCAGCTGTGCTTTCATCCGCGTACTCATGCTCCAGCCCACGACTTTTCGGGAATACAAATCGATCACAACGGCCAGGTATAACCAGCCTTCCCGCGTCCTAAAAAATCATTCTCCATCGTCAATTGGCCAATCTTGGCATGCAAATCCTGGATGACTGTTTCTGCATCTTCCGCTTTCTGGGCCCCTTTGCCAAAGACATCTGGAGCACTGCCCAGCAGTTGTTTTTTCCAGGCGGTAACCTGGTTGGCATGCACATCGAACTTCTTCACCAGTTCAGCCAGGGTAAGATCACCCTG
>JAMOMB010000044.1 GCA_027068795.1 Sedimenticola sp. | reverse complement strand
GCAGGGGGGCGTTTTCTTCCGTTGCGCCCGTATAGCGGCTGATGAGATGCAGGGCGGAAACCGGCACATACAGCTTGTCGCCCCGGGCATACTCCAAGGTGAGGAATTCCGTGGACATGCCGCCCACGTCCAGGCTTTGCAGTCCCAGGTAGCGGCCTACGCCGTGTTCTTCATGCACCACGGGGGAGCCGATCTGCAGTTCCGCCAGATTGCGCACCACCTGGTCGGCATCCGGCCCCGCCTTGCGGCGCTTGCGGGTCTGGCGCACCCGTTCTCCCAGCAACAGGGTTTCGGGGATGATGGTCAGGCCGGCGTCGGTGAGATCCAGCCCTTCTTCCAGGGGGGCGACGGTAATAGCCAAAGGGACATCGCCTTGAAGAAACGCCTGCAGATTTTCCACCACGGTTGGGCGCAACCGGAACTCCGTCAGGGTTTGCAGCAGATGTTCCCGCCGGCCGGCGCTTTCCGCGGTGAACAGCGTGCGCGATTCCCGCCTGGCGATATAATCCTGCAGCAGACCCGCCGGCCGCGCCGAGCGGGCCTGTATGGCGAGGCCGGGCAGGGGGGCGGCGTGGAAGTTGTAATGCCGGGCAAATCCCTTGCGTCCCTCGTCTATGCTGCCGCTGCGCCAGTGTATGCCTGCGTACTGCTTCAGCCGGTGCGCCAGTTCATCCGCATCCAGATACAGTTGTGGAGGGGGCAGCAGGGGGCGTTCGATATCGTGGCGGCGTTGCTCATAACGCCCTTCCACCTGCTGGTAAAACCGCGCTGCTTGCTGGGGAATGTCCGGAGGCTGGATCAACAGGCAATCTTCGCTCAGGTAGTCGAACAATGTGGCCGTTTGTTCATAGAACAGGGGCAGATAGTATTCCACCCCTCCCGGCATGTTGCCGTCGCTGACTTCCCGGTAGATCAGGCTGGACTGGGGATCGCCTTCGAACTGGTTGCGGTACTGGCGGCGAAAGCGGGTGATCGCCTCTTCATCCATGGGAAATTCCCGTGCGGGCAGCAGGCGAACGCTGTCCACTTTCTCTGAAGAACGCTGGGTTTCCGGATCGAACAGGCGAATGCTGTCGATTTCATCGTCGAACAAATCGATGCGGTAGGGCCGGACCGCCCCCATGGGAAACAGGTCCAGTAGTGAGCCGCGCACGGCGAACTCGCCGTGCTCCATCACCTGGGAGACGCAGCGATAGCCCGAGCGCTCCAGCCGCTGCCGGAAGCTTTCGATATTCAGTTGTCCCCCGGTATCCAGCACCAGGCTGCGGCTATCCAGGTAGTCCGGCGGCAGAATGCGCTGTTGCAATGTGGCCACAGGCACGATGATGACGCCCGCCGTTGCGGATTGCAGTTGATGCAGGGTGAGCAGGCGTTGGGATACCAGCTCGGGCAATGGCGAAAAGACGTCATAGGGAAGTGTTTCCCAGTCAGGGAAGTGCAAGATGGGCAATGGCTCATCCCGCAGGAAGAAATCCAGCGCCTGTTCCAGGCGGCTTGCCTCCTGTACGTCCCGGGCGACCACCACGACCAGGCCGGGCCATTGCCGGGCGGCCCCGGCAATCGCCAGTTCATGCACCGCCCCGCTGCAACGGCCCCATTGCAGGCGCTCTCCGGGTTTTTCCGGCAAGGGGGGGTGGAGGGCGGATGCGGCTTGTTCGTTGGGCTGATTCATGGCGGCGCGTATTGTCGCATACCCGGCCATGGCCTGGCGACAGGAAGCGGTTTCCGTCCGTTCAGGTTTCGTTCAGGCGAACCTGGATAAGCTGTAGCTGCAAACTGAATAACGGAGAATGCTCATGTACAAGTCGATAACAATCCTGTTTCTGCTGATCCTGTCGTCCACCCTGTCCATGGGGGCGATGGCCGGCAGTGACTATTATGAAAATGTGGAAATCGAGGTGATTTCCGATAACCGTGGAGCATTGCGCCAGTACCCCGTGCGCGCCCATGGCAAAAAACAGCGCGCCTATATTGCGGTACGCGATGGCGAGCGTTACAGCATTCGTGTGCGCAACCGCAGCGGGGAGCGTATCGGGGTGGTGATTGCCGTGGATGGCCGCAATATCATCAGCGGCAAGAAATCCTGGCTCGGGCGGAGAGAGGCGAAATATGTGCTCGGCCCCTGGGAAACCGCGGAGTACGAAGGCTGGCGCAGCAGCCGGCAGCGGGTCAACCGCTTCTATTTTACCGATATTGGCGATTCCTATGCCGATGCCTGGGGGGATCACAGCGCCATGGGGGTCATTGCCGTGGCGGTATATGGGGAGAAGCATCGCAAGCGCCATGATTACAGCATGCAGAAGAAGCGAGAAGGTTATGCGGCCCGCGGTGAAGCCATGCGTGATTCTCCCGGTACCGGATTTGGTGAAAGTGAATGGTCGCCGAGCCACAAGGTCAGGTTCAAGGCGCGAAAGAAGCCCATGTTCAAGAAATTCATCAAGTACGAATGGCGCAGAACCTTGTGCCGGAAAGGCATCATCCCCGGCTGCAGGCAGGGTGATCATGACCATGGCAACCGCTTCTGGCCATTCGATGACTGGGATGACGGCTTCGCGCCCTATCCCTGGGGGCGGGGCCATCGGCATTGATATCCCCTGGTTCGGCATGGCAGCGGTTTTTCCGCTGCCTGCCGTACTAGCCGGATTTGGCCACCCAGATCAGCCCGGCGGCTCCGGCGACCACCAGCACAAAGGTAACCAGGGAGCTGCCCAGGGCATGCCCCTGATTGACCAATGCGGATACTGCGCCATAAAACATCATTAGCGCCGCGAAAACGGCTCCGAGAATGAACAGGGGTTTTTTCATCATATATCGCTGCGCCAGGAAAGTTTCGGAGTATCATAACGGATTCCGTAACTGTGCAGAACCCGGCAATCCATTGTGAGCCAAGCCTATTTTTCCTGGATCTTGCGCCAGCGTTGGCTGGTGGTGGCGCTCAGTGTGCTGCTCATCGCCCTGGCCGCTTCAGGCGCGCGCTTTCTTGGTTTCAGCAATGACTACCGCATGTTTTTCAGTGAGGAGAACCCGCAATTGCTGGCGTTCGAGGCATTGCAGAACACCTATACCAAGACAGACAACGTATTGTTCGTGATCTCTCCCAAGGATGGGGATGTGTTCACTCCCGAGGCGCTGGCCACGGTGGAATGGCTGACCAGGGAATCCTGGCAGATTCCCTATTCCCTGCGTGTCGATTCCATTACCAACTACCAGCATACGGAAGCGGAGGAAGATGATCTGCTGGTGGCG
>JAMOMB010000043.1 GCA_027068795.1 Sedimenticola sp. | reverse complement strand
AGCTGGTAATCACCGAATCCGGCATCCTCGGCAGGGACGATGTGGCCCTGATGCGCCGGCATGACGTGCATGGCTTCCTGGTGGGCGAAGCCTTCATGCGGGCGGAAGACCCCGGCAAGGAACTGGCGCGGTTGTTTTCCACGGAGTAGTATTCGAGTCCATGGCATGTCGACATGGAGGCGCAAATGTTTCACTCGGCCAGAAACGGCGGAATCCTCAATATGTTTTTCATCGGCGCTCTTGCTGCGGCGGGCGCATCCACGGCAGCGCCAACGGCCGCCCCCGTCAGCGTTCCCGACCGCGGCGGTGTGTTTTTCGGTTCCCCGGAGCGCTTCAACCGCTATTATACGGACAGCAAATACCAGCCGGCGCGGATCCTGTACGTCAGCCCGGACGGCGGTGGCGATGGCAGCGCCGATGCGCCCATGCATCCGGATCAGGCTTTTTCCCAGGTAAGGGCGGGGGAGGAGATTCGCTTCCTCGACGGCCACTACCAAGGTTGCTGGGAGCTGGATGGGGACTCCTCCGGAACCTATGACCATCCTGTGGTCATCAAGGCGGCGTCCGCCCATGTCCGTATCGATTGCTGCAACAGCAGACGCAAGACCTGCTTCAACCTGGAAGGGGCGGACTATGTGGCCATCGACGGCTTTACCCTGAACGGCGGCAGCTACGGCGTCCGTGCCGTGGGCATGGCGTATGCGGCATCCGGCCACCAGAAAGGCATCGCCGTGCTCAACAACCGCATCGGCAACCAGTACAAGGATCCCATCTTTTCCGGCCAGTCCGACTGGATGGTGGTGGAGGGCAATACTGCCTTTGGCGCGGGCCGGGGCGATGGCCATGGCATCTACCTTTCCAATGGCGGGGACTGGCTCATCGTGCGCAATAACGAGCTGTACGACAACAGCAGCTCGGATTTCCAGATCAACGCCGACCCCATCAGCACCTGTGCGGAAGACAATATCCCTTACGATGATCCCCGTTGTGATGGCAGCGCCTTGCAGGGGCTGGGACAGGGCGTCACCGAGTTCGCCCTGGTGGAAAACAATTATTTCCACAACAGCAATACCGGGCCAAACCTGACTTCGGTGCGCAACTCGGTGTTCCGCAACAATATTATCGGACCATATGACAGGCATGGCACCAGTTTCTGGCAGGAAACCGACAACCCGCGCCTCGGCTCCAGCGACAACCGCATCGAGCACAACCTGTTCATCGGCGCCAACCGCCGCCATGTGCTGCAAAGCATCAACCATTCGGATCGCAATCATATCCGCAACAATATCTTTGTTGGATACAGCCGATCAGGAGATTCGGTAGTGGCGAACCCGGCCAGCGTCCTGGTGGAAATCGACCCGGATACCGTGCGGCAGAATGTGTTTTCGGGAAATGTCTACATCGGCGGCGTCTTCTCCGGTTTCACCCCGGCGGAAGGCGAATTGCGGCTCCAGCGCTTTGATCCGGCGTGGTTTAGCCGCTTTCCCGCGGATGGCAGGGGGAAGGCGGAGGATTTCCGCCCGGGCGCGGGCGCGCCCTTCGTCGACAAGGGAAGATTGCTGGTTACTACGCCTGCGGACAGGGAGGGCCGCCCGAGAAGAAATCCGGTAAACCCCGGCCCCTGGGAGTATTCCGGCAAGCTGCAAGCCACCGTCAGGGAGTAATCCAATGATCCATCAAGAAGAAATCAGCCTGCATACCAAGGGGCGGGGCACCTACAACATCAGCCCTGAAGTGGAGAGCATCGTAAGCGCATCAGGTATCGTTACCGGCCTGTGTCATGTATTCGTGCAGCATACCAGCGCCTCGTTGATCCTGTGCGAGAACGCCGATCCGGCAGTGCGCGGCGATCTGGAGCGGTTTCTGATCAATCTGGTGCCGGACGGCTCTCCCATGTTCCGGCATATCGATGAAGGCAATGACGACATGCCCGCCCATGTCCGTTCCATTCTCACCAACATGGATCTGACCCTGCCCGTCGCCCAGGGCCGGCCCGGGCTGGGCATCTGGCAGGGCATCTACCTGTACGAGCACCGCTGTAGCGCCCACCGGCGGCGGGTGACGGTAACCGTCAGCGGCTGATTTCCAGCTCCAGCACTCCGTCCATCTCCACCCCCGCATTGCGCGGCAGGGCGGCTACGCCGATGGCGGCGCGGGCGGGATAGGGCTGGCGGAAATAGTCGGCCATGACCTGGTTCACCAGGGGGAAATGAGACAGGTCGGTGAGAAACACGTTCAGCTTCGCCATGTCCGCCAGGCTGCCTCCCGCCGCTTGGGCGACGGCCTGCAGGTTGTCGAATACCCGCCGGATCTGTTGCTCCATGTCGCCTTCCACCATTTCCATGCTTTCCGGCACCAGGGGGATCTGTCCGGACAGATACACGGTGGTGCCGATTTTCACCGCCTGGGAATAGGTGCCTATGGCCTGGGGCGCCTTGTCTGTGCTGATGATTTCTCTTTTCATTTTTTCTCCTGAACCTGGTTCTTGAACGGGAGTGATTTTGCCACGGGAAAGCAGGCGATGCCCAGTAGCAGTATGGAAAGCCCCACCACCGGCCAGTTCCGCCAGAGGGAAAAGCCGGTCTGTCCCTGCCTGGGCCGGATTTCCGCGCTGATGGCGCCGCGTTCAAACTGGGGCAGTACGCGCACCAGGGCGCCCCGGGGACTGATGATCGCCGATACCCCGGTGTTGGTCGCCCGCAACAGATAGCGCCCCGTCTCCAGGGCGCGCATGCGCGCCATTTCCAGATGTTGATGGGGCGCGAGGGAATCGCCAAACCAGGCGTCGTTGCTGGCATTCACCAGAAACGCCGCCTGGGGCAGGGCCTGGACAACCTCTTCCCCGAAGGCGTCTTCATAGCAAATGGAAATACCGGCCTCCATGCCCGCCAGCTTCAGCAACGGCGGCTTGCTCTTGTCGCCGGGGGAAAAAGACGACATGGGAATGGCGAACAGCTCGACCAGGGGCTGCAACAGGGTTTTGAACGGCATGAACTCGCCAAAGGGCACCAGATGGCGCTTGTAATATTCGCCGCGCCCGGAGCTGCCCAGGCTGATCATGGCATTGTAGGCGCGCCCCTGGGGATCGCGTACGGGAATGCCCAGCAGCAGATCCCTTCCCTGCCGGCGAAAGCGTTGGTGCAGGGGCTGCAGGAGGCTTTCTTCCACCTGGTCGGCGAAGGCGGGAACCGCTGTTTCCGGCCAGATGATCAGCCGGCTGCCGGGATGCGCCTCGCTGGCTCCGACATAGTATTCCAGGGTGGGACGCAGTTGGGAGGGAAGCCATTTTTCCTCCTGGGGGATGCTTGCCTGGAGCAAGGTGGTGGTGAAGGGCTCCCCTGCCGGCTGCGTCCATTCCAGTTGCTGCAAGGCCCAGCCGCCCGCCCAGATGCCCGGCAACAGCAGCAGCCACCGGCTGGGTCCCAGGCTCAGGGCAGCGGCGCTCAAGGCCAGCGCCAGGCTGACGCCATATACCCCGAGCAAAGGGGCGTAGCCGGAAAGCGGGGTGTCGATTTGCGAATAGCCGACAGTGAGCCAGGGAAACCCGGTCAATAGCCAGCTGCGTACCCATTCCATCAACACCCAGCTTGCCGGGTACGCCAGTATCAGGGTTGTGGAGCTGATCCCGGAGCACTTTCTGGCAAGCCCTCCGGCCAGGGCGGAGAAAAGGGCCAGCACCGCCGCAAACAGCAGGGTAAGCAGTATCGCCAGGGGGAAATTCACGCCGCCGAACTGGGCAATGCTGTGGTGCAGCCAGAATACGCCGAAACCCATGCAGCCCATGCCCCAGGCCCAGCCGATGGCAAAGGCCCGGGCCGGGCTGGCGTTTCGCCACAGCAGGAACAGGGCGGCGAGGGAAAGCAGGGCAACCCAGCCCTGGGAAAAGGGGGCGAAGGCCAGCACCATTGCGCTGCCGCCGAGAAAGGCGAGGAACAAGATCAGTATGGTGTTGCCCTTGTGGTCCATTTGGCGGAATCGCTGGCGGCGCGGTGCGCCAGGGGGTCAGCCCGGCAGGCGCTCGATATTCAGCAGGCGCACCTTGCGACTGTCCGCCCGCACCACGGTGAACCGGAAGTCGCCAATTTCCACCGCCTCTCCCCGCTGGGGCAGATGCCCCAGGGCGTTGACCACCATGCCACCGATGGTGTCGTAGTCGTCGTCATCGAATTCGGTGCCGAAGAATTCGTTGAAGTCCTCGATGGTGGTGTGGGCCTTGGCGGTATACAGATCCTTGCCGCGCTTGAGGATGTATGCGCCTTCGTCGAAATCGTATTCATCCTCGATTTCGCCGACGATTTGTTCCAGTACGTCCTCGATGGTGATCAGCCCGGCTGCGCCGCCATACTCGTCGATGACGATGGCCATGTGGTTGCGGCTGACGCGGAATTCCTTGAGCAACACGTTCAGGCGCTTGCTCTCCGGCACGAATACCGCCGAACGCAACACGTCGCGCATGTTGAATGCGGAGCTGTGTTGCCCGCAGTATTGCAGCAGATCCTTGGCCAGGAGAATGCCCACCACCTCGCTGCGGTCGTCGCCGATGACGGGGAAGCGGGAGTGCGCGGATTCGATGATCACAGGCAACAGCTCTTCCACGGATTTGTCCCTTTCCACCACCACCATGCGCGCCCGGGGAATCATGATGTCCCGCACCCGCAGCTCGGAGACCTGGAGCACCGCCTCCATCATGGAAAGGGCTTCGCCATCCATCAAATGCCGGGTGCGGGCCTGCTTGAGAATCTGCACCAGTTGCTCGCGGTTTTCCGGCTCGGCCTGTATCAGGGGCTTGAGGATCCTGCCGAGAAAGCGGCGCAGGGGGGAAGGTTTCGAAGGGTCGTTGTCGTTCATTCTGTTTCGCTGTAGGGATCAGGAATGCCCATGCGCTGCAGCAGCTTCCGCTCCAGAGACTCCATACGCTCGGCATCCTCATTGGTTGTATGCGCATAGCCCCGCAGATGCAGGACGCCATGCACGATCATGTGCGCCCAGTGATGCAGCAGGGGCTTGCCCTGTGCGTCTGCCTCGGCGCGGACCACGGGCGCGCAGATCACCAGATCGCCGATATGGTTTACAGGCACCCCGGGGGGCGCTGTGAAAGGAAAGGAAAGGACGTTGGTGGATGCGTCCCTGCCCCGGTATTTGTGATTGAGCTGGCGGCTTTCCTCTTCATCCACGATGCGGATGACGATGCCGGCATCTGCAGCATCTTCTCCCAGCGCAAGCCGCGTCCATGCCCCAAGGTCTTCGTTCGCAGGCAGATCCTTGTCCTTGCTTGCAAGCTGAATCTCCAATCCTGGATTCATTCTTCACTGTTCTCATGACGGTCGTATGCCTGGACCACTTCCTGCACCAGGGGATGGCGCACTACGTCCCGGGCGTTGAAGAAGGTAAAGCTGATGCCGTCCACTTTCGCCAGAATCTCCGTGGCCTGGCGCAAGCCGGATTGCTGGTGGCGTGGCAGATCCACCTGGGTCACGTCCCCGGTGATGACGGCGGTGGAGCCGAAGCCGATGCGGGTGAGAAACATCTTCATTTGTTCCGGGGTGGTGTTCTGGGCTTCATCGAGAATGATGAAAGACTCGTTCAGGGTGCGGCCGCGCATATAGGCCAGGGGCGCGATCTCGATGACATTGCGCTCCACCAGCTTGTGTACGCGCTCGAAGCCCAGCATTTCGTACAGGGCGTCATAGAGGGGCCGCAGATAGGGATCGATCTTCTGCGCCAGATCGCCGGGCAGAAAACCCAGGCGCTCGCCCGCCTCCACCGCCGGGCGCACCAGCATGATGCGGCGCACCTGGTCGCGCTCCAGGGCCTCCACCGCGCAGGCCACGGCCAGATAGGTCTTGCCCGTGCCCGCCGGGCCCACGCCGAAATTGATGTCATGGGTCATGACCTTGTGCAGGTATTCCTTCTGGTGAGGGCCGCGGCCACGCACCATGCCGCGCTTGGTCTTGATCACCACCTCGGGCGCATCCGGTTCGGCGGCCAGCAGCAGTTGCTCCACGCCGGATGCCTGCAGGGCGAGATGCACTGCTGCTGGCGTGAGCGTTTCTTCCCTCGTGTCTTGGTACAGCCCTTGCAGCACCTGGCTGCCTGCGGCAATGGCGGGCGCGGCGCCGATGAGACGGAAATTGTTGCCGCGGTTGTTGATCTCTATTCCCAGGCGGCGTTCCAGCAGGCGCAGATGTTCATCGAGCTGGCCGCAGAGGTTGCGCAGGCGCTCGTTGTTGTCAGGAGTGAGGATCAGATCCAGGGATTCGGGGTGGTCGGATGCCAGGGCTTGGGTCATACAGGGTTCAGGCGGTGGCCGCGGCGGCAGCGGGTTCCGGCAGTTCTCCACGCAGTGAATTGGGCAGGGCGCCCGTGATGCGCACATCCACGAACTGCCCGATGAGGGAAGCCGGGCCGGCGAAATTCACCACCCGGTTGTTTTCCGTGCGTCCGGCCAGCTCGCGGGCGTCCTTGCGCGCGTGGCGCTCCACCAGCACCCGCTGCACGCTGCCCACCATCTGGCGGCTGATGCGCTGGGCGTTGGTGTTGATGGCCTGTTGCAGCGCCATGAGGCGGGCCTGCTTGATCTGGTGAGGCACGTCGTCCTCATAGTCCGCCGCCGGGGTGCCGGGGCGACGGCTGTAGATGAAGCTGAAGGACTGGTCGAAACCGATCTCCTCGATGAGCTGCATGGTGAGATGGTGATCCTCGTCCGTTTCGCCGGGAAAGCCGACGATGAAGTCCGAGGAAATGCTCATGTCCGGCCGTATCCGGCGCAGACGCTTGATCTTCTGCTTGTACTCGAAGGCGCTGTGGCCGCGCTTCATGGCCATGAGGATGCGGTCGGAGCCGGACTGCACCGGCAGATGCAGGAAGCTCACCAGCGCCGGCACTTCTGCGTAGACCTCGATGAGGGAATCGGAAAATTCCACGGGGTGGGAGGTGGTGAAGCGGATGCGTTCGATACCGGCGATGGCCGCCACATAGCGGATGAGCAGGGCCAGGTCGGCGATCTCCCCATCGTGCATCTGGCCCCGGTAGGCGTTCACATTCTGCCCCAGGAGGTTTACTTCGCGCACCCCCTGGGCGGCGAGCTGGGCCACTTCGGTGATCACGTCGTCAAAGGGGCGGCTAATCTCCGTGCCCCTGGTGTAGGGCACCACGCAGTAGGTGCAGTATTTGGAGCAGCCTTCCATGATGGAGACAAAGGCCGTGGGTCCTTCGGCGCGGGGTTCGGGCAGACGGTCAAATTTCTCGATCTCGGGAAAGCTCACGTCCACCACGGGTTGTTTGTCCTTGCGCAGCTTGTCCAGCATCTGTGGCAGGCGGTGCAGGGTCTGGGGGCCGAACACCAGATCGACGAAGGGCGCCCGGCGGCGGATGGTCTCGCCCTCCTGGCTGGCGACGCAGCCGCCCACGCCAATCACCAGGTCAGGCTTTTCCTGCTTCCAGTCCTTCCAGCGTCCCAGGAGGGAAAACACCTTTTCCTGGGCCTTTTCCCGGATGGAGCAGGTGTTCAGCAGCAGCATGTCCGCCGCTTCGGGGTCGTTGGTGATTTCCAGCCCGTGAGCATCCCGCAGTACGTCTTCCATCTTGCTGGAATCGTACTCGTTCATCTGGCACCCAAAGGTTTTGATATACAGCTTGCCTGACATAGAGTTGAGAAAACGAGGAATGGCTGGAAATTGTATAACTTCCAGGCAAATTACGCCATTTTCCGTGAATCCGGGGCGGGCGGAAATGCCGTTTACAGACCGATCAATGCGCCATGCAGGCCGCGGTTCTCCACCTTTTCCAGAAATTCCCAGGGGGCGATGTGCTCGGGATCATAGTCCACCAGCATCAGATGGCGAGTATTTTCATGGACGCAAACGCTGTAAACACCCTCGATCATGCTGATATCTCGCTCGATCTCGTGAATATTGGCGTCATCCAGGTCTTCCTCGATATGGATCAGGACATCGGTGCAATGTTCAGACATTTCATGTTCCTCACAATCATCCTCTCCTTAAACCAATAGACCACAACGGGAGGAAATCAAGGGTACAATGTGTGCATGGCACATAGAGCACGCAAGCGGTTCGGGCAGAATTTCCTTCATGATCCCGGCGTCATCGACAGGATTATCCGCGCCATCCACCCCGGTCGCGACCAGCATCTGGTGGAAATCGGCCCCGGCCAGGGCGCCATTACCGAACATCTGCTGGCTGCCGCTGGCAGGCTGGACGCCATCGAGCTGGATCGGGATCTGGTGCGGCTGCTTGGCCGGAAATGGGCGGATCACCCGGGGTTTCACTTGTATGCCGCGGATGCCCTGAAGTTCGATTTCTGTCAGCTTGCGGTAGGCGGAGAAAAGCTGCGCATCGTCGGCAACCTGCCCTACAACATCTCCACCCCCCTGTTGTTCCACCTGCTGGAAAATGCCCGCTGCCTGCAAGACATGCATTTCATGCTGCAAAAAGAGGTGGTGGAGCGCATGGCCGCCGGGCCGGGAAGCAAAACCTATGGCCGCCTGAGCGTAATGCTGCAGGCTGTTTGCCGGGTGCATATGCTGTTTCCCATCGGCCCGGGCGCTTTCCAGCCGGCGCCCAAGGTGGCGTCGGCCTTCGTGCGCCTGATTCCCTACCAAGAACCGCCCTTTCCTATCGATGATCCTGCCCTGTTCGCCAAGGTGGTAACGCAGGCTTTCTCCCAGCGGCGCAAGACCCTGCGCAACACGCTCAAGGGGTGGGTGGCGGAAGAAGCCATGGAAAACTGCGGCATCGATCCCCAGGCGCGGGCGGAGCAATTGTCCGCCAAGGATTTTGCCTGTCTCGCCAACGCCGGGACAACAGATTGAAATTGCTGTTTTTGGCCATATGTACTTACATCCAGGGAAGTTTTGAACAATAACCATTATGAATGACGAAAGCCAGTTGCTCGCCCGCGCAGACGAAGTGTTGCCCGGCATCATCCATCTCCTGCCCATTGCCGCCCGGCCGTTTTTCCCCGGCCAGGGGGTGCCGCTGCTCATGGACGCCAAATATTGGGCGCCTACCCTCAAGGCGATTCGCGAGTCCGGGTCCGACCTCATCGGCCTGGTGCTCACGGCGGATGACGAGGCGGAAAAAACCACCACCAAGGCCATGTACCGGGTTGGCACCGTGGGCCGGATTCACAAGGTGCATGAGGTAGATGGCCAATTGCAGGTGCTGGTGGAGTGCCTGCAGCGCTTTCGCATCGACAAGCATATCAGCGATGAGCCGCCCTATGTGGCGCGGGTGGACTACCTGCGTGAGCCATCGGGAAAGTTGACCAAGGAAATCAAGGCCTACGCCCTGGCCATCGTCAATACCATCAAGGAGCTGCTGCCCCTGAATCCCCTGCTGCAGGAAGAATTGCGCTTTTTTCTGGATCGCTTCGGTCCGGAAAATCCCTCCCTGCTGGCGGATTTCGCCACCGGCCTTACTTCCGCCAGCAAACAGGAGCAGCAGGAAATTCTGGAAACCGTGGCCCTGCTGCCGCGCATGGAAAAGGTGCTGGCCCTGCTCAGCAAGGAGCTGGAGCTTGCGCGCTCCCAGCAGAAGATCCGCGATGCCGTGGAAGAGCATATGGACGAACAGCAGCGGCAGTTTTTCCTGCGGGAACAGCTCAAGGTCATTCAGCAGGAACTGGGCATTTCCAAGGACGACCGTACTGCGGATATCGACAAGTTTCGCCAGCGTATGGAGGCCCTGGAACTCAGCGACGAGGCCAGGGAGCGGGTGGAGGAGGAACTGGACAAGCTTTCCATTCTCGACACCAGCTCGGCGGAATACAATGTAACGCGCAATTATCTGGATTGGATCACCCTGCTTCCCTGGGGAAAGGAGTCCGAAGACAACCTGGATCTGGCCCATGCCCGCAAGGTGCTGGACAAGGATCATTTCGGCCTGGATGATGTGAAGGAGCGCATCCTGGAATTTCTCGCCCTGGGCATTCAGCGCGGAGAAATCAAGGGTTCCATGATTCTGCTGGTCGGCCCCCCCGGCGTGGGCAAGACCTCCATCGGCAAATCCGTGGCCCAGGCCATGAACCGCAAGTTCTACCGTTTCTCCGTGGGCGGGATGCGCGACGAGGCCGAAATCAAGGGTCACCGCCGCACCTATGTAGGCGCCATGCCCGGCAAGTTTATCCAGGCCATGAAGCAGGTGGGCACCCAGAACCCGGTGATCATGCTGGATGAAATCGACAAGATCGGCGCCAGCTTCCAGGGCGATCCGGCGTCCGCCCTGCTGGAAGTGCTGGATCCGGAGCAGAATGCGGAGTTTCTGGATCACTATCTGGATCTGCGCTTCGACCTTTCCGAAACCCTGTTCATCTGCACCGCCAACCAGCTCGATACCATTCCGGCGCCCTTGCTGGATCGTATGGAAGTCATTCAGCTGTCCGGCTACATCGCCGAAGACAAGCTGCAAATCGCCCGGCGCTTTCTGCTGCCCAAGCAGATCAAGAGCGCCGGCCTGAAGCGCGGCCAGGTAAAGATCAAGGCGCCGGTCATGCGCCGGATCATCCAGGACTATGCCCGGGATGCCGGTGTGCGCCGCCTGGACAAGCAACTGGCCAAAATCGTACGCAAGGCCGTGGTGAAAATGCTGGAAGGGGCCGAGCCGCCCGTGGAGATTACCCTGGAGAACCTGGGAGACTATCTGGGTCCGGCGGTATTTCGTGATGAACGCAAGCTCTCCGGCGCGGGCGTGGTTACTGGCCTGGCCTGGACGGCCATGGGTGGCGCCACCCTGAGCATCGAAGCCGTGCATACCCACAGCTTCGTGCGGGGCTTCAAGCTTACCGGGCAGCTTGGCGATGTGATGAAGGAGTCTGCGGAAATCGCCTATGGCTATGTCATCAGCCATGCGGAACAGTTTGGCATTGAGCAGGATTTTTTTGAAAAATCCTTCATTCATCTGCATGTTCCCGCTGGCGCCACCCCCAAGGACGGCCCTTCCGCGGGGGTGACCATGGCCTCAGCATTGTTGTCCCTGGCCCTGGACAAGCCCGTGCGCAATATCGCCATGACCGGTGAACTGACCCTGACCGGTGAGGTGTTTCCCGTCGGCGGCATTCGTGAAAAAGTCATTGCCGCCCGCCGTGCGGGCGTCCGTGAACTGATCTTGCCGATGGACAACCGGGGCGACTGGGAGGAGATTCCCGCCCATATCCGCAAGGGCCTCAAGGTGCATTTTGCCACCACTTACCATGACGTTCTCCCCCATCTGTTTGCAAGGCGTTGAACGATAGGCGCTATGACAGCAGGTGTATTCAGCAGAATCTGCCATAATGTAAGACAGGTTGTCGCTACTGAGTGTGGAGCAAGAATGGATCGAAGAATCAGTCCACGGGTGGAATGGCATGGCCCGGTGCATTACCGGAAACAGGGCGGGAAAGAATACCGCACAGGCTTTCTCGCCAATATCAGCACCACCGGGGCCATGTTGTGGCTGCCGGAGCAACTGCAAATCGACGATGCATTGAATGTGGTGATGAAGTCAGAGTACGACCCGGCCCCGGTGCATATGCAGATGCAGATCAAACGCAGGACAGACGAAGAGCGCCATGGCTATTTCGGCTATGGCTGCACCCTGGAAATACACGAACCCTGGGAGCACCAGGCCTGATTTTCCGGCAGGCAGAAAAAACCCCGCAGCGGGGCGGGGTCTTTCGGTTTTGAACAAGTCGGCAAATCAATGCAGGCCCTGTACATACTGGGAAACTGCTTCGATTTCCTCATCTGTCAGCTTGGCGGCAACGCCAGCCATCATGCCGTTCAGGTCATTGTTGCGGGCGCCGGAGCGAAAATCCCGGAGCTGCTTGGCCACATAGGCGGCGCTCTGGCCGCTCAGCGCAGGGAAATTGGCGGGACCGTTGCCATGTCCATCAGGGCCGTGGCAACCATTGCAGGCGGGCGCGCCATTGCTGCTGCCGGCGCGGTACAGGCTTTGTCCCAGCGCCACCTTGTCGGCTGCGGCCTCGCCAATGCTGCGGCTCAGGCCGGAGAAATAGGCGGCCAGGTCTTCAATGTCCTGATCCTGCAAGGGTGCGGCCATGGGCGCCATGGTGGCGTCCGTGCGCTTGTTGTCCTTGAAATCATGCAGCTGTTTGGCGATGTACTTGGGGTGCTGGCCAGCCAGTTTGGGCCACAGGGGGTTTGCGCCGCTGTTGCCATCCGCACCATGACAGGCGGCACAAGCTGCGGACTTTGTTTTGCCGGCTTCCGCGTCACCAGCTGCTTGTGCAACACCAGAAACGGCCAGGGCCACAAAGGAAGCAATCAACAGTGCTTTTTTCATTTCATACTCCAAGTACATTCAATAATTCTTGATTTATAAAAAAAACAGGGCGCATTCGGCTGCCCCCTGTTTTTGGGTCGACTTACTTCAGGCCGGCAAAGTATGCTGCCAGGTTTTCCATATCCTGATCAGACAGCTGGGCCGCCTGGGGAGACATCAAGGGATCCTTGCGCGTACCGTCCTTGAAGGCTTTCATTTGCTTGACCATATAGTCTGCCTTCTGACCAGCCAGGTTTGGCCACAGGGCATTGGCGCTGATGCCATTGGCGCCATGGCAAGCGACGCATACGGCGGCTTTTGCCTTGCCTGCGGCCGCGTCACCCGCAGCTACTGCCGAACCAAAAGAACCCATGCCAGCGGCCAGCGCCGCGATCACGATGATTTTTTTCATTTCCCAACTCCAGTTATTCTCGGTTACGTTAAAGATGCCGCCCCACCGGGACGTGATAAAAACCCCGTATGTATAACAAAAAAAGCTTATTTAGGTCAACAGATATTATTCGGAGAAAATTTGCGCCCATTTTGGGGGCGGCTTGTGTTTTCTTTATCGAAGCAATGCCTTAGCTGGTATTCAGGCAGCCTGGGACGAGATCCATTGTTGCAACTGTTCTTCGGTCAGCGGGTGGCTGATGTAGTAGCCCTGGAGCATGTCGCACTCCATTTCCCGCAATATGGCCGCCTGATCCATGTCCTCTACGCCTTCCGCCACCACGCTCAATCCGAGATCATGGGCCAGGTTGATGGTTGCCCGGACTATCGCCCGGTCACTTTCCCAGCGGATCATGTTGAGTACAAAACTCTTGTCCACCTTGAGTTCGTCCACCGGCAGGCGGGAAAGATAGGCAAGGGAGGAATGCCCAACCCCGAAATCATCGATGCTCAGGCCAACGCCAATGGCCGCCAGTTGCAGCAACACCTGCAGGGCGCGCTCCGAATCCTGCATGATGGCGCTTTCCGTAACCTCGAACCGGACCTGCGCGGGATCCAGTCCGTACTGACTGATCATGCGCTCCACCCATAGGGGAAAGCCGTCCTCGTCCAGCACCCGGGTAGACAGATTGATGGCGATGCTGATGTTTATGCCCTGGTTCAGCAGGTCGCGTTGGGTGGAAAAAATATTCTCCACCGTCCAGTGGGTAAGGTCGATGATGTGGCGGGTTTGTTCCACCAGGGGAATATACATGTCGCAGGGCAGCAGGCCGTGTTCCGGATGTTGCCAGCGCAGCAGCGCTTCAAAGGTATGGGTGTCTGGCGCGGTGAGCTTCAGTTTGGGCTGATAGACCATGCTCAGATGGCCTTCCAGCATGGCGTCCTTGATGCCGGTGATCAGCGCCAGGCGTTCCATGCCGCTGCTGGCGTCTTCTTCGGAAAATACAATGTTGTTGTTTCCCGCCGCCCGGGCCTGGGTCACGGCGTTGTCAGCATGCTTGATGAGCACCGCCATGTCCTCGCCCTGATCGGGGAAAAGGGCGGCGCCAATGGCGGCGCTCACCGTCAAAGGAGAGTCCGCGACATCAATGGGGCGGCCCAGGCTGCTCTGCACTTTCCGGGCAATGATGTTTGCCTCCGCCTTTTCATTGATGTCCGCGACGATGGCGAATACATCCCCGTCGAAGCGAGCGACGGTGTCTGCGTCGCGCAGGCCGTTTACGATATTCTGGGCGACGAGGCGCAAGACATCGTCGCCGATTTCATAGCCCAGGTTCTTGTTGATGCGCTTGAAGTCATTCAGGCTGGCCAGTAAAAAGAGAAAGCGCTTTCCCGAGCGGCGGGCATCGGCGATCTTGTTGCTGAGCTGCTCTTCCAGCAGCATGCGGTTTGGCAGGGAAGTCAGGGGGTCGTGGAAACTCTGGTAACGCAGCTGGGATTGCAGTGCTTCGTGCTGGACGCGCATTTGTTGCAGCTCTTTCTCCCGCCCGACCAGTACATACATGAGGATTGCCGGCGCCACCAGCATCAACACCAGCAGCAAGCCGTTGCTGAGCACCAGGCGGGAAAGGGTCAGGCCGGGTGCGGTAACAGCGCCGGCATTCGCTTCCAGCAGACGAAGAGACTGGTACTCCTGATAGCCGTTGAAAATGACCAGCACCGCGAGTATTCCGTACAGCACCAGCACCATGAGCATTACCCAGGAACTCTTTTTTGTGCGAATCGGCTCCGCTGGGGGTGTCCCCCCTTCCGGTTCTTTGCCTGTGGGTATCCCTGATTGCGGGGTACTCATAACATGCTTCCTGTCCCAATAAACATGTGCGGACAAAGCTTGGCCAACTGCTCCAGCTCTAGTTCCGACCGGCCATATCTGTCAATTTGTTCTTGAGTAATTTCAAAGACGTGGACGCCGGAGTCTCTTCCAGATCAGGCATTGTCCCTCATCGGTAGCATTAAACCACAGAAAACCAGCCGGAAGACACTGAATTTTCACCGCAACGGGATGTGTGCCCTCCTCGTGGCGTCTGGAGCGCAATAGCCCTTTCGCTGCTCGATTCCCACCCGGATGCTTCACTCGGGCGTTTGATGACCGTACTGGGATCGCCGTTCAGAGGCGGGTTTTCGATTGAATCAATAGCCCAAGCTATTGATGATTGGGGAAATACCGTCTTCGGGCGGCAAGATCAGTGCGAGGGCGGATGCAAGCCATGACCCGGTTGCGC
>JAMOMB010000042.1 GCA_027068795.1 Sedimenticola sp. | reverse complement strand
GGCCTTTCCACTGGCGGGAACCACCGCCACATGCAGCTGAATTTTCTCCCCCTGGGGCTGGTCGTAATCCAGGGGAACCTGGAATTCCCGGCACTGGGCGTTCACCACCTTGGGCAGGCGGGGGTGGCTCAGGGCGCATTCCCGCAAATCCCCCTCGCCGCCCCAGGCAGCGGCCGTCACCAGCAGCAGGAACACCAGCAGGCTACATTTTCCCGTTCGATGGCGGTTTTGCGAAATCATGGCGACAGATGCTACTACAGCCAGAAGCGGAATCCGACCCCCGGGCTGCCCCGGACAAACAAGCAGACGCTACAAGCGATGGTTTGATCCGCAATCTATGACGATATAAGGCGCCTAAAAAACGTCATTCCGGCATGCCCGCAAGGACTCTGTACATGCCACGCCATTCAAGGAGGATGCAATGAACAATGACCCGGAACAATCCGATGAAGAAGACCATCCCGACTGATCCCGCGGCAGCAGGCCGATTGAATTCCCCTATGCCGAAATACAAAGGGCGGATTATCCCCGCCGGGCATGAACCGCTAGAATGACGACTTTGTTGAAAATGCAGGAAATATCCTGATGCAAACCGGCCCCAGAGAAATCACCACCCCTTTTCGCCCCATTCCCCTGGATGTGCCCGAAGGCATGGCCCCCAACGAATTTTTCAACAGCACCGAGAACCTCAACGACCTGGAGAACAACAACGGCCTGTTGCGCAACCCGGAAAACCTGTTGCTGTACCGCAAGGCCCTGGGGCACAGCAACCTCTTCGATACCTCCATCATCTACAACACGTCCAAATGCATACTCAACCCCCTGGGGCGTCCGGTGCGCCGCACCCAGGTGCCGGACGATGTGAAACACGTCTGGAACCGCATGAACCAGATCCTCATCGACTACATGCTGGAGTTGTTTCCCGATCCCGCCGATGCCCTGATTCTTGCCGGCGAGGCCAGTCTGGACGCCACCTGGTCCCTGACCTCTCCCGGCGTACCCAGCATCCGCATGTTGCACAATCACTTCATCGCCTTCGACATGCAACAACTGCGCGAGGCGAAGCTGGCGGACAAGGACAATCCCAACCTCACCGACGGCGGTCAACACAGCCTGTTTCAGAAACACATGCGGGATGTGTATCAGGATTTCTTCGACGGGCTGGACCTGAAAATCCTCAAACTGGCGGACGAGGGCAGCTCACGAATCCATCTCACCGGCTACCCGCAGGGCCTGCCAAGCTGGGAGATCCAGGGTGGTGCGAAACGCCTGAAAGACATTTGCTTCTGGCGGGAATACGACGAGATCCTCAAAGGCTTCATCGACTTCTATCGCACCTTCTTCACCCAGGTCTCCACTCGCAACGCGCCCCTGCCCAAGAACGCCTGGTTCCCGGAACAGATCGAAAGAAAGCTGCTGTTCAACAACGAGTTTCTGGCCACCGCAAAGAAAGTGCGCGAGCGCTGCATCACCGATGCAAAATACGCCAACGCCATTCGCTGGCAACCCGCCTTCAAGCAGCTCATCTACCGCAACGATGAAGGCAAGCTCATCGTCACCATCAGCCAGAACTCCATCGGCAACGCCATCACCGAATTGCTGGGGGTCGTGGTGAAACGCATACCGGACGCCGCCGCCTATGAACAGGCGGAACCGGCATTGATCGAAAAACTGCTGGAAGTGCGCAGCCGGTTGATACGGGCGGATCTGGGAGAAGGAATAGAGACCCCCTATTGGGGGAGATAGCACCCCGGCAACAACAACTGTCGTGTTCAACAGCGCTGCAACCGAGATATAAAAAAATGCAGGCCGGTCATGCTGGCCGGCCTGCAATAGCTTTCAATTAAAACAGTTCGGACAATTGCTTTTTCAGCTTGTCGAACCAACCTTTGCCGCTTTTTCCACCAGCGGACTTCTCCTTGATTTCATCGATCTGTTCATACAGGGGCTTGAACGCCTTGCGGTTCCCGTAACCCAGTGCTTCCGCCAGCTTCAGCTCCACGGTGGCGGCTTTCAGAAGACCATCCAGCAGCTTGTTGTCTTTCTCTGAACGCTCCTTGTTTTCCGCCAGCTCTTCCGCCCTTGCCAACATGTGCTGGCTGCGCAGCAGGGGCAGAGGAATCACATCCGTTGTTACCACCAGGGTATTGAGGGCCGCCTGCAGCGCCACCTTGGCCGCCTCGGTCTCACCTTTGTCGAGCAATGGCGAAATGGCCTTGATGGCGTCCGGATAGGTGGCAAGAGGAATTGCGGTAGTGCTGATCACCACCTCACTGGCCAGGTTCGCCACCAGACCGCGAGCCTTCTGCACTTCTCCCTCATCAAGGAAATCCTTGGCTTCCTGAATCACAGCCTTGACCGTATCCGGGCTGGCAAACAGATCATAGGTCACCATATCCACTGCTACAGGAACAAGGGCCAGCTCGGGATCCCGCGCCAATATCAACTCCAGCTTGCCCGTGGCGACCTCCAGCGCCTTGAGCGCATCATCCGTCTTACCGTCATTCAACGCCTGCAACGCTTTTTGCGTCTGTTCGATTGCAGCAACGGCCTCTTCTACAATTTTGTCACGCTGGCTGGCTGCCTTGTCGGCAGAAGACTTGTCCACTTGCGCCTGCACCGATTGACTTTCTGCGGATTTTTCCTGGGCCTTTTCCGGCAAAGACGTTGCCTGAACCATTCCCGTCACGGTCAGCGCAAGCCCCAGCAATGCCGGAAAGAACAACCTGTTCATCGATTTTTTCATTTTCTATTCTCCTGTTACTCTTCAATTTCATCCAGAGGCTTGGGCAGTCCCGCAAGCTTGCATACCATTTGCACCGGCCCTTTCGGGAACAGCCGATAAAGAAACTCCCGGTAGGCCCCGGTATCACGGTAACGCTTGCCATGCCGCCGCCCCAGGGTTTTCAGAAAGATATGCATACTCGGATGACGCATATGCTCTTCGTAGTACTCGCGGAAGTAATAGATCATTCCCCAATGGGCGTCTGTCAGCTTCAGGCCTTCCTGCGCCGCAATGGCCTCGGCCACAGCTTCATCCCAGTCATCCGGATTGAGGAGATAACCTTCTTCATCCGTTTCAATGGTCTTGTCGTTTACTTGAATCATTCTGTTGCTCCAATTTGATGGATTGGCAATACCTCGCCAGTACAAACATTCACATGGAGACGGGAAGAAGACTTATCAAGGCTGGGCAGAGACGGACTGGATCAACCAATGCGCCCGACACAGGCCGGGATGTGAGACAGGCTACTCGGCGCGCAGGGCCTCGATGGGGTCCAGGCGGGCCGCCCGCTGGG
>JAMOMB010000041.1 GCA_027068795.1 Sedimenticola sp. | reverse complement strand
TGAGGTGCACATGTTTTCCAACTCCAGCTTCAACGCCTTGTTGAAAACCCTGGAAGAACCACCGCCCCACGTCAAGTTCCTGTTGGCGACCACGGATCCGCAAAAAGTGCCGGTTACCGTACTCTCGCGCTGTTTGCAGATGAATTTGAAGCGCATGCCCCTGGAACAGATCCGCGGGCAGTTTGAATGTATATTGCAGGCGGAGAAAGTGGAATGGGAAGCGCCGGCGCTGGATTTGCTGGCCAGGATGGCGGATGGCAGCATGCGCGACGGGCTGAGTTTGCTGGATCAGGCCATTGCCTTCGGCGGCGGGGAGGTCAGGGAAGAAGACGTGAAAACCATGTTGGGCGTGGTTGCGCAGGATCAGCTGCCCCGGCTGCTGCGGGCGGTTATCGACAATGATGCCGCTGCGGTGCTGGAGCAGGTTGCCATGGCGTCCCAGCAGTCAGTGGATTTTCCCACCCTGTTGAAGGACTTGCTGTTGCTGCTGCATCGTATCGCTTTGTATCAGGCTTCTCCACAGACTGCGGATGCAAGCTGGGGGGACATACGGGCGCTGCAGGAGTTGGCTGCCCTGCTGCATGGGGAAGACGTGCAGCTTTTCTATGAAATCGCCTTGCGCGGCCAGAGAGATCTGCCTTTCGCCCCGGATCCCCGCAGCGGTTTCGAAATGATTCTGCTGCGCATGCTGGCTTTCCGGCCAGTCGCGCCGGAACCGGCGGACGAGCCTCCCAGTCATCCCCCGCCCGTGAAACGAAGGGAATCCGCTCCTGCGGGAAACGAGGCGTCGGTCGGGGTGGAAAAGCCGGTGGCGGAGGTGCGGGAACCGGCGCCAGGGAAAACTGCCGGTCTGAATGATTGGCACCGTGTGCTGCCGCAACTGAAACTGGGAGGGGTTTCCTCTCAACTGGCGGCGCACTGTACGGTAAAATCCTGGCAGGATGGCCACCTGTTGCTCACCCTCGACCCTGCGGGTGGCGCCTTGGCAGGCGCCATGCCGCGGCAGAAGTTGCAACAGGCGCTGGAAAGCTATCTGGGGCGGAGTATCCGCATGGAAATCGAAGTTGCGGAAGCCGCTGAGGAAACGCCGGCCCAGATCAGCGAGCGCCAGCGCCGGGAAAAGCAGGCGGCGGCGGTGCAAGCCATGCAGAGCGATCCGGTGGTGCAGGTGCTGAAAGACGATTTCGATGGCGAATTGCTGGTGGACAGCATCAAACTCAATAGCAACGAATCTAGGTGATGTTATGAAAGGTGGTATAGGGAACCTGATGAAACAGGCCCAAAAAATACAGGCCGATATGCAAAAGGCCCAGGAAGAACTGGCGAAGGCGGAAATAACCGGAGAATCCGGTGGCGGCCTGGTCAAGGTCACCATGAATGGCCGCCATGAAGTGCGCCGCGTGGAAATCGATGATTCCCTGGTGGGTGACGACAAGGAAATGCTGGAAGACCTGATTGCGGCGGCCTGCAATGATGCCGTGCATCGTATCGAGGAAAAAACCAAAGACCAGATGAGCGGTCTGACCGCTGGTCTCTCCCTGCCTCCGGGTATGAAACTGCCATTCTGAAATGACGGGAAACTCCCTGTTGCAGCAACTGATGGACAGCTTCTGCTGCCTGCCCGGCGTCGGGCCGAAAACCGCCCAGCGCATGGCATTCCATATTCTCGAGCGTGACCGTGATGGCGGCCGCCGGCTTTCCCGGCTGTTGGTGCAGGCGGTGGACAATATCGGCCATTGCCGACGTTGCCGCACCCTTAGTGAAAACGACCTGTGCGGGCTGTGCGCCAACGAGCAGCGCAGCCATGCCCAGCTCTGTGTGGTGGAAACGCCGGCGGATGTGCTGGCCATTGAACAGGCGACGGATTATCGCGGCCGGTATTTCGTGCTGGGGGGCAGGCTTTCACCACTGGATGGCATTGGCCCGCGGGAGATTGGTCTGGATCAACTGGCCGCTATCTTGTCGGAAGGCAGGGTGGAAGAGTTGATTCTGGCGACCAATCCCACGGTGGAAGGCGAGGCTACGGCGCAGTATATCAGCGATATGGCCGCAGACAAGGGTATCCAGGCAACCCGCATCGCCCACGGCGTGCCTCTTGGCGGGGAGCTGGAGTATGTGGACGGCGGCACCCTGGCTCATGCATTCGTCGGGCGGCGCAAGGTGGGTTGAGCAAAACTACGGGGAATACGATATGACTGATTGCATATTCTGCAAAATCGCCGCCGGGGAGATTCCGGCGGATATCCTCTATGAAAACGAGGACGTGCTGGCGTTTCGGGATCTCAATCCCCAAGCGCCCACCCATGTGCTGGTGATCCCCCGGCGGCATATCTCGACCCTGAATGATCTGCAACCGGAGGATGCGGAGCTGGTTGGAAAAATGTCCCTGGCGGCAAAAACCGTGGCCCGGCAGGAAGGTATTGCCGAAGAGGGATACCGCACCGTATTCAATTGCAATGCCGGTGCGGGGCAGACCGTATTCCATATCCATATGCATGTGCTGGGCGGCCGCCCGATGCACTGGCCGCCGGGTTAATAGATGCTAATCGGATAGAAACTCACGGTATATCAGGGCAGCAGGTTGTTCCCCGCCCTGAAAACACCACCATTTACGGAAAACCCGGGTTTGAGTTCTACCTGTGGCGCTGAGTACAGGACGTGAACGCCCTTGCCCACGACGACCCCTTGGGGAGATCCGGCGGTTATCGAGGATTCGGCTGAACAGTGAAAATCCTCCTCATACAATATCGGGCCGGAAATGACTTCATCGGCCAGGGGGCAGCTGTCAGGAATATCCTTGAGCAATTGCAGGTTGATGCCGTCATGTGTTCTTCCCCCATCGAGCAAGGATGCCTTGCTGCTGTCCCAAACAGTGCCATTCCAGGCGTAAAACCCTTTTTGAATATAGGGTTCAAGCCCGTGGTGGATGTAGGAGATTTTCCATTGCGCTTCTGCATCCGGGATCTGCACCAAGGTATAATCTACGGCAGATTCATTTTCGGCAATGGTCACATAGGCATATTCTCTCTGCATGGAATGGATGTCATTGCTTTGTATTTCCAGGCTGATTCCCCCGGTTGGCGCCGCCTGGCCTTCCGGTAAGGACAGGGTGCCACTGATGCGGTCGCCAGCCAACAGAGTCAGATCAATGCCTTGGTGGTTTGCGTTTGCTCGAAGCGGTTCGCCTTGAAAGTAATCCCAGGTGGTTCCTGTGCTGGTGTAATAACCATAGCGCAAGTAGGCCCCACTGTCGGGCAACCAGTAGCTTAGTGGTGATGTCTGATTTGGGTTGATGGGCACCCA
>JAMOMB010000040.1 GCA_027068795.1 Sedimenticola sp. | reverse complement strand
TTATCGGTGAAGAAACCGACCAGTTTGTGCAGGGCTATTTTGTCTATGATTCAAAGAAAGCAGGGGCGGTAACCGTTTCCCATCTGCGCTTCAGTCCTCGTCCCATCCGCGCCAGCTACCTGATTGAGGATGGCGAGGCCAGCTTCATCGGCTGCCATCAACCGCAGTTTGTCGAGCGGTTCAATTTGCTGGAAAAGGCTGCGCCCGGAGCGGTATTCCTGCTCAACACCAATGTCGCCCCGGAGCAGGTCTGGCAAACCCTGCCCAAAACCATGCAGCAGGAAATGCTGGACAAGAATATCAGGCTCTGGGTCATCGACGCCTATGCCGTTGCCAAAACCTCGGGCATGGGACGGCGCATCAACACTATCATGC
Source organism: Sedimenticola sp. (assembly GCA_027068795.1). Lineage (GTDB taxonomy): Bacteria > Pseudomonadota > Gammaproteobacteria > Chromatiales > Chromatiaceae > Thiolapillus. The sequence continues at coordinate 2,969 of JAMOMB010000040.1, read as the reverse complement.
AGACCTGTTTCTTTGCCATTTCCGGCGTGTTGCCGCGGGGGGAGGCTATCGAAAAGATCAAGCATGCGGTGGAAAAGACCTACGGGCGCAAGGGGCGCAAGATCGTGCAGCGCAACTTTGACGCCATTGACGCCTCACTGGAGGCATTGCATGAGGTGGCGTTGCCGGAGGAAGCGGACAGCGCCATTGATTTCCAGCCACCGGTGCCAGCGCGGGCTCCGCAGTTTGTGCGCGAGATCACCGCCACCCTGATTGCCGGCAAGGGAGATGAGCTGCCGGTAAGCGCCATTCCCGCTGATGGCTCCTGGCCCCTGGGAACCGCCGCCTGGGAAAAGCGTGATATTGCCCTGGAGCTGCCCAAATGGGATGCAGAACTGTGTATCGAGTGCGGCAAATGCCCCTTTGTCTGCCCCCACTCGGCGATTCGCTCCAAGGTATTTACCGAAGATGCGCTAAAAGATGCGCCGGAGGGCTTTCTTTCCCGGCCCATGAAAGGCAAGGAGTTCCAGGGGTTGCATATTGCCTATCAGGTGGCGCCGGACGATTGCACGGGGTGCGGTATTTGCGCTGATGTCTGCCCGGCCAGGGACAAGAGCAATGTTGGCCACAAGTCCCTGGATATGGTGCCCAAGGAAGAAATCATCGAGCAGGACCGGCGTAACTGGGCCTTTTTCGAACAGTTGCCGGAGTATGACCGGGAACAGATCACCTGGCCAAAGATGAAATCCGCCATGCTTTCCCAGCCCCTGTTCGAATTTTCCGGGGCGTGCCTGGGATGTGGGGAAACGCCCTATATTCGCCTGGCCACCCAGATGTTTGGTGATCGCATGCTCATCGCCAACGCCACCGGCTGCTCCTCCATCTATGGCGGCAATCTTCCTACCACGCCCTACACCACCAATCCGCAGGGAAGAGGGCCGGCCTGGTCCAACTCCCTGTTCGAAGACAATGCGGAATTTGGCTTGGGCTTCCGTCTGGCGGTAGATCAGCATCGCCACCAGGCGGAAGTATTGCTGGCGGAACTGGGTAATGCCCTGGATACGGCGCTGGTGCGGGAGATACTCACCGCCGATCAATCGGATGAGCCCGGCATTCATCAACAGCGCCAGCGTGTGGAGAAACTCAAGAAGCAACTGGCGGGCATTGACAGAGATGAAGCGCGACGTCTGCTGTCCATTGCCGATTACCTGGTGAAAAAGAGCATCTGGATTATCGGTGGTGATGGCTGGGCCTACGATATCGGTTTTGGCGGACTGGATCATGCCCTGGCCTCTGGCAAGGATATCAATCTCCTGGTGCTCGATACCGAGGTGTACTCCAATACCGGCGGGCAAACTTCCAAGGCGACGCCCCGGGGTGCAATCGCCAAGTTCTCGGCAAGCGGCAAGGCTGCGCCAAAGAAAGACCTGGGCAGGATTGCCATGGCCTATGAAAATGTCTATGTGGCGTCCATCTCCTCCGGCGCCAAGGATGTGCATACCCTGAAAGCGTTGATGGAGGCGGAATCCTATCCAGGGCCATCCATCCTGCTGGCGTATTCTCCCTGCATCGCCCACGGAGTGGATTTGAGCAATAACCTGCGGCAGCAGAAACTTGCCGTCAACAGCGGTCACTGGCCCCTGTACCGCTATGACCCGCGCAGACGGGAGAAGGGCCTGAATCCGTTACAACTGGACTACAAAAAACCGAGCATTCCCCTCAAGGAATACTATGAAACGGAGGCGCGCTTCGCCATGTTGTGGCGCAGCCACCCCCAGGAAGCGGAAGCGTTTCTTGTCCAGCAACAGGAAGGTGTGCTGGAGCGCTACCACTACCTGGAACAGCTTGCGTCCCTGCCTGTGGAAGCGCTTGAGGAGACAAAATCATGAACCTGGAAACCACTTACCTGGGGCTAAAACTGAAAAACCCCCTGGTGCCTTCGGCATCGCCTTTGAGTCGCGACCTGGATACCGCCAGACGCCTGGAAGATGCGGGTGCGGCTGCGCTGGTCATGTACTCCCTGTTTGAAGAGGATATACAGGCGGAAGAAGAACAGCTTGCCCGGTTGATGGAATTTCAGGATCTGGGGCATGGCGAAGCCGATACCTACCTGCCTTTGCCCGCGGATTACAAGACAGGCCTGGATGAATATCTGGAGCAGTTGCAGGCGCTCAAATCCAGCTTGGAAATTCCCGTCATCGCCAGCCTCAACGGCGCTACGGAAAGCGGCTGGGTGGAGCATGGAAAGGAGCTGGAACAGGCGGGTGCGGATGCCCTGGAGCTGAACCTGTATTTTCTTCCCGCCGCCGAAGACTCGGCGGAAGTGGTTGAAGATCGCTACATACGCATACTCGGGCAGCTAAAAAACCAGGTGCGCATTCCCGTAACCGTCAAGCTTTCCCCATATTTCACCTCCCTGGGATATTTCGTGCGTCAGCTGGAAACCGCAGGAGCAGATGGCGTGGTGCTGTTCAACCGTTTCTACCAACCGGAAATGAATCTGGAAACCCTGGATGTGCAGCCGGAACTGCACCTCTCTCATCCTCATGAGGCCCTGTTGCGCATGCACTGGATTGCGCGCCTGTATGACAAGGTCGGCCTGTCTTTGGCCGCCACGGGTGGCGTACATGGCTCGCAACAGGCATTGAAAATGCTGCTGGCCGGAGCCAGTGTCGTGCATCTGTGCGCCGTGTTGCTGCAACACGGCCCGGAAATGCTCGGGGAAATCCTGCAGGAAATGCGGCAATGGATGGAAGACAAGGAGTATGAATCCGTATATCAAATGATGGGCAGCGCCTGCCAGGTGAATGCCATTCACCCCGAGGCCTGGGAACGAATGAACTACATCAAGACCTTGCATAGTTATTAACCTGGCATCAATAGATATCATGTTCAGTCGTCGCCTGCTGGTTCGCGGCAAGGCGGAGCCACGCCGCTTTAGTCATTCTAAAGCCAGTGGATCGAACGCAGTCCGCGGGCCAGCAGGCGAC
>JAMOMB010000039.1 GCA_027068795.1 Sedimenticola sp. | reverse complement strand
CGCCCCGAACCGGGATGGCACCCGGATCATCAGGGGTACGCGAATGACCTGCTCATAGGCAAAAGGCCCTTTGAACACCAAATGGTGGCGGGCATCCATGTCGCCATGATCCGAGGTAACAATGACGATGGTGCGCTCCCATTCGCCCGTATCTTTCAGGGCCTGGATGACCTTGCCCAGTTCAGTGTCATATTTTTGCACCTTTGCACGATAGAAGCCCCGGTAGCTTTTCCATACATCCTCCGGCTTGTCCTTGAAACGCCTGCCGCCATCGCGCTCCATATACAGGGACTGCGCCTCGGGCTTGCTGCTGAATACCTCCGCATAATAGCTTTGTGGCAACGCCACACCCCGCGCCAGCGTTTCGATTGGTTCCGGATCTTTGGAAAGGCCGCCGTACTCGTACACGTCGTGGGGATCAGTGTAATTGAGGAACAATGCAAAAGGCGGCCGCTTTTTTCCTTGTCCCATCTTTGCAAGAAACGCCATGGCGAGTTCGGACTTTTTGCTGTCGCTGGTATTGTCGCCTCCCCGGAAGGTGTCGAAATGGCGCACGTCGTATCCCTGGGCGTGCCGTCCCACTTCACCCAGATGCCATTTTCCGATATAGGCGGTGCGATAGCCTGCCGGCTTCAGGTATTCGCCAATGGTTTTCAGGGATTCCGGCAACTGCCCGATCTTGTTGCCTTCGGCGTCAATCGATCCGGTATTGCCGATTACGCCGGTTTTGTGAGGATACAGCCCGGTATACAGGCTGGATCGGCTGGGCGAGCATTGCGGGGAGCTTACGAACGCCCGGGTGAAAAATACGGATTGCCCGGCCAGGGCATCGAGATTTGGCGTAGTAAAAAATCCATCCACCACCCCCAGGGCCTGGTAGTGTTGCTGATCCGAAACCACAAACAGGAAATTGGGCCGCTCGCCCTGTGCATCCTCTCCGGAGCATCCCCCAAGAAACAGCATGAGGAGTAGCCATCCCAACAGAGAGGCCATGGGAAAACGCGCTACCATTTTGCCTCCGCATCCTTGTCACTGTAGCGGGCCTCCACCCAGCGCTCGCCGTCTGCAGTGGTTTCCTTTTTCCAGAAGGGCGCGCGGGTTTTCAGGTAGTCGATAATGAATTCACAGGCGCGAAAGGCTTCACCCCGGTGGCGGCTGGCCACCATTACCAGCACAATGGGATCTTCCGGCAACAGTTCGCCCACACGATGGATCACCCGTATGCCTTCCAGTTCCCAGCGCGTCTGCGCCTCTTCCACAATGGCCGCCAGGGCCTTTTCCGTCATGCCGGGATAATGCTCCAGGGTCATGGCGCTGACCTGGTCTTCTTCGTTGATATCCCGCATCAGGCCCAGAAAACTGACGACAGCGCCAATGCGGGGATTTCCCTGCCGCAACCGCCGCTCTTCCTCGGCGGCATCGAAACACTTGGTTTGAACAGAGATATGCTTGTGCATGGGCGGCTCCTTAAAAAAGGGAGGTACTGAGTTCATTCACCGCCGAGAGCATGTCCGGGTCATCCGTAAGCGCCTGGGCGATACTGCTGCGGCAGGCCGCCACCGGCGGTATGCCCGCTGTCATGAGCTTGGCGGCGTGCACCAGGAGGCGGGTGGAAGCGCCCTCGTCCAGGCCCTGTCCCTTGAGGTTCCGGGTCATCTGTGCAAACTTCACCAGTTGACGGGCTGTCTGTGCATCGATGCCGGATTCCTTCTGCAGGATCTTCTGCTCCAGGGCGGCATCCGGATAATCAAACTCCAGGGCCACGAAACGCTGGCGGGTGGACTGCTTCAGGTCCTTGAGCACCGACTGGTAGCCTGGATTGTAGGACATGGCCAGGCAGAACTCCGGCGGCGCCACCAGCAACTCGCCAATTTTTTCCATGGGCAGCACCCGCCGGTCATCCCCCAGGGGATGGATGACCACCGTGGTATCCTTGCGCGCTTCCACCACTTCATCCAGATAGCAGATACTGCCGTTGCGCACCGCCCGCGCCAGGGGGCCGTCCACCCAGAGGGTTTCCCCGCCCCGGATCAGGAACCGCCCCACCAGATCGGACGCCGTCAGATCATCATGGCAGGACACCGTAAGCAGGGGACGCTGCAAGCGCCAGGCCATGTGCTCCATGAAACGGGTCTTGCCGCAGCCGGTGGGGCCTTTGAGCAGGACAGGCAGGCGGTTCTTGTAGGCGGCTTCAAATATCGCCACCTCGTCCCCGACCGGCTCATAGTAGGGCTCTTCCGAAAAAACATATTCTTCCGGGGTCAGGACACGGGCATGCTGGCTCACTGGGGTTCTCTGCTTGCAAAACGGGATGGCGCATAGTGTAGCCTGAAAACGCTCCGATACGCCCACCCGCATGCGAATATTTCCTGTTGCATACGGCGCATCTATTAGCATATTGGAAAATTCGATTATAGAAGCATGGCGATTCCGGGCGAACGGGAGTATGGTTATCAGCTCAAATGCAGGCAGGTGTCTGCACAGGATGTTCTGCCTGTGTCAGAATATCCGGAAACCCAGATTCCCGGCGCTTCGACAGTATTCGGAAAGCCAGTCATCCTAGAATATTCCGCAACGGAGGTAATTCCATGACGGAGGTAGTAGCCACAAACCAGACCATTCTGGTCGTCGGTGGCGGCATCAGCGGCATGACCGCCGCGCTTGAAGCCGCAGAAACCGGCGCCCAGGTGGTATTGGTTGAAAAACGTCCCTATCTGGGCGGCCGCGTAAGCCAGCTGTACAAGTATTTTCCCAAGCTGTGCCATCCGACCTGTGGCCTGGAGATCAACCAGCGCCGCGCCAAGATGAACCCCAACCTCACCATCGTTACCGGCGCCGAAGTCAGCAAACTCGAAGGAGAGGCGGGCAACTACACCGCTACGGTCAAGCTGTCTCCCACCTATGTGAACGACAACTGCACCGCCTGCGGCGAGTGCGCCAAGGCCGTGGAAGCGGAATTTGATGATGAATACAACTACGGCTTAAGCAAGCGCAAGGGCGCCTATCTTCCCCACGTCATGGCCCACCCCATGAAGTATGTGCTCGATCCCGCCATTATCGGCACCGATGACGCGCAAAAGGCGAAAGATGCCTGCAAGTACGATGCCATCGACCTGGACGACAAGGAAAAGGAAATCCAGTTCCCCGTCGGAGCCGTGGTCTGGGCTACGGGCTGGAAGCCCTATGACGCCGCGAAGATTCAGCCCTATGGCTATGATCGTTTCGCCAATGTCGTGACCAATGTGGAGTTCGAGCGCATGGCCGACCCCAAGGGTCCCACCGGCGGCAAGATCCTGCGTCCCTCCGACGGCAAGGAGGCCAAGAACGTGGCCTTCATCCAGTGCGCCGGCTCCCGGGACCGCAATCATTTGTACCATTGCTCACGCATCTGTTGCATGGCTTCCCTGAAACAGACCCATTATGTGGTGGATGCGTATGGCGATGACGCCCAGGTGAGCATCTATTACATCGATATCCGCGCCATCGACCGTTTCGAGGATTTCTATGCCGAGGTGCGGGCCATGGACAACGTCAAGTTCATCAAGTCCAAGGTCGCCTCCATCACCAGGGGCGAGAACGACAATCCCTGCCTGAATGGCGTGGATACCGAAGGCTATCATCGCTATGCCACCGAGCACGACCTGGTGGTGCTGGCCACGGGCATGGAGCCATCCGTCTCTGTAGACAGTTTCCCCGTGGATGTGGAAATCAACCGCGAAGGCTTCATCGAGCCTGCGGAGAAGAATGGCGGCGTGTTTGCGGCGGGTTGCGCCAGCGATGCGCTGGATGTGAACCGGGCGGTGCAAAGCGCCACCGGTGCGGCATTGAAGGCCATTCAGGTTGTCAATCGTGTAGCACGTGCGGAGGGCTGAGAGCATGTCTGAGCAAGCAGAAAAGAAATACGCGGCCTATATTTGCACCGGCTGTGGCATTGGCGACCGCCTGGACGCCGGCGAACTGGAGCAAACCGCCTCCCGCGATGGCCGCATGAACGTGGTCAAACAGCATGAGATGCTGTGCAGCCAGGACGGGGTGCAGATGATCCGCAATGATATCGACAAGGAAGGCGTGAACCATGCCGTCATTGTCGGCTGTTCCCGCCGGGCCAAGGTCGAGGCCTTTGCCTTCAACGATATCGCCATGACCCGCTGCAATATCCGCGAGGGCGTCATCTGGGCACGCCCCGATACCGAAGAGGCGAAGGAAACCACCCAGGAAATGGCGAACGACTACATTCGCATGTCCTGCGCTGAAATCAAGCAGATGAACAAGCCGTCTCCCTCCGGGCAGCAGGGGCGCAACCCCAATGTGCTGGTGGTCGGCGGCGGCATCACGGGAATGACTGCGGCCATCGAAGCCGCTGAAGCCGGCTATAGCGTACATCTGGTGGAAAAAAGCAGCGCCCTGGGCGGCCATGTGGCCAGGCTGCACAAGCGGGTGCCCTTCAAGGCCGCCCCCGTGGGCACGCCCAACTCGCCGGATGCCAACCTGCCCATGCCCGAGGATACGGGGATTGGCGACATCATCGCCGCCGTGGAGGGCAATGACAACATCAAGGTGTATCTGAACAGCACGGTCACCAAGACCTCCGGCGCGCCCGGCCGCTTCAGCGTGGACATCAGCACCGAGTCCGGCGACACCATCACCGAGAACATCGGCTCCATCGTGCAGGCCACGGGCTTCAAGCTGTACGATCCCGAGAACCTGCCCGAGTTCAACTATGCCGGCTCGCCGGACATCATCACCAACCTGGAGCTGGAAGAGCTGGCCAATGCCGCCGGCGACGGCCCCATCAAGCGCCCCTCCGACGGCAAGGAAGTCACTTCCGTGCTGTTCGTGCAGGATGTCGGTCAAAACTCCAGCGATGAAGGCCGTCTGCCCTATGACTCAGGCATTGGCGATCTGGTCTCCATCAAGCAAGCCCTGTATTTCAAGCATCACAACGGCGATGGCTGTGACGCCACCATTTGCTACGACAACCTGCGCACCCCCGGCGCCCCCGGCGAGGATTTCTACCGCAGCGGTCAGAGGAACGGCGTGATCTTCACCAAGAGCGAGGTGAAGGAAGTGGTTCCCGGCGACAGCATCACGGTAAAAATGCACGACAAGATCCTCGATGAAGACGCCGAGGTGAAGGTCGATCTGGTGGTGCTGGATCTGGGTATGGTGCCCAACTCCGGCCCCGATCCCTACGCCGCCAACGAAGCACTGGAAGGCATGAGTGACGAAGACCGGGCCGAGGAGCTGGAAGCCCAGGAAGCCCATGCTGCCGATGAAACCTCCGTCAAGGTCGAATCCATCCTCAACCTGGACTACCGCCAGGGTACGGATCTGCCGCACCTGAAGCACGGCTTTACCGATTCCCACTTCATCTGCTTCCCCTATGAGACGCGCCGCACCGGCATCTATGCCGCCGGTCCCGTACGCCGTCCCATGGACATGAAGCAGGCCATGGACGACGCCACCGGCGCCGCCATGAAAGCCATCCAGGAAATCGAGAACGCCGCCCAGGGCCGCGCCGCGCATCCCCGTGTCGGCGATCTGTCCTACCCGACTTTCCGCAAGGAAGGCTGCACCCAGTGCAAACGCTGCACCGTGGAATGCCCCTTCGGCGCCATTGACGAGGATGAAGAGCGTTATCCACAATACAACGAGGCGCGCTGCCGCCGCTGCGGCACCTGTATGGGCGCCTGCCCGGTGCGGGTCATCTCCTTCGAGAACTATTCGGTGAACACCGTAGGCGCGCAGATCAAGGAATGCGACATTCCCGAGGAATGGGACGAGAAGCCCCGCATCCTGGTGCTGGCCTGCGAAAACGACGCCTATCCCGCCCTGGACCAGGCCGCCATCAGTGGCGAGGAAATCAGCCCCTGGGCGCGGGTCATCCCCGTACGCTGTCTGGGATCCACCAGCCTGTCCTGGGTAACTGATGCGCTGAACAACGGTTTCGACGGCATCATCATGATGGGCTGCAAGCGCGGTGACGACTATCAGTGCCATTTCGTCCGCGGCTCGACCATGGCTGCCGAGCGCATGGCCAAGGTGGGCGACACCCTGGAGACACTCAACCTCGAACCGGAACGGGTAGTGGTGCATGAAGTGGCCATTACTGATATTGAACGCGCACCGGCGCTGATCAAAGAAATGGAAGAAACCATTGAAAAGGTCGGCCTGAGCCCATTCAAGTTCTAACGGAGACAGGCGATGAGTGAACTAAACAAAGCAATGATCGAGCAATACCGCAACAGCTTCCTCAGCGAAGTCGAGGCCAACGTCGAAGAAGGCGAATGGGTGAAGATGTGCATGCAGTGCGGCGTGTGCTCCGGCTCCTGCCCCCTGGGCAAGCATTGGGCGCATCCGCCGCAGGAGATCTTCATGATGATCCGCGCCGGCAAGCGTGAGGAAGTGCTGACCTCCGATTCCATGTGGATGTGCACATCCTGCTACAACTGCATCGTGCGCTGCCCGCGCCAGCTGCCCATCACCCACATCATGCACGGCCTGGCCACCTACGCCAAGAAGCTGGGACTGACTCCCAAGAACCAGCCCACGGCCAAGTTCGCGGAAATCTTCTGGAACAACATGATGAAGAAGGGCCGCGTCAACGAGCTCAAGCTGGGCCTGTCCCTGTACTTCAAGGACGGCTTTGGCCCGGGCATCAAAGAGGCCCTGCGCAACAAGGATCTTGGCATGAAGATGATGAAGGCCAAGCGCATGGCCGCCGGTGAATTCTTTGGCGGCCACGGTGTAAAGGACGTCAGCGGATTGCAGAAAATGATCAAAAAGGCGCAGGAACTCGAAGATGCGCGCATGAAGAAATTCGACGAACCGGAGGCATCCCAAGATGGCTAAAAGAGAATATTCCTACTACCCGGGATGCTCCTCCCAGAAAGGCGCATCCTCATCCAACCTGATGAAATCCGTGGATACCATGTGCGAGGAGCTGGACATCCAGCTCAACGAGATCCCGGACTGGAACTGCTGTTCCGCATCCATCGGCTACGCCAGCGGCTCCGAATTGCCGCGCCTGACCCTGTCGGCGCGCAACATCGCCCTGTCCGAAGAGCACAACAAGAATCAGGAAATCGTTGCCACCTGCGCCGCCTGCTGGCTGGCCACCAAGGAAGCCGCGGAACGACTGAAGGAAGATGAATCCATGTTCGCCGAGGCCAATCAGGCGCTGGCGGAAGCGGGTCTGAAACTGCAGAACACCACGCCCATCAAGCATATGGCGGAAGTCATTGTTGAGGACATCGGCATCGACAGCATCAAGGAAGGCGTGAAGAAGCCCCTGGAGGGCATCAAGATCGCCGGTTATGTAGGTTGCCAGACCAACCGTCCCTTCGGCATCGCCGGCGAGTCCTTCGAGAACCCCATGTACCTGGACAACCTCATCGAGGCCGTGGGCGCGGACGCCATTCCCACCTATGAGAAAAAGGTGCAGTGCTGCGGCGGCGCCCTGGCCTTCTCCGAGCCGGAGAAGTCCCAGGAGATGATCAAGGGCATCATCGAAGCAGCCTACGACAACGAAGCCGACATGATCGCCACCCCCTGCCCTCTGTGCCAGGCCAACGTGGAGATCTACCAGGATCAGATCAACGAGAAATACAACACCAAGTTCAACATTCCCGTGGTCTACTACAGCCAGTTGATCGCCGTGGCATATGGCCGTTCTGCATCCGATGCAGCCCTTGATGGCCAGTTGATTGCCGCCAAGCAACTGGAGGATGTCGCCAAAAAATAACGGCATTTCACCCAGGCAGGAAAAAGGCCCCGAAACGGGGCCTTTTTCCTGGCGATCAACAGCACATGGTTATTTGCGCATCATTTGCTGCCTGTGCTGGAGCTGATGCGCAGAAAACTCTTCCGCCGAGATGAAACCATCCTTGTTCGTGTCAATATCCCCGAATACCGTGATATTGCCAATATTACGCATGGGATAGCCCGCCTGGGAACGCTCGCTGATGCGTTGTCCCTGGGCCTTGAGAAATTCATCCTCGACAATCTTTCCGTCACCGTTCAGGTCAAAGTCATGGAAAGCCGGCATATTGCCGCCTCTTCCCATGCCCCGGCCCTGGCCGCCGCCCTTCCCCATGCCGCGCCGTTGCTGCTGCATTTTCTGTTGGCCCGCAGCCAACTCGTCCGGACTCAGCTGTCCATCTCCATTGGCATCAAAAGCCGCAAAAGAAGGCCGCTTTCCCGCACCTCGCATGGGCATGCCCGCAGCAGCCTTTGCCGCCATGCGCTTGGCTTGAACCGAGGAGAACTCCTGTTCGCTGATGGCGCCGTTACCATCCAGATCATAGGCAGCAAAGGGAATCGGCCCCCTGGCGGGTATTTCCGCCGCCTGCGCCAGCAATGCAGAAAAACCGATGGCGACAATCGCCCCCATCACGGATTGATCGAAATATTTCATGGCGTACCTCTTAGGGCCTGTTTATGCCATGCGCGGAACCCATCAGTCTGCGGCCACCAGGCTGTAAGTTGCATGGCAGGCAATGCAGTTGGTCATCAGGGCGGCCAGTTGCTCCCGCGCATACTGCGGGTCGCCCAGTTGTTCAGCATCCATTGCCAGTTGATCGAATTTGCTGTGGGTGTCGAAACCCAGCTTCTTGAACTCCATGGGCAGTTTTGCGATAAGGCCGGGAGGGACTTCTCCCTGGGCGGCCATACCTGCTTTTTTGGCTGCGGCTGCGGCGGCTTCCATATCCTCTTCGTTGGTGGCCGCCAGAACGGCTTGTGTGGCGACGAGAAAAGCCCGCATCTCGGTCAACACCAGATTGCGTTCTTCCGTGGTCAATTGCAGCGCCATGCGCCCATCCGGGGCCTGCTCCACGCTGCCTACGAATCCAAATTTGTACACTGCGCCAGCAATCACCAATAGCAGCAGCAACAATACTGTCCAGCAAAATTTACACATCTGTTTATTCCAGTGGCTTTATTCGGATTGTGTATTCTAACCCGGATGTTTCGTTCAAGTGGAGTCCGATAATCCCGTTGAGATTGTCATTGCTGAGGCAGTTTTCCGATTGGATCAATAGCCCAGGCCAGAACCTGTTAACACGAACCCAACAGGCGCTGCGGGGACTGTTTTTTCACCCGGCAAGGCAATATGCATGAAGCATAGTGACACTACAGGAACGAATGATAACGCCGCTTCTGGAATCAACCCGGCAACAATGCCCGGAAGCGATGCGATGCTTCCGGGCACAGGTCGTATCCGACTATCGGCCTCCGCGCCCTTTGCCGCCGCGCTCCACTGCGCTGTTGATGATTTCATCCACTTCTTCCTGGGACATTACCTGCGCTTCATAGACAATTCCCAGGCTTTCGATTTGACTGACGAATGCACGCAGATGATTGCGGGAGCCACGCATCAAGCTTTCATAGGCTTTGGTCACTTCTGCATGAGTGGATTCCGCAATGGCTCTTTTGAGATCCGTGATGTCCAGTTCTTCCACCAGCGCACCGGCAAACAGCGCATCTTCCAGGGATATAGCGCCTTTTTCCGTCAACTCCTGATACAGGGCGGCCAGGCTGGTATTGGTGAATACGCCTACAGTGTCATCTGTAACCGGATCAACCAGACCATAGGCGTCCACCAGCCTTTTCATGTTGTCCATATGGCGCTGCTCCGCGGCGGAAATATTCTCGAATATCGGGCTTTCCCATCTATCGAACAAAGTAAGATACACGTCTCTCGCAAACTTCTCCTCTTCGCGCATGAAGCTGAGAGTAGATGCCTCCACATCCGACAGCGGGGTAACAACCGGCAGCACCGCCTGTCCGCCAGCAACAGGGTTGCCGCCCTTCCAACCGGCCTGAAGCGGGCTGGCGGCAAGCATGGCCACAACGGGAAGCATGTATACAACGGGGGTGATTTTCATTTTGATTCTCCTAACGCTTGGGTTTTGACGAGGAAATCCTGTGGATGTCCCCTGTGTGCCCAACAGTCTAGGAAAATCACGTTGCTGAAGTATTTCCGTCAGGGAAAAAGATGTTTCAGTATGTTTCCACTGGCTCGCCTACCTGCCTCTTCCACCCCGTCCACCACGTCGGTGAGCCGCCCCGCCAGCGCCCAGGGTTTGCATGCGCTGCTCGTAGCCCATGCCAAAATAGGTCCTGGTACGTCGAGCAGTTTCCGGCTTGCGAACTGGTTGTGCTGTTTTCTTCGATGCTGCAGGCGCGGCCTTTGCCTGCGCTTCCGCATCCTGCTGTTCATCCCAATCCATGTCATCCAGCACCGCCGAGGCATGCACGGACGGAATCGCCCCAAGGGAAAGGGTTGCCGCCAGCACAACGAATGATGGCGCATTCGGTTTCCCGCTGAATAGTCCCATGCATCTGCCTCACTACATTCCGGCAATCTTGCCGACCATTCAGTAAACACCACTTGACAGCCCCGGCAAAGGGAGAAATCGTAACAAGTTGTTTCCCGGCGGCACGACGAAGGCCTTGTTTGCTAGTATTGCGTAATGACCAATGAAAAACCCTTGATTCTCATTGTCGATGATGACCTTGCCTTGCGGGAACTGCTGCAGCGCTACCTTGGCGAACAAGGCTTCGACACCATGGCGGTCGCAGACGGCGCCGCCATGAAAAAATGGCTGGCCGATCATCAGCCCGACCTGGTGGTAATGGATTTGATGCTGCCGGGGGAGGACGGACTCAGCCTGACCCGCCATCTCCAGGCGACCACCAGCCTGCCGGTGCTGATTCTCTCCGCCAAGGGGGAAGACATCGACCGCATCGTGGGGCTGGAGATCGGCGCGGACGACTATCTCGCCAAACCGTTCAACCCCCGGGAGCTGGTGGCGCGAATCCGGGCTATTCTGCGCAGAAAAGCCGCCCAGGACGCCCCTGAAGAGCAACTGGAAGACAGCAACATCCACCGTTTTGGCCCCTATGTTCTCAACCTGAACAACTTCACCCTGCACCGTAAAGGCGAGGAAGTGGCCCTTACCAGCGGGGAAATCAATCTGCTGGCCCTGCTTGTGCAACACCCCAATCACGTCCTCACCCGGGATCAGCTCATCGACCTGCTCAAGGGATACGACCGCTCACCCTTCGACCGCAGCATCGACGTGCGCATTACCCGCCTGCGGCACAAGATCGAAGCAGACCCGAAACATCCGCGCTATATACGCACCATCTGGGGCAAGGGGTATCTGTTCTCTCCCGGAGACAGCGCCTGATGCGGTTCCCGAACACCTTGTTCGCCAGAACCAGTCTCACCATCACCGCCGCCCTGCTGCTCTTCATGCTGTTCACCGGGTTTGTGATTTTCAATTACATCCTCATGCCGGTCGGGAAACAAGGCGCAAATGATCTGGCCGCCCTGATGGTGCTGTCCGCGAAAACCTGGGTGGAGCTGCCCCCTGCCGCCAGGGAGGATTTCCAGCGGGAGCTGCGAACCAGCCATGATCTGCGTCTGGAGCCTGCCCCCCCTGCGGCAACGATAAAGCCGCTGGTCTTGCATTCACCCTACCTGTTGTTTCTCGAGGAAGCCCTCAGCACCCATCTTGGCCATCCGGTGCATATCCAGCAGGCAGGCGACGACCCGGACTGGCACTGGGTAATCTTTCCCGTTGCCGGAAAAACTCTCTACCTCGGTGTGCGTCACGGCCACGTCGGCGCCGCGCCACCCCGCGCCGCCCTCATCATTTTGCTTGGCGCCAGCTTGTTCATTCTTCTGACCACCCTGCTGGTGGTGCGGCGCATCACCAAACCCCTGGAGGCGCTTTCCCGGGGGGTAAGGCGTCTGGGCAGCGGCGGCCACCACCAGCCGCTGTCCGAGAACGGCCCCACGGAACTTGCCAATCTGGCGCGTAAGTTCAATCAGTTGAGTAACGAAGTCCAACAATTGCTGGACAACCGCACCACCCTCCTTGGCGGCATCTCTCATGATCTGCGCACCCCCCTGGCCAGGCTGCGTATCGCTGTGGAATTGCTACAGGGCAAGGAAGACGCGGCGTTGCTGCAAAACATGCGGCAGGATCTGGAGGAAATGGACACCCTCATCACCCGCACCCTGGAATTGGCGAGAATGATGCAGGAAGACGAGATTCCCACGCAAGCCGTGGATCTGGAGGATTTTCTGCACACGCTGGGCGCAAGCTATGCCCAGGAAGGAAAAGCGCTGGAATTGCAGCTCGAAGCCCCCTGCGTATTTCCCGTCAACCGGCTTATCCTGCGCCGGATATTGAACAATCTTCTCGACAACGCCTTCCATTATGCTGGCGGACACAAGGTTGTTTTACGTTTGCAATGCAGCAGTGACCTGGTGCGCATCTGCGTGCTGGATCAGGGAAGCGGCATTCCCCAAGAACAGATCGGCAAGGTTCTCCAGCCGTTTTATCGCCTCGATCCTTCGCGCAACCGCAGCACCGGGGGCAGCGGGCTGGGATTGGCCATCGTGCAGCAGCTGGCGCAACTGCAGGGTTGGGCGGTCACCCTGGAAAACCGGCCTTCCGGCGGTTTGTCCGCCTGTATCGAAATTCCGGGCTAGCGCTTCAGGCGCACCCGAATGACCTGGTTGCGGAAGTCCTTGATATTTCCGCCCTGCTTGACCGTGGAGTACAAGGCCAGCTTTTTCTCCTCGGGCAGCGAACCGAAAATAGCATAGGTGCCGACGTAGGATTTCTTCAGCGTCTCTTCGAGATCCTGCACGCTGGAAGTGGCCGGAATCATGCCAACCTTCGCCCCCACTACAGTGCTGGTGGTGGTTTCATCGGAAATCTTGCCGGCGGCGACCGCCTGGGCGCTGCCCATGCTGAAAAGGCTAACGGTCAAGACCAGGGGTATGATGTATTGGATCTTCATCTCTTTCTTCCCAAAGTGTGATGGAATTCGTATTACAGATTATTGGGCAGAAAGAGAAACAAGAAAATAAGGAACGATTCGGGAAACAATGGGTAGCCTCTCTACCCGATACGAAAACCGCGGAAATCTGCAACCCAAGACCAGGCGCTCATTGGCTTTTTCGCTTCTCCAGCGCCACCAGTTGTCGCCAGAGCGCCCGCACCTCCGCATCCACCTTTTCCCGCTGCAGATAGGCCAGCAGAAAACGCAGACGATCCGTGCGGCTGATGACGGCGGTGCGGCGATTGAAGCTGTCCAGATCCCGCAACACGGCCTTGCGGCGGCGCATGCGGCGGCGCATTTTCTCCAGGTCGATGAGACAGGCGGCGCCGCTTCGTTCATCGATAAAGACATGTTTGGCGTGCAGCGCGTTGTGCGCCAGCCGGCGCTCATGCAGCTTGCGAATCACTTCCGCCACCCGGGGAATGATTTTCCGGCGTTGCGTGCGAAACCCGGCCCATCCCTGATCCCGCCAGTATTGCACCAGCCTGTCCAGGGGCAGGTAACCATGCAGCTCCCGGGTTGCCAGTATCACCCGCCAGCCCCCGGGGGATTGTTTTTCCGCATAATAGACCATCTGTGGGGCGGCAACCCCGCCGCGATTCAGGCGCCGCAGATTGCGCGCCTCGCCGCGAAACGTCGGCTCGCCGGAAAAGGGGTGCCGCCAGGTCTTGCGGGTATGGTTCTCCTGGCGCTTGAGAAAGAGGGTCTCTTCCCCGCCAGCAGGCGTAGGCAGTTGGATGCGCGATACGCCACTCCAGCCGCCGCGGCGCTGATTTGGCGCCTCGAACCAGTCCGCCTGCAGGTTCCACAGGGCCTCGAAGCTGCCCAGCTCGTTGTGCTCCAGGATCGCCCGCCAGCCTTCCTCGATAAACTCATTCACCGACAACCCCCTTGGCGCGCAGGGCCAGGGCGCGCTTTTCCACCGCCTGCAGGAAATCCCCATGCTCTGTGAATAGCCGGCGCAAGGGCCGCCCGTGATAGATGCGCAAGAAGCGTAGCAGATCCCGGCGGGTCAGGCCGATATCCATGGCGGAAAAATACAGGCTGCCCACATCCTTGACCTGCCAGCGCCGGGGCACATGCTTGCGCAGCTGCACCCGGTGCAAGTCGATCAGATACAGATGCAGGCTTCCGTCATCCCCGTTCCAGGGCTGTTGCAACAAGAAATGGCAGATGTACAGATCGCGGTGATTCACGCCATGCTCATGCAGCCGGCGGGTCATCTCCGCCACCCGCCGGATCAGCCGCTGCTTGATGGCGAATCCCGGTGGATGTTCGGCCCAGTGCGCGCAATAGTCCTCCAGGCTGATGGTGTTTTCCAGCTCCCGGGTAATGACGAAGGAACGCCGGGTCGCCGGGTTCCGGCCTTCCGCCCCGAACGCCTCCAGGCGCATGGTTTCCACGCCCAGCTCCCGCAGGCGCTGTATGGCCTTCCATTCATTGGCCGCGCCGGTCACCGGCAGACGCAGGCCAAGGAGGTTTTTCAGGATTTCCTTCCAGCCCACACCCCAGTGCAGCTTCAGAAAGTAGCCTTTCCCTCCCAGCTCGAAACGCAGGGTGCGGCGGTTGGCCCCGGGGGGATTGCGGTATTCTTCACCCTTTATGGCAAATGCATCCTCCACTCCTGTCCAGGGTACGCCCAGGCGGGCGGCGAATGTTTCCGACAGCCAGATCATGGGGAAAGTATCAAATCCGCGGCATATTCGGTCATGCTGTACAGATCGTGGCTACGCCCATAGCGAATGCCGTTTTCCCGCCAGGCGGCGCGATGCGGCGACGTAAGCGCCTCAACCAGGCTCTGGTTCAGCACCGTCTGGGAAAACGGCTCCAGCACCACCATGCCGGCATCCGCTTCTTCCACATAGTAGGCATAGCCGCAGACGCCGGTCACCAGGGTCGGCAGCCCGGCGATAATGGCCTCCAGGATCACCATGCCTGAATTCTCGTAATACGCCGGGTGCAGCAACAGATCGCCGCCTTGCAGAAAACGCGGTATATCGTCACGCCCATGCAACACCTGAAAACGCTCGCCAACGCCCAGCTGCCGGGCCAGACGGGTGAAAGGCTCGCCATTGTCACTGCCGATGGCGATGAGCCGGGACTTGTCGCGCAGGGCTTGCGGCAGGGCGGCGAAGGCCAGGATGGAGCGATCCAGCCCCTTGGTTCGGAAGCCGGAGCCAATGCAGAGTATCAACTGCTCATCATCGGCAATGCGGAATTCCCGGCGCAGCCCGGCTCTTAGCTCGGCAGCATTCTCTCCCGCCATGCGGCTGGTGTCGATACCCGGCGGCAGCATATGCAGGCGCCGCTCCTGGGTTGCATAGTATTTTTTGTAGATA
>JAMOMB010000038.1 GCA_027068795.1 Sedimenticola sp. | reverse complement strand
AGGCTGCTGGTGTTGCCATGCCTGGCAACCGACCACTGTCCGCTGCTGGGGAGGGTTATTTTTCCTCCGATAATGGTTACGTCTGTCAAGGGGTGTGTGAAGAAGCGCTGTGCGGAAACTTGGGGAGCTGCCAATGCCTGCAGAGAAAAGAGGCTGAAAAGGAGTAGTAGAAAAGGTTTCATGTCCGTGACCTTAGTGATTGTTGTGGCGGGGGCATATTCCTAACCCGGCGCCCATCCTGATGATGCTTAGAATACCATATGCGGGCCAGGCTGCAATGCGCTGCCGGCGGCTGAGGGCGACATCGTCAGTCGCCGACTGAACATGATATCTATTGATGCTAGGTTAATAGCAAGTAATACCTGGCGCTACTGCTATACCTGGGTATGGCTGGAGTGCTGGAGTTGGCGGGGATTCATGCAGCATGAGCGCTGCCGGGAAAAACCAAAACGCCAGCCCAAGCGTTGATTCGGGCTGGCGTAAAGTGCAATGCTGGGGCTGGAAGTTACTGAATCTGAATGTCCAGAACTGCGCCTGCAGGTATGCTTGTTCCCTGGCTCAGGGTTACCGATTGGGCCTGTACTGTAACATTTGCTCCCGGGTCGAATGTTACCCTGTTCCCGAATGTCAGGGCTGCTGAGGCGGTGCAGGTAATGGTGCCAGGGAGAAAGGTCGTGCTTTCCACTGCTACTTGTGTTCCGCTGCAGCCTTTTGTGATGGTCAGGCCGGTTGGCCCCGTGCGGCGGGAAGTGAATGCATCTACGTCGATGGTGCCGACGATGCCGCTGCTATTGCCGCTCACCACGCCCAGATTTACGGAATCGATGACCTGTCCGGCATTGGAAAGCCCGGTGATGGTCTGCATGTCCTGGGTTCTGTCTATAGACAGCCTAAGCGCCCCATTTCCTGCTCCGGTAGTCCAGTGCAATACAATCGCTCTCCATCCAGGGGGAACAGATACATCGCCCACCGCTTCTCTTACGGCGCCATCCCAGGCATACAGGTGCAATACGGGGCCGCTGGCGCTGCCTTTCACTTCCAGGCCAAACAATTCATTCGCACTGGCGTCTTCCGCATTGAACAGGGTGAATCCCTGGCCGTTGGCGAGCTGTGCATCATCAATATAGGCGTAGAAACGCGCAACATACTCGGTGACTGCCGGAACGGTGCCTGGCGTGGGGTCTTTTACCCAGCCGGTGGATGTGCCATCGAGGTGGAGCCTGAGTCCGCAGCTGCCCTCGTAGACGGCGGCAGCCTCGGCTGTGACCGTGCTTCCAATATTGCTGTCATCCCAAGCCTGGGTGGAGCAAGCCAGCACCTGGCCCTGCTGTAACAGGAAGATGCCGGTTATTGCGGCAAGTGACCGGATGGCAACGCCAAAGGTATGTTTTGGGTTCATGCTCGAAAACCTCTTTACTTTGATGAGCGAAACTGTAAGACAATAATTCCGTGTAAACTGAGGCGTGGTTCTCAATCGGGTTTGTGTGGTTATTCCAGTTTGGCGCCATGCCCTGCAATTGGTACTGCGTCACAGTATCTGCTGCCATTGGCAATATGATAGGCATCTACCGAAATATTTACGGGGCCAATTATATGCCAGACCAGACACGCAGAAAATTTCTTTTTTCCGCCTTGAGCAGCGCCACCTTGGCTTCAGGAGCAGGGGTTGCTTCCGTGATGATGGATGCTCCTGCATCGAATGCGCGCAAGATGGCCCTGTTTGACGGGAAGATTCAGGCTGCGGCCCGACAGGCGCAGGCTACGGCGATTCCTCCTTTCGCCAATGTGGTGCTGGACAGGATGGGTTTTGGGCCTCGCGGAAGCGATATTGCTGATTTCAATGCCTTGGGCGGTAATGACGATGCTCGTCTTCAGGCCTATGTCGAACAGCAGTTGAACTGGAGCGGTATCGCTGATACGGAACTGGAGGCGCGGATTGCCGGCGCTGGCTATACCACCCTGAACAAACCCCTTTCCCAGCTTTGGCAAGAACACCGCGTGGATCGAACTTCTGGCTATTATGAGCCGCTGGATGAAATCGAGCGTCTGGCCTTTCTGAGAGCAGTATACAGCAAGCGCCAGCTGCTGGAGTTTCTCGCGGATTTCTGGCACAACCATTTCAATATCTATGGCCGTGATACCTATGCGGCTCCGACCTGGACATCCTGGGACCGGGATGTGATCCGTCCTCCCGTTAACGGCTCCTCGCGCCCCGCCGGGTTGGAGAACGGGCATTTGATGGGCAACTTCCGGCAAATGCTGGAGTTGAGCGCCAAACATCCAGCGATGGTGTATTACCTCGATAATTATGTCAACGGCCGGGCGGATCCCAATGAAAACTATGCCCGTGAGATTATTGAGCTACATACCCTTGGGTCGATCAACTATGCAGGGCCGGATCCCCAGCCGGGAGATATTGCCACCATAAGCAACAGTGACTTTCCGGGGGGATTCAACGACAAATATTCGGATGCCGATGTATACGAAGCCATGCGTTTCCTTACCGGCTGGAATGTGAAAGACGGCAGAAGCCCTTCCGGGGTCGGGGAAGAGAATACAGGCGAATGGTATTTCTGGCCGGATTGGCACGATGGCGGGCAAAAACAGCTTCTGGGCGTACACTGGCCGGCATATAGCGGCATCAGTGAGGTGTACGAGATGCTGGATCTTCTGGCCTATCATCCTGGTACGGCTGAACACATCGCCTTGAAGCTCTGTACGCGTTTTCTCAATGATACGCCGCCACAGAGCTTGGTAGACAAGGTCAAGCAGACCTTTTATGACGCCCGGCACGATCCGGATCAACTGGAGCAGACATATCGAACCTTGCTGTTGTCGGATGAGTTCAAGGACACCTCAACCTGGGGAAGCAAGCTCAAGCGGCCTTTTGAAGTGGTCGTTTCCGCCCTGCGCGCCTGTGACGGGAATTTCACCGTCCGTCCCGACGATACGGAAAGCAGGTATCTGACTTACTACATGCAGCGTACCGGACAACGCCCGTTTTACTGGCGGGGGCCGGATGGCTACCCGGACAAGCGCAGTTTCTGGGAGGGAGGGGCCTCCCTGATCAATACCTGGCGTACCCTGGACTGGCTGGTGGATGAGAACGTGGGCAGGGATGACCCGGACTTGATGCCGGTTACGGAAATTACCGCTGCGGCGAATCTTGCTGAATACACCCCAAATTCACTGGCGGAATTCTGGTTGAAGCAGATATTGAAATGGGAGCCGCCAGGGGGATGGATCGGGACGCCGCTGCACGGTGTGTTGAGTGAATTCATGTCCACCCGGCCGGATGATGATCCCTCGCCCTGGCCTGCTGATTATCCGATTCCGCCTGAGGACATTGGAAGGAATTCCTATCCGTATTACTGGAACGAGCGTGTGCGCGGACTCGTCAAGTTGATATTTGCTACCCCAGAATTTATGCAGCGCTGAGCGCGGGAGTATTATTGTGAAATTGAGCAGACGCAAGTTTATTGGGGGAAGCGCATCGGTACTGGCGACGGCCAGCGGGCTGCAAATGGGGTTTGCGCAGGCCGCATTGCCGCCTGGCGCCCGGGGCAAGACGTTGGTCTATCTGTTTTTGCGCGGCGGGATTGACGGGCTGAATCTGGTGATTCCCCGCACCGGCACCCACAGAGCGGAATACGAGATGAAGCGACCCAACATCCAGGTGCCGGTATCCGGGCCTGGGGCCATGCTGAACCTCAATGGCCAGTTTGGCTTGCATGGCAGTGCCACTGGGCTCAAGGCCCTGTATGATTCCGGCAAGCTGGCGATCGTGCATGCTGTAGGCATGCCTGAAGGAACCGGCTCCCGCAGCCATTTCGATTCCCAGGAAATGTATGAATTGGGTACGCCTGGAGACCTGAGTACCGCCACCGGCTGGCTGGCGCGCCATATGATATCGACGCCAGGTTTGGTGACCGATGCCGCCATACCATCCTTGTCGACAGGTTCGTCTTCCCCAACCAGTTTGCTGGGTGACAATACTGCCATGACCCTTGATGATGCGCGCTATTTTCACCCGAATGCGGGACGCTATGGCAATGAGCATCTGGATGCCCTGGCGCAAATCTATGCGGGAACCTCCAGCCTGGATTATGCGGTGCAAAACTCTATCGACACCATCAATATGCTGGAGCAGATCGACCTGGAGTTGCCGGCATTCTATCCGGACACCTCGCTGGCGGATGACCTGGGCTTGGTGGCCGGCATGCTCAAGATGAATGTCGGCTTGCAAGTGGCCACCGTGGATTTTGGCGGTTGGGATACCCACAACGGGCAGGGAAATGATGGTGGTGGTTATTTTGCGGGACGGGTGGAAATACTGTCGCAGGCCATAGAAGCGTTCATGAATGATCTGGCTTCCCATGGTCTGGAAAATGATGTGGTGCTGGTGGTGCAATCAGAATTTGGCCGCCGGGTGCGGGAAAACGGCAACCAGGGGACGGATCATGGAACGGCCCACCCAATGCTTGTCATTGGCGGCAGGGTGCAGGGAGGAGTTGTGTACGGTACTTTTCCCGGCATCGCCGATGATGATCTCTACCTGAATACGGATGTACGGGCGACGACGGATTTCCGGGAAGTATTGGGAGACATTGTAGTGAATTTCATGAAGAACCCGAATCTGGATTTTGTCTTCCCCGGCTATACCGGGCCGATTTCCCTGGGCCTTACCGGGGGGGCGGAGCTGTTTGGCGATGGGTTTGAATGATGCCCTGCTGCAGGGCGGCTGCATGGCCGGATTCAACCGCGGGCGCTGTTTAGCCACTCCAGCAGGCGTTTGTCGGTCCAGTACCTGGTGACAGAGGGTGTGACCCCATAGGCGAAGCCCCCATGGCCGCCGCCGTTGGGTAACTCCAGCGTCACCTCGGGTGGCAGCTCGTTTTCTTCTGGCGGCGTACTTGCCCACATGAAAGGATCATGGCGGTCATGCAGAATCAGGGTAGGGGTGCGGATGGCGGGAAGGAACTGGCGGCTGCTGCACCGTCGATAGTAGTCATCCGCGCCGGAAAAGCCGTGCAGGGGGGCGGTGATTTGCTCGTCGAACTGGCGGAAAGTACGGATTTGATTCAGATCCACTTGCAAGGGGGAAGGGATGCGACTGAACTTTTCCCGGTATTTTTCCTTCAGGCTGTTGAGCAAATGACGCTGATACAAGCGTGAAAATCCCTGATTGAGGCGATCTGCCGCCTCGTTCAGCAGAAAGGGGACAGAAACAGCCATTGCCCGCTCGACCGCTGCCTCGGCGCCTTGCTCTCCAAGCCATTTGAGCAAGACATTGCCTCCCAGGGAAAAGCCGATCATGCCGAAAACAGTTTGCTGCCTGCTGTTTTCGATGTACTCGATGATGGTTTGCAATTCAGCGCTGTCACCACTGTGATAACTGCGCGGCAGGCGGTTTGGTTCGCCGCTGCAACCCCGGAAATGCAACATGCAGGCCAGATAGCCGGATTCGCTGAGGAGTTTGAGCAAAGGCTTTGCGTAGTGAGAATGCAGGCTGCCTTCCAGTCCGTGCAGCAACAGCACGATTGGTCTGCCGGCGCCGCCGCACCAGCTCAGATCGAGAAAATCCCCGTCTTCCAGCTCCACCCGCTCCCGTATCAGGGGAATGTCCGGCCGGGGACGAAAGAAACTGGGCCAAAGCGTAGGCAAATGATGGCCGGGCAACCACCAGGGGGGAGAATATGCGCTTTGCACAAGCGGCATGGGGCGGAGAGCTACTTTTTCGGGGGCGCTGGCGGATTGGGGGAGTTGGGAACAATGCCGATTTCATCGCCATCCTCCAGGCGGGTGAAAGGCTCTGCAAACTGGCGGTTTACCGTGACCCGGACGGTATTTTCCGCCAAAAGATAGCCCCGCTCCAATTTGCGCACAGCCAAAGCCTTCAGCAGATCCTGAACGGTTTGCACCCGGCTCGGAGGCAGGGAAACGCTTTCTTCCTGGGTGCCCAGTTTGTTGACCAGGTAGTTGAAATACATGATTTTCAGGGTGATGTTCCCAGATGTCTCCGTAGCCTGGTCTTTTTCTGCGTGGCGAATGCCATCTGCTTCCCGTTTTTCCAGATAGTCTTTCCAGTATTTGTCCTGATGCAAGCCCAGGTCATACAGGCGCTCCCAGGAATAGATGCCCGTATCATGGCCATCATCAAATTCGATACGCAGGGCATAGGAACCCTGCGGCGTCAGTTGTTTGATATTGACATCTGATTTGCCGCTTTCCGGCAGCCCGTCGGCCGCCGCTTCCGCCGCGGGAGAAAAAATGCGCAGGTATTCGCAGGGAAGACGGAAGGTTTTGCCGTCGGAAAAACGGATGCTCAGAAGGCGGGATTTCCGGTGTAGCTTGATTTCTTCTGGCTGCGGGTGATCGGTGCTGGTCATGGCTTGCCGGTTGCATGTTGTTCGAGTGGAAAGGAATGCCTTCATGATACTGCTTGTGCTGCAAACATGCACAACGATATGTGCGCTGAATAGCTGGGTTAGATAAGAGGTTTTTTGGTAAAATAATCAGCTATGGGTCACAATTCATGGCCATGGGTGCTGCAGGGTATTCGAATGAGTAACAGATTCCACAAATTTTGGGTTGCAGTGGTCATGAGCTGTCTTGCGCCTCTGGCAGCCGCAGAGGACTGGCAGTATACCGTCAAGCCCGGGGACACTGTTTGGGATATCAGCCACAAGCTGCTCAAGGACTGGCGGTATTGGGATGATATCTTGCGGCACAACAATATCAGCAACGCCGCCACACTCCGGCCCGGCACCAAAATCGCCATCCCCCTGTACATCGTCCGGGAAGAACTGTCTGAAGTGCGGGTCGAAAGCGTGTATGGAAAAGTCGAAGTGGTGTTCGGAAATGATGGAAGAAAGCTGCCGCTGAAGCCGGGAATGTCGCTGACAGCCGGAGACCAGGTGATTACCGGGGAAAAGAGCACGGCGCTGTTTTCCCTGGAAGACAAGAGCAGTATCTTGTTGCAGGAGCAAAGCGAACTGGAATTCACCCGCCTTACCGCCCTGGGGGCAAAGGGCAACAAGAGCCTGGACGCCAAACTGAAGATACGCCGGGGGCGCATGAAGATGCATGCCAATCCATCGAAGGCCCCGGACAGCAGATTCGAGATACTTACCGTCTCCGCAAATTCTGCCGTGAGAGGCACAAGCTTCCGCATTGGCGTGGAAAAACAGCGTTCACGCACCGAGGTGCTGGATGGTCTGGTCAGCGTTGGCAATGCATATGGGAATGTGGATGTTCCCGAAGACTTTGGCACGGTGGCGCAAAAGAACAGCCCGCCGCTGCCGCCGGTCAAGCTTTTGCCGCCTCCCGATCTGGAAGGGTTTCCTTCCCTGATCCGCTATCTTCCCACGGTGGTTGCCCTGAACAGTCTTGAACAGGCGCAAAGCTACCGGGTGCAGATCGCCCGTGATCGGGCCTTTCGGAAAATCGAACTGGATCGGGTAGTGGCAGGCCGC
Organism: Sedimenticola sp.; assembly: GCA_027068795.1. GTDB lineage: Bacteria > Pseudomonadota > Gammaproteobacteria > Chromatiales > Chromatiaceae > Thiolapillus. The sequence goes on along the minus strand of JAMOMB010000038.1, from coordinate 39,736 downwards.
CTGATGGTGGATCAGCGCCTGGAGGATGGCGCCTACTTCGTGCGGGTGCGTGGCCTGGATGGGAATGGGCTGGAAGGGAACAATGCCGACAAGGCATTCCGTATCGAGGCGCGCCCGGAAGCCCCCATGGTGCGCAAGCCCTTGCCTGATGCAGTGCTGCATGTTGGCGTGGTGGCTTTTTCGTGGGCAGAGGTAAAAGATGTAGATGCCTATTTTTTCGAGCTGGCCCGGGATGCCGGGTTTACAGACATACTGGAGCAAAGGTCGCTGACGACTACGGACACCACCATTGAATTCAGGGACGCCGGGGAATACTTCTATCGTCTTTCTTCGGTGACGGCGGAAGGCAAAAAAGGGCCTCCCGGCAAGACCACGAAAATCCGGGTTTTACCTGTGCCCCCCGTCCCCCAGGCCAAGCCGCCGGCCGTGGAGGGAGATCATTTGCGTTTGGCCTGGCAGGAGGTGGATGGTGTTGCAAGGTACCATGTACAGTTGGCCTCCGATGCGGATTTTCAGAATCTGATCGTGGATGAACAGACTGCCGATCCCTGGTTGCAACTGCCCCGTCCTCCATCCGGTTATTACTATTTCCGCCTTCAATCCATTGATACAGAAGGCTATGTCGGCAGCTTCAGCGCCCCGCAGCGCTTTGAAGTGGAGCCGGCGAGCTACCTGCCCCTGGTGCTTTTCGTGATCGGTTCGGTGTTGCTGCTGCTTTAGCGTTGACGCATTTTGTTATGAAGGCATTGTCCAATAGTACGGCCAGGCAATCCGCGGTGTTGCTGCTGCTGGCGGTTCTGTTGGCCCTGCTGGTGGATTATAGCGGGCTTGCCTGGCGTGTTGAGCACAGGGTTGCCGACGCCGGGGTATCGTTGCTGCCGCAGGAAGCGCCCCAGGATATCGTTATTGTCGCTGTGGACGAGAAAAGTCTGCGCAAGTTTGGCCGATGGCCCTGGTCCAGACAAATCCATGCCCAGTTGCTCAATCGGCTGAAACTGGCTGGCGCAGGTCCGGTTGCCTTTGACGTGCTTTTTGCGGAAGCGAGCAAAACCGATTCGATTGGCGACCAACTGTTTGCAGCGGCCATTGCCCGGTACGGAAAAGTCATACTGGCCATGGGCAGCGAAGAAGACCCAAGGGATGGCAAGGTTTCCGAGGTGCTGCCTTTGCCTGCGTTTGCCGACGCCACGGCAGGCATTGGCCACACTGACATGGCGATTGACAAGGACGGTGTTGTGCGCGGCACCTACCTGTTTGCGGGCGCCGGTGTGGCGCGCTGGCCGGGGCTGGCCTTGGCTGCACTGGATTTGTCCGGAAGGCCCCGGGCCGCTGAATGGCTTGGAGAGCGGTTTTCAGATCAAGGCGCCTTCCTGGGAGCGCGTTGGGTCAGGGATCACCGGGTATTGTTTCCTTATGCCGGGGGAGACGGGGCGTTTCCCGTGTTTTCCCTTGCAGATGTGGTGGAAGGCAAGATCGGTGCGGAAGTATTGCAGGGAAAAACCGTGTTTGTCGGTGTTACCGCGGCCGCCATTCGCCGGGTGTTCGCAACCCCGGGAGCGAATGCGGGGGCAATGAGCGGCGTTGAAATCCATGCCAATATTTTCAATGCCTTGAAAAATGACGCCGTAGTGCTCCATGCCCAAGGCTGGTTCCGGCTGGCGGGATTGATCATATTGTCCCTGGCGGCGGCGCTTGTTCTGGTGTATGGCCGTTTCAATTCTGTTTTCTACCGGTTGTGCTTGGCGATGGCCGTAAGCGGAGGACTGTCGCTGCTTGTGTTGATGATTACGGGATTGCTGTTGCCTGTCGTTCCCGTATGGACGGCGCTGGCTGTCACCGGGATTCTGGGCGGCAGCATGCGCATAGGCGGTTTGCGAAAAAACTCCAGCCGGGACGCCCTTACCGGCTTGTGTAATCGCAGTGCATTCGAAACCCATTTTGGGAATATGTGGCGCCTGAATGAACGGCGCAAACGGCTGCTGTTTCTCTTGATTGTCGATTTGGATCATTTCAAGCGGTTCAACGATATGTTTGGACATTTGCAGGGAGATGAAGCGTTAAAGGCGCTGGCCAGCTACCTGGATGGCAAAACCCGCCACGCCGGTGATCGTGTGTGCAGGGTGGGGGGAGAGGAGTTTGCGGTATTGCTGGATCTGGAAGAACCGGATCTGCAGCAGGTGGAGGCTTTCGCACAGGAAATTGTGGACGGCGTCCAGGATCTGGAAATCCGTTACCGGGATGGTGACAGAATACGCCATCTTACCGTCAGCGTTGGTTGTGCAGGCATGGTTCCAGGGCCATGCCATACCAGGGAGGAACTGTTCGATATGGCAAACCGGGCGCTGTTTCAGGCGAAAAATGCGGGCCGGAACCGCGTCCATTGCCGATGGTCGGAAAAGAGGCCGCGAGCAACCAGGGGGGTCTTTGCGGGTTCTGGGGCAAATGCCGGGTGAATACCGCCCTGTACCGCAAACCCTGTATCTTGTTTCCAGGTTTCAGGCTTGCGGATACCGCTGAAAGGATACGCGATTTCGGCCCTGTTTCTTGGCGCGATACACGGCCTGATCCGCCGCCTTGAACATCCTGTCCAGATCCGGTGCGCATGCCCTGGGGGTGCGGGTAACGCCGATACTGGTGGTGACATGCACGCCTGCCGGCTTCAGTTTCTCGACTTTCTCTCTCAGGCGCTGGGCGGTTTTCATGGCGGCCTTCTTCTTGCAATAGGGCAGCAGAATGACGAATTCCTCGCCGCCGTAGCGGGCAACCAGGTCGTCTCCGCGGCATTCTGAAATCAGCAGCTTGCCCACGGCAGCCAGCACCTGGTCTCCGATGTCGTGTCCGTAGGAATCGTTGATGTTTTTGAAGTGATCCAGATCCAGCAGCAGAAAACCCATGCTGCCGGGCTTGGTCTCCACTTGCTTGATGCAGATGCCTGCCAGCTCGGAAAAGCCGTGCCGGTTGTAACAGCCGGTAAGGTGATCCCGCACCGCCATGTCGTACAGCTCCGCCTGTTGGCCGGCGACCTTGTCCGCCAGCAGTTTGTTGCTGATCAGGTTGGTGACGCGAATGATCAGTTCTTCTTTTAGTACGGGTTTGGCAATGTAGTCGCTGGTGCCGGCGCGAAACAGCTCCTGGCGTCTTGCGGCGTCATCGTAGCCGGTGATGGTCAGGACGGGGATGCGCTTTCCAGGGCCGGGCAAACTGCGTATATGCCGCAGCAAAGTCAGACCGGTGGCTTCGCCTTTGAGCAGGACGTCGGTGATAACGAGGTCGAAATCCCTGTGCCGGATGTTCGCCATGGCCGCTTCAGCGGTTCGGTAATGGGTGATTTCCAGTCCCATGCTTTCCAGTATCCGCATGTTTGCGGCTGCCTGGGTCAGACTGTCCTCCACATACATGATTTTGCTGCCGAGCAGCTGGGAATGCTCGTTGTGCTTCAGGCACAGGGAGATCTGCCGGGATATGTCCTTGCGGCCAGCCTTGTAGATGACCTCGGTGACTCCAGCGCGCAAGGCGTGGGTGCGCAGATGGCGGCTTTTGTCCGAGGTGAGCATGATCACCACCAGGCCAGGGTCATGACGCCGTATTTCCTTTACGAAATCAATGGCGTTGCCACCCTCGAAATACATGTTCATGCAGATGATGTGGAAGCTGCTGCGGTGAAGCTGCTCCAGCGCGCCTTGCCTGGAATCGGTGATGACAGGTTCGTAGCCCATGAGGGAGAACTGTTCCGAGAGAAACTTGTGGTACAGGGGGCTGTTTTCGATCAGCAGGGCTTTCTTCTCGCTCGCTTGCGGGTTGTTGGTTCGGCTGTTGTCTGGAGGATGGGGCATTTTGTTGCAGGCTGCTCGATGAATGACCGCTGTCGTGGAACATCTTCGTGTATAGCAGAAGCAATGAAGGAACACCTGCTTCCCTCATGATAGTGTGAAGGTGTTCAAACTTGCCCGGGCGTTCTCAGCCGGTTCAGCAGGCTGTATTGAGGGCGCTTTTGGGGCGGCAACCTCGCTGGGATCCCGTTGGTGAATTTCCATGGGAGCCAGGAGCATGAACTCCATCAACAGGCCGGATGTAAGGTTGCAATGGGTTTCTGTCAGCGATGTGTTCGTTACTTGGCAAACAGGCGGCGTTCATGGCAGGGCTTCCTTGACCGCAATCAGCCCGCTGTTGTGAATGCCGTTGAAGATAAACTGTACCGCCAAGGAGCAGAGCAGCACGCCGAATACCCGGTTGATCACCCGCATTCCGGTGACGCCCAGCACTTTTTCCAGTTTTCCCGCCACCAGCAGCAGCACCAGGGAGATTGCCATTACCAGCAGCAGCATGGCGACCACAACGGCGATTTGTTTGATGTCGCCATGGGTGTTGGCGGTGATCAGGATCACTGCGCCCATGGTGCCGGGGCCGGCGAGCAAGGGGGTCGCCAGGGGAAATACGGAAATGTCCTGGCGGCCTTCCGCTTCCTTCGATTCCGCCCGGGTGGTGGACATGGCGCCGGAAGAGCGGGCGAACACCAGATCAATCCCCATGAGCAGCAACAGTATGCCGCCTGCGGTGGTGAGGGCCGCCAGGGAAATGCCCAGGCGAGCCAGCAATGCTTCTCCGAACAAGGCGAAAAGAAGCAGCAGTCCCGTGGCGATGCTGACGCCGCGGATCGCCATACTCTTGCGTTCCGCCGGGGTGTTTTCTGCGGTCAGCGCAGCAAACATAATGGCCGAGTCCACAGGGGCTACCGTGGCGAAAAAGGTGGTGAATGCAATGGCTGCAATTTCCAGCATGGGCTTTGATAAAATTGAGGCGCTTGCCGATGAGGAGCGGATAGTGTAGCAGGAATGCCGCCGTCGACCGCCCGGATTGTTTGATCCCTGCATTCAGTGCGGGATTGACGGGCCGCTCATGCTAGAATCCGGGGGAATCCTGGTTGCCGTTCCGGCGCCTGTCTCGGGGTCGCATGGGGAGGGCGCGTCCTGGATGCACGGGCCTGGAACTGGTATTAATTTGAATAGAGGTAGACGATGGCTGGTCACAGCAAATGGGCGAACATCAAGCACAAAAAAGCGGCGAATGACAAGAAACGGGGCAAACTCTGGTCGAAACTGATACGCGAAGTAACCGTTGCGGCAAAGGAGGGAGGCGGTGATATCGACGCCAATCCGCGTTTGCGCCTGGCGGTGGACAAGGCCCAGGGCGCGAACATGCCGAAAGATACCATCGACCGAGCGATAAAGCGGGGTGCGGGCGGTCTGGATGGCGACAACTATGAGGAAATCCGCTATGAAGGTTATGGTCCCGGGGGGACGGCGATCATGGTGGATTGCATGACGGACAACCGCAATCGCACCGCCTCTGAAGTCCGTCATGCCTTCACCAAACATGGCGGCAATCTGGGAACAGATGGCTCGGTCGCCTACCTGTTTGAAAAGAAAGGAATTATCAGCTTTGCCCCAGGAGCGGACGAAGACGTGGTCATGGAAGCGGCTTTGGAAGCAGGCGCCGATGATGTGGTAACCAATGAGGATGGCAGTATCGACGTTTACACTGCGCCGGAAGAATTTTCTGCGGTGAAACAGGCGATGCAGGAGGCCGGCCTGGAAGCGGATCACGCGGAAGTCAGCTATGAAGCCAGCACCAAGGCGGAAATGGACCAGGAAGGCGCGGAAAAACTCATGCGGCTGGTGGATGCCCTGGAAGACCTGGATGATGTTCAGGAAGTCTATTCCAATGCGGCTATTTCCGATGAAATCATGGAGTCCCTGGAGGCTTGAGGATTCTAGGCATCGATCCCGGTTCCCGGGCAACCGGATTTGGCGTCATCGACAGTGATGGCCGCCAGAGCCGGCATGTGTTCAGCGGTTGTATTCGCACCACCGGCAAGGAATTCTCCGTGCGCCTGGGCGAGATCTATGCCGGAATCAATGCGGTGCTGGAAGAACATGCGCCGGAACAGGTTGCCGTGGAGCAGGTGTTCATGGCCGCCAACCCTTCCTCCGCCTTGAAGCTGGGGCATGCCCGTGGTGCGGCGATCACCGCGGCGGTGATCGCCAGGCTTCCCGTGTTCGAGTACACCCCCAGAGCGGTCAAACTGGCTCTGGTGGGAACAGGCGCGGCGGAGAAGGAGCAGGTGCAGCATATGATTCGTTTGTTGCTGGGGGTGCGTCAACCCATGACATTGGATGAGTCCGATGCCCTGGCGGTGGCGCTATGCCATGCGCACCATGCGAGCACCGGCATAAAGTTGCGGAGCCGGCGATGATCGGGTTGCTGCGGGGCAAGGTGCTGGTCAGGCAACCGCCGTCCCTGTTGCTGGAAGTCAATGGAGTGGGCTATGAAGTGGAAGCGCCCATGTCCACCTTTTATGATCTTCCGGATGGCGACCAGGAAATCGTTCTCTACACCCATATGATGGTGCGGGATGACGCGCACAGCCTGTTCGGCTTTCTCCGGGAGACAGACCGGGCCCTGTTTCGCAGTTTGCTCAAGGTAAACGGCGTGGGGGGGAAAATGGCGCTGGCGATTCTCTCCGGCATGAGCGCCGATGAATTTGCCCTGTTTATTCGCTCTGGCGATGTAAAGGCGCTGTGCCGTTTGCCCGGTGTAGGGAAAAAAACCGCGGAACGCCTGATCATCGAGATGCGCGACCGGCTGGACGGGACGGAAACCGGCGCCTCCGCCATGAATACCCCAGGCGCCGGGCAAGGCGGCTCGGCGGATGCTGATGCAGTCAGCGCCCTGGTCGCCCTGGGCTACAAGACTGCCGAAGCCAGCCGCATGGTGAGCGCCATATTCCAGGCGCATATGGACACGGAAACCGTGATCCGTATGGCGCTGCAAAACAAGGCCAAGGGGTAGCGCATCGTTATGGATGAAAACAGGATTATCGATCCGGCTGCGGCGCAGGACGACGTGGCGGTAGACCGCGCCATCCGTCCCCGCACCCTGGAGGAATATGTCGGCCAGCCCGCTGTGTGCGAGCAGATGGAAATATTCATTCCCGCCGCCCGGCAGCGCAACGAGGCCCTGGATCATGTGCTGATCTTCGGCCCGCCCGGTCTGGGCAAGACCACCCTGGCGCATATCATCGCCAATGAAATGGGGGTGCATCTGCACCAGACTTCCGGCCCGGTACTGGAGCGGGCGGGAGATCTGGCGGCCCTCCTCACCAACCTGGAACCCCATGATGTGTTGTTCGTGGACGAGATTCACCGCCTCAGCCCGGTGGTGGAGGAAGTGCTGTATCCGGGAATGGAAGACTACCAGTTGGACATCATGATCGGCGAAGGGCCGGCGGCGCGCTCCATCAAGGTGGATCTGCCGCCCTTCACCCTGGTGGGCGCCACCACCAGGGCGGGGCTGCTGACTTCCCCGCTGCGGGATCGTTTTGGCATCGTGCAGCGCCTGGAGTTCTACAATGTGGACGATCTGACCCACATCATTCGCCGTTCCGCCGCCATTCTCGCCATGGAAATCGAGGCGGAAGGCGCGCTGGAAATCGCCCGGCGCTCCAGAGGCACGCCGCGCATCGCCAACCGTCTGCTGCGGCGGGTGCGCGATTACGCCCAGGTGAAGGGGGATGGCCGTATCACCGCGCCTGTCGCAGATGCGGCCCTGTCCATGCTCAAGGTGGATGCCAACGGCATCGACCACATGGATCGCCGCCTGCTCAAGGCGGTGCTGGAAAAGTTCGATGGCGGCCCGGTGGGCGTGGACAGTCTGGCGGCGGCCATCGGCGAGGAGCGGGGCACCATCGAAGACGTGCTGGAGCCTTTCCTCATTCAGCAGGGCTTTCTCATGCGCACCCCCAGGGGGCGGATGGCAACCCGCAGGGCATTCGAATATTTCGGCTTTCGCCCCCGGGAGGAATCGCAACGGACGGATCTTTTTGGAGACCAGCCATGAAGGCGGGATCGTTTCCTGTTGCCCGGGTTGTTCCGGCGCAAAATGGCCGGCGGGGGCGTCCGGGTTGAACTATCGCTTTCCCGTGCGGGTCTACTACGAAGATACGGATGCGGCCGGCATCGTATACTACGCCAATTATTTCCGTTTCATGGAAAGAACCCGCACCGAATGGCTGCGCGAGCTGGGCTTCGAGCAGGACTGGCTGCGCCAGGAATACGGGGTGGTGTTCGTGGTGCGCAGCGCGGCCGCCGAATATCTGGCGCCGGCAAGGTTTAACGACCTGCTGTGGGTGACCGGGGAGTTGCTGGATCACAGCCGCACCGCCATGACCATCCGGCAGAACATCTATCGCCAGGAAGACGGCAAGCTGCTGTGCAAGGGGGAAGTCGGCATTGTCAGCGTGGATATCGAATCGTTCCGGCCCAGCCCCATACCGGCGGCCATATTGGAGAAACTGAAATATGCAGAATGAGCTTTCCTTCCTGCAACTGGTGCTGGATGCCAGCCCCCTGGTGCAGTTGGTCATGGCCAGCCTGTTGCTGGCGTCCGTGCTTTCCTGGACGGCGATTTTCGACCGCTCCCGCAGCCTGCGCAAGGCGCAACGCGCAGCAGATGATTTTGAAGACAAGTTCTGGTCCGGTGGCGATCTGGGCGATCTGTACCGGGGGCTGGATCGCCACCCCGATGAAATCCAGGGCATGGCCATGGTGTTTCATGCGGGTTTCCGGGAGTTCGCCCGTCTCAAGGATGCCTCCAATATGGATCCCATGGCGGTAGTGGAAGGTGCGCGCCGGGCCATGCATGTGGCCATGAGCCGGGAGATGGACAGTCTGGAACGGCATCTGTCCTTCCTCGCCACTGTTGGTTCCACCAGCCCTTATGTTGGCCTGTTCGGCACCGTATGGGGGATCATGAATTCCTTTATCGCCCTGGGCAGCGTGAAACAGGCCAGCCTGAACCTGGTGGCGCCGGGTATTGCCGAGGCGCTGATTGCCACCGCCATGGGGCTGTTTGCCGCCATTCCCGCGGTAGTGGCCTACAACAAATATGCGGATGCGGTGCAACGCCTGGAAAGCCGCTACGAGGATTTTGCTGAAGAATTCGCCAATATCCTCCAGCGCCAGGCGCACATGCTGCTCGGGAAGAAATAATGTCCAGGCGGGGCAGAAAACTGCGTCCCATGGCGGAAATCAATGTGGTGCCCTACATTGATGTGATGCTGGTGCTGCTGGTGATCTTCATGATCACCGCTCCTCTGCTCACCCAGGGGGTGAAGGTGGATCTGCCCCAGGCGGACGCCAAACCCCTGGAAGAAGATGCCAAGCGTCCCCTGGTGGTGAGCGTGGACAAGGAGGGGCAGTACCATATCACCTATGATGATGACCGCACCCAGACGGTGGATGCCGGGGAACTGCAACGACAGGCGGCGGCCATCATCCAGGCCAATCCGGGGATTCCGGTATTGGTGAAAGGCGACCGCAGCGTGGATTACGGTCAGGTCATCCAGGCCATGGTGTTGTTGCAGGAAGCCGGCGCGCCGAATATCGGCCTGCTCACTGACCCGTCTGAATAATGCTGGACATCATCCGCCGCCATCCTCTGGGGTTTTTTCTCGCGGTGCTCATGCATCTGGCGCTGGTTGCGTTGATGATTTTTGGCCTGGACTGGATCAATCCGCCCAAAGTGCAGCAACCCATGGGCCATGTGGTGCAGGCGCGCCTGGTGGATACCGAGCAACTGGCCAGGGAAAAACAGGCGAAGCTGGCCGAGGAAAAGCGGCAGTTGCTGGAAAAGCGCAAACAGGAAGAAAAGAAGAAACTGGAACAGCAGCGCCGCGAGGCGGAGCGCAAGAAACAGGCGGAAATCAAGAAGCGGCAAGAGCAGAAGAAAAAACAGGAAGCAGAAAAAAAACGCAAGGAAGAACAGCGCAAAAAGGCGGAAGCCGAGAAGCGGCGCAAGCTCGCTCTGGAAAAAAAGGAGCGGGAAAGGAAAAAGAAACAGGAACTGGAACGGAAAAGGAAACTCGAAGAAAAGAAGCGCAAGGAAAAAGAAGCGCGCAGGAAAGCCGAAGAGAAAAAAAAGGCTGAGGCGAAAAAGAAGGCGGAACAGGAACGCAAGAAAAAAGCGGAAGCCGAGCGCAAGCGCAAGGCGGAAGCCAAACGCAAGGCCGAGCAGAAAGCGCGGGAAGAAGAGCTGCAGGCGCAATGGGCGGCCGAGAGAGACGCCAGGGAGCGCGCCAGTGTGACCGCAGCCATCAAGCGCAAGGTGCAAAACAGCTGGCTGCGCCCGCCCACCGCCGCCAATGCCGATTTGCAGGCCACGGTACGGGTGCGTTTGAATGACAGTGGTTCGGTATTGCTGGTACAGGTGCTAAAATCCAGTGGCAACAGTGCATTCGACCGCTCGGTAGTGGCGGCGGTCAACAAGGCGGATCCCTTGCCCATGCCGAAATCACCAACACTGCTCTCGGAGTTCAGAGACTTTACCTTTATATTCAGGCCAAGCAAATGAAGAAACTGACAGGAATCATCATCAGCCTGCTGCTGGTGTTTGCAGCGCAGGCGCAGGCGAGACTGGTGATCGAAATCACCGAGGGGGTCGAAGGGGCTTTGCCTATTGCGGTGGTCCCGTTCCAATGGATGGGTGATGCAGCCAATCCGCCACCGGAAGCCGTAGGGAAAATCATCGCTGCGGATTTGCAACGCAGCGGCTATTTCAAAACCCTGGATGAGACACAGATGCTCAGCCGCCCGTCGGCCATGACGGAAGTGGATTTTCGCGACTGGCGGGCGCTGCGCCAGGACAATCTGGTGATCGGCCGCATCGAACCCAATGGCCCCGGGGGCTACAAGGTGCGTTTCCAGCTGTTCGACGTGTACCAGGGCGAACAGTTGATCGGCTATAATTTTTCCACCACCGCCAAGGACTTGCGCGCCATTGCGCACCATATAGCCGATCTGATCTATGAAACCCTCACCGGCACCAAGGGGGCGTTTGCCACCCGCATCGCCTATGTGGTTTCAGAAGGCCCGGCGGATTCGCCGACCATTTCCTTGCGGATTGCGGATTCCGATGGCCACGGCGCCCAGACCATCGTTTCTTCCAAAGAGCCTTTGATGTCGCCGGCCTGGTCGCCGGATGGACGCAAACTGGCCTATGTTTCTTTCGAGAATGGCCGGCCTTCCATCTGGATCCAGGAGGTTTTTACCGGCAAGCGGGAAAAGATCACCAGCTTCAAAGGCATCAACGGCGCCCCCGCCTGGTCGCCGGACGGGCATTACCTGGCCATGGCCCTGTCCAAGGACGGCAATCCGGATATCTATATCATGGATCTGGCGCGGCGCAAGCTGCGCCGGCTGGTGCGGCACTGGGCCATAGAAACCGAGCCCTCCTGGTCGCCGGACGGCCGAACGCTGCTGTTTACCTCGGATCGGGGTGGGTCGCCGCAAATCTACCAGGTTTCCGTGACCGGTGGCGATGTGAAACGTCTCACCTTCGAGAACAAATATAATGCCCGCGCATCCTATGCGCCGGATGGAAAATCTATTACCCTCATCACTCGGGTGGGAAGTCAGTATCGAATTGGTGTGCTGGATTTGGCCACAGGTTCCATTACCGTGCTGACGGATGGCAGACTGGATGAGTCTCCCAGTTTTGCGCCCAATGGCAGCATGATCATCTATGCAACCAGATACAAAGGGAAGGGGGTGCTGGCTGCGGTATCGACAGATGGTCGCGTCAAACAGAGATTGGCTTTGCAATCAGGTGATGTTCGGGATCCCGTGTGGTCTCCATATTACAAATAGGAGTTATAAATGATGAAAAAAACGATGATTTTGTTGTTGACGCTGGTATTCAGCATGGCCCTGCTTTCCGGCTGTACCTCTACCGGCGGTCCCCAGGACGGTGAAGAGGCCGGGGCGCAAGTGGGTGATGGAAGCGGTGCTGGTGGCGCTGATACTGCGGCTGCGGGCGGCGCGGGCGCCTGGACGGGCTCTCCCCTGGAGGATCCCAGCAGCCCCCTGTACGAGAAAGTGGTGTATTTCGATTTCGATACTGCCGAGATCCGTCCTGAATATGTGCCCACCTTGCGCGCCCATGCGGAATATCTGGTGAATACCCCGGGTGCGCGCCTGGTCATCGAGGGCCACTGTGATGAACGTGGATCGAGGGAATACAATATCGCCTTGGGCGAGCGCCGGGCGGATGCGGTAAAGCGCTTCCTGGAAGCGGAAGGAGTGAGTCCGGTGCAGTTGGAAACCATTAGCTATGGCGAGGAGCGTCCGGTGGATCTTGGGCACAATGAACAAGCCTGGGCCAAGAACCGTCGCGCCGAGCTGGTCTATCAGTAAAACCTGATCAAGGGGTTCGGGACTGCCTGAACCCCTTGTCGGCAACAAGAGTGGAATCATGAAGAGAAGCAGGCTGCTGGTAATGTCCCTGTGCGCCGTGTTGATGCCGCATGGCGCCGCGGTTTATGGTGCGGATGAGGCGCTGGAGCAGCGCTTGCAGCGCCTGGAGCGACGAGTCGGGCACATTACGGAATTGATGCTGGAAGTACAGGCACTGAAACGCACCAACCGGGAATTGCAGGGGCAGGTGGAGGAGCAGCAATATGCCCTGGAGCGCATGCGAAAAAAGCAGCGTGAGCTCTACCTTGATCTGGACGAGCGCCTGGGCCGTTTGCAGCAGGGTGGAACGGCGACTCCTGTGGCCACGCCCGAAGCACAGCCGGTGGAACCGCAGCCTGCTGTTCAGGCGCCGGAGCGCGCGCCCGGCCAGCTTGTTTCCAATGCTCCCGGTTCTCCTCCGGCGGATCCCGCCCAGGAGCAGGCGGACTATGACACAGCCTATGGCTGGCTGCACCCTTCCAAGCGGCGCTACAAGGACGCCATTGCTGGTTTCAAGGCGTTTCTGATTAAATATCCCCAAAGCGATCTTGCCGACAATGCCCTTTACTGGCTGGGCGAAAGCTACTATGTGACCCAGGACAACAAGTCCGCGCTGGCATCCTTTGACCGCCTGCTGAAGGAGTTTCCTGATAGTGACAAGGTGCCGGGCGCCCTGTTGAAAAAAGGCTATATTCTGGACGCCATGGGCAAGCGGGACGCCGCGCGCAAAATGCTGCAACAAGTACTGGACAAGTATCCTTCGTCTTCGGTGGCGCGTATGGCGAAGGCGCGTCTCAAGCATATGAGAACATCCAGGTAGTGTCCCGGCTGCGTGTCAGTGAAATATTCTATTCATTGCAGGGGGAAAGTCGCAGCATGGGGTTTCCCACGGTATTCGTGCGTTTGACCGGTTGTCCCCTGCGTTGCGGCTATTGCGATACCACCTATGCTTTCAAGGGTGGAAAATGGATGGAGATTCCAGACATTTGCCAACAGGTGGCGGCGTATCAGCCGCGCCACGTCACCGTTACCGGCGGCGAGCCCCTGGCGCAAAAAGAAGCGCTGCCGTTGCTGGCCAGACTTTGTGATGCCGGTTATGAAGTCTCCCTGGAAACCGGCGGCAGCATGGATTTGCGTGGCGTGGATTCCCGGGTAGTCAAAGTAATGGATATCAAGACGCCAGGCTCTGGAGAAGCGGAGAAGAACCGCTGGGAAAACCTGCAACAGCTCTCTCCCCGGGACCAGATCAAATTCGTGATCTGTGATCGGGAAGACTATGATTGGGCCAGGGCGCAGCTGCGGGAGCATGAGCTGCCACGCCGCTGTGAAGTTCTTTTCTCTCCGGTGCAAGGAGGGTTGGCGCCTGAAGCGCTGGCGGAGTGGATTCTGCAGGACAAGCTTCCGGTGCGATTTCAACTGCAGTTGCACAAGATCCTGTGGGGAGATGAGGCTGGCCGATGAATGATGCTGCAAAGCGTGCGGTGGTGTTGCTTTCCGGCGGGCTGGATTCCGCCACCGTACTGGCTGTGGCCCGGCGCCAGGGATATATCTGTCATGCCCTGAGCTTTGACTATGGCCAGCGCCACAGCGTGGAGCTGCAGGCGTCGCGCCGGCTGGCGGCGGCCATGGAGGCGGCAGAGCACAAAATCCTGCGCCTGGATCTGGGCGGCATCGGCGGTTCGGCCCTCACCGATATGTCCATCGCTGTTCCCGAGCAGCAGACCGATGGCATACCTGTTACCTATGTGCCTGCGCGCAATACGGTATTTCTTTCCCTGGCCCTGGGCTGGGCGGAGGTCCTGGGGGCCAGGGACATCTTCATCGGCGTCAATGCCGTGGATTATTCCGGCTATCCGGATTGCCGGCCGGAGTTCATCCAGGCTTTTGAAAAACTGGCGAATTTTGCCACCAAAGCCGGGGTGGAAGGCGGGCGATTCCGTATTCGGGCGCCGCTTATCGAAATGACCAAGGCGGAAATCATTCGCACCGGCGTGGAACTGGGAGTGGATTACGCCCTTACCCTGTCCTGTTATCAGGCGGATGAACAAGGCCGTGCCTGTGGAAGCTGTGATTCCTGCCGCCTGCGCGCCCAGGGTTTTGCCGAAGCCGGAGTAGCGGATCCCACTCCTTACATCAATACATGACAAGGCGAAAAAAAGTATTTGAGAGATGCGTTCTTCGCTGTATAATGCGCGCTCTTCCGGGGCCGTTAGCTCAGCCGGTAGAGCAGTTGACTTTTAATCAATTGGTCGGGCGTTCGAATCGCCCACGGCCCACCATATTCAGAACCAAAGAGCCCGTTCATTTTGACCGGGCTTTTTTGTGTACGCATTTTGGTAACCTGTCAGTATCTGGTAGTCTTCGATTTTGGAGCATGATGCATTTGAGCAGGCTTTCCCGAACGAAGAACCTGGAGCGGAACGGCAACAAATGAACAAACAAACAGGAAAAGAATATCTCGCGCCCTGGGAGCGGGCTTTCGACCGGGTCTTGACGCCGCTGGAAGAATTTATCCACCGGCAGACCACCAGTGGTATCTTGCTGATGCTGTGTGCGGTGGTGGCCCTGATTATTGCAAATGGTCCCCTGGCGGAAGCCTACCAGCATCTTCTGCATACGGAAGTGACAGTGGGTGGCGGGCAGATGATGCTGACCATGACGCTGCACCACTGGGTGAATGACGGTTTGATGGCCTTGTTCTTTCTGGTCGTCGGCCTGGAACTGAAACGGGAGCTGCTGGTTGGAGAGCTAGCAAATCCCAAGCAGGCGCTGTTGCCGATTGCGGCGGCCGCCGGCGGCATGGTTGTGCCGGCGTTGTTTTATTTCTTGCTGAACCAGGAAGGAGACGGGGTCCGGGGTTGGGGCATTCCCATGGCGACGGATATCGCTTTTGCCCTGGGAGCCCTGGCTTTACTGGGCCGGCGCGTACCGCCGTCCCTGCTGACCTTCCTGGTGGCGCTGGCAATCGTGGATGATCTGGGCGCCGTGGTGGTGATTGCCCTGTTCTATACCGCCGAGCTTGATTTGCTGGCCCTGGGATCCGCGGTGGGTATTCTGTTCTTGCTGCTGGCCATGAACAGAGGCGGGATCCGCAGCGTACTCCCCTACGGCTTGCTGGGCGTACTATTGTGGCTGG
Source organism: Sedimenticola sp. (assembly GCA_027068795.1). Lineage (GTDB taxonomy): Bacteria > Pseudomonadota > Gammaproteobacteria > Chromatiales > Chromatiaceae > Thiolapillus. The sequence continues at coordinate 24,313 of JAMOMB010000038.1, read as the reverse complement.
CGCTGCTCAAAAGTGGCGTACATGCAACCCTGGCGGGGGTGTTTCTCGCCTTTACCATACCCATGAAGCCGAAGCTGGATACAGAGCGCTTTCTCGCCAATGCCCGTGGCTTGCTGGATGAAATTCGCGAGGCCCATGCCCGGGAGCCGAATATCATTCTCAATGACCAGATGCGCAGCCGGGTGACGGCCCTGGCCGAAGGGGTGGGCCTGGCCCAGGCGCCGGCGCAGATTCTCGAACATCGCATGCATATTCCCAGCGCCTATCTCGTCATTCCGATTTTTGCCCTGGCGAACGCCGGCATTCCCATGGAATTTGGCGCCATGGGGGATGTTTTTGCGCATCCTGTGGCCTTGGGGGTAATCATGGGGCTGGTGCTGGGAAAACTGCTGGGCATCACGGGCATGGTCTGGCTGGTGGTGAAGATGGGGTGGGGCACCTTGCCCCGAGGCCTGAACTTCGCCCATATCATGGGAGCCGCGTTGATGGGCGGTATTGGCTTCACCATGTCCATCTTCGTGGCGGAATTGGCTTTTGCCGATGATCCGCAGAACCTGCTCATGGCCAAGACCGGCGTATTGCTGGCGTCGTTTATTGCGGGTGTGACGGGGTTTGTGTGGTTGCGCATTGTCGGCAGGAAGGAAGACTGATCCTGCCCATGTCCCAGGCGGAAGCGGCCCACTGCCAGAATTCCTGTACGCTGCCTGGCTGTTGCAAGAAAGGAGGCTGCTGAAGGAAAGCCCAGGCGGCTTTCAGGCTTGGCAGCGGGTTGTCGGCTGACAGGGGATGCGCCCTGTCCAGCTTGCTCAGTTTCCGCCCCTGGGCGTCGGTCACCAGGGGGATATGGGCGTATTCGGGCCGGGGAAACCCCAACAGTTGTTGTAGATAGATCTGCCGGGGGGTGGAAAGCAGCAGGTCTGCGCCGCGCACCACCTGGGTGATTCCCTGGTCGGCGTCATCGATGACCACCGCCAGTTGATAGGCGGTGTAGCCGTCGGCCCGGTGGATGACAAAGTCGCCGATGTCTCTCTCCAGCACTTGGCAGTGCCTGTTCTGGATGCGGTCTTCAAAACAGATTTCTTCCCTGTTGGTGCGAATGCGTATGGCTTTTCCCAGGACCTTATCCGTGGTGGTTTGCCGGCAGCTGCCGGGATAGACCGGACCCTCCAGGCCCATGCGCGCCTGGCGGGCGATTTTGCGGCGGGAGCAGGAGCAGGCATAGGTGTACTTCTCTTGCCATAGCCATTGGAGTATCTCCTGGTATCGGGTTTTGCGCTGGCTCTGGAACAGAACCGGCTGATCCCATTCAAAACCGAATGCTTCCAGGGTGTGCAGGATTTCATCCGCGCTGCCTTTTACGCTGCGGCTTTCATCCACGTCTTCCATGCGCACCAGCCAGCTGCCTTGATGATGCAGGGCGTCCGCGTAGCTGGCGACGGCGGCGACCAGGGAGCCAAAGTGCAGGGAGCCAGTGGGTGAGGGGGCGAAGCGCCCGTGATAGCCGGCCTTATGGCGCATCAGAAATGGCAAAGCCGGCGTATCGTCGCCGGCTTTTTGTCGAGGGAAACAGTATCAGCCATTTCAGCCGTAGTTTTTCTCCCGGATTTCCTCCAGGGTCTTGCATTCGATGCAGAGGTTGGCTGTGGGACGGGCTTCCAGGCGGCGGATGCCGATTTCCGCGCCGCAGGATTCACAGTAGCCATACTCATGGGCGTCGATGGCGTCCAGCGCCTCATTGATTTTTTTCAGCAGCTTGCGCTCGCGATCCCGGGTGCGCAGTTCGATGCTGAATTCCGTTTCCTGGCTGGCGCGGTCGTTGGGATCAGGGAAATTGGCGGCGTCGTCTTTCATGTGATGCACCGTGCGATCCACCTCTTCCATCAGTGATGTACGCCATTTTTCCAGGATGGCGCGAAAATGCGCTTCCTGTTTTTCGTTCATGTACTCTTCGCCCCGCTTGACCTTGTAAGGCTCAAAGGAAAGGGGGTCAATATTTATAGACTTTTTCGCCATGGGCAATTACCTGACAGCTTGTCGTTTGATTGTTTACCTGAACCCAAGGTTGCAGGTGTAAATTGATACCCGAGTTCCAGTAGCGCTATGTGCTGTATATTCAAGACATTGGAGTGTGACTTAAATAAAGCTACAACACTGAATATATGCCGGATTATCTGTGCATCTTGGTTCGGCGGCTCTGCTCAGGTATTTTTTTTAGGTAGGGGAAAGTATCAGACCAGAGCGTTTGGAGCAAATTTTCAGGGTGAAGAAATCGGAGAACTGTGAAAAATGTGGAATCCGGGTGGTATATTTTGAGCTGCCATTTCTATGGCATTTCTCCGCCAAAATGCCTCAGGATGCTTTATTCTATGCTTCCCTCAATCATTGATATATCTGGATATGTAAAATGAAACAGCTTCAAGCCTTGATCTTTGACGTTGATGGCACATTGTCGGACACGGAGCGCGACGGGCACCTCGTGGCCTTCAACAAGGCATTTGCCGACGCCGGGCTGGACTGGAACTGGACGGTTGAAATTTATGGCGACTTGTTGACTGTTACCGGCGGCAAGGAGCGCATCAAGTATTTCCTGGAGCGCTATCTTCCGGATTTTCGGCCGGAAGGCGAATTTGAAACCTTTGTCGCGGACTTGCATGCTGCAAAAACCGAGCATTACAAGGCTTTGATGGTAGATCCCGGTCTGCCCCTGCGTCCGGGGGTGGAGCGGTTGCTGCGTGAGGCGCGGGATGCCGGGATGCGCCTGGCCATTGCCACCACCACCACCCCGGCCAATGTGACGGCGCTGCTGCGCAACAGTCTGGCGGAGGATGCGGAGGATTGGTTTGATGTGATCGCAGCAGGTGATGTCGTACCGGCGAAGAAACCCGCCCCGGATATTTTTGTCTGGGCAATGGAGCAACTGAATCTGCCTCCGGAAAGCTGCATGGCGATTGAAGATTCGGACAATGGCGTAAAGTCCGTAAGGGGGGCCGGTATCCGTTCCCTGCTGATTACGGTAAACGACTACACCCGTCACCAGGATTTCAGTGATGCAACCCTGGTCGTCGATCACCTTGGCGATGAGGGGCAACCCAGCAAGGTGCTGGCTGGCCCTGATCTGGTCAACGACCAGGTAGATCTCGATGCATTGCGGAATATCCACCAATATGCCTGGAAATAGGCCCCTGCTGTCTGAGCGCATGGCGGGTATCGCGCCCTTCCATGTGATGGATATTCTGGCGCAAGCGCGGGAAATGGATACCCGGGGCAGGGATGTGGTGCATATGGAGGTAGGGGAGCCGGATTTCCCCAGTCCGCAACCTGTTATTGACATGGGAATCCAGTCATTGCAACAGGGAAAGACCCACTATACCCCGGCGCTGGGGCTTCCCGCATTGCGTCAGGCCATCAGTGACTACTATTGGTCGCGTTTCCGGGTGCGGGTGGACAGCTCCAGAATCGTCGTTACGCCAGGAGCATCGGGAGCGCTGCAACTGATTCTGGGAATACTGGTCAACCCCGGAGACAAGGTGCTCATGGCCGATCCCGGTTATCCCTGCAACCGGCATATGGTGCGCATGTTTGGTGGTGAGGCGGTGTCCCTGGGCGTCAAGGCGTCCCGGAACTTCGCCCTGACCAATGACCAGGTGATCCGCCACTGGGACAATAGAACCAAAGCGTTGATGGTGGCGACGCCCGCCAACCCTACCGGCAGGTTGCTCAAGCTGCAGCAATTGCAATTTCTTTATGAAGCGGTGCGCGCCCCGGATGGCATATTGATTGTCGATGAAATCTACCAGGGGCTGGTGTATGAGCGGCCGGTGGAAACAGCGTTGAAGCTGGGGCAAGACAACCTTTTTGTGGTGAACAGTTTTTCCAAGTTCTTTGGCATGACTGGCTGGCGTTTGGGCTGGGTGGTCGCCCCGCCTGCCTATGTGCCGGCCCTGGATCGCCTGGCGCAGAATATATTCCTGGCGGCGCCCACCATGGCGCAGTATGCGGCATTGGCGGCATTTCAGCCGGAGGCCCAGGAGATTCTCGAGCAACGCCGCAAGGTATTCCAGGTGCGCAGGGATTACTTGTATGATGCTTTGATCAAGCTGGGATTTCGCATCCAGGGCAAGCCGGAAGGCGCTTTCTACCTCTATGCCGATATCAGCGCCTTCTCCAGGGACAGCTTTGATTTTGCCGGAAAACTGCTTGATCAGGCTGCGGTGGCGATTACGCCGGGGCGGGATTTCGGTGAGTATCGCACGGATAAATTTGTTCGTTTCGCCTATACCACAGATCTGGAAAGGCTCAAGCTGGGGGTGGAGCGAATCGCCGCTTTCCTTGCATAAATTACTTCCTGGTGTTGCCGCTATTACGCAGATTGTCCAGTGGATAAATAACAGCCTTGCCGCCGGCCGGCTCGTGCTGTGGTGGCTCGATGATAAAGAAGCGATGACCGTTGATCATGGCTGATATGTCTGTGCCGCTGCCTTTGGCGTCGTGAAAGAAACTGGCCGACAGATGCAGCAGGGTGAACAGGGCGAGGGTTTGGAAACCCAATACATGCATCTGACGCAGGCTCAGATCGCCGATCAGGGTAACCTGATTGAGCAGCAGCAATCCGCTGGCGATCTGCAGCCACAACACCACAAACAGTAACAGGTAGACAGGCGCCCACAGGGGATTATGGGCATACCATTTGGGCAGAGGGATTTTTCCCAGGGAAAGATAGGCGCGCAACACCTTCCACCCCTGCAGCAGCAGGTGGCGGTTGGGCAGCAGGTTTTTCAGCAGATCATTGCTCTGCCCGAAGAATGCCAGCCACAAGCGGATGGCAAGCGCTGTGATGAGTATCGCCGCTGCCGCATAGTGCGCATCGTTTACGCTGGCGGCTTTTTCCGGCGCCCAGGCAATCAGCCAGCCTGTGAAAAGCAATACCAGCACCGCCAGCGTCATGCCCCAGTGGCACCAACGCAGGGTTTTGCTCCAGACCTGCCGGCGGTGGATTTGCGGTTGTTGCATGGAATCGTCAGCCTTCAGAAAATGATTCCGTAGTATAGCGGGATACCTGAATGCTGTCTGACCAGTAGTTTGCTGGCAGTCCGGCCTTCATTTTCAGGTGGGCGAGAAAGGCTTCCCGGGTCGGCAGCTGCTCCCATACGGAAGGCAGAAAAGTGCCGCGATAATATCCATCCTGCAGAATCAGCCCGTCGATGCCGGGACGGATCTGCCGCAACAACTCCTGCTCCGACGAAAAGGACAATGGTTCGGCTGGGCTGAGTACGGATATGTGAATATCTATCTGGTCGAATTCTTCTTTTTGCAGAGGAGGGAAGCGGTTGTCCTGGAATGCGGCACTGAAGGCATTATCGGCCACGTCCTGGATCAGGGGCTGTATGGCTTCCAGATGACCGATGCAGCCGCGCAGTTCCCCCCGTTTGTTCAGCGTGACGAAAGTCGCCCTTTGCGCCTGTAAAGCCGGTTCATAGTAGGCTGGCTTCACCTGCAGGGGATGCCCTTCGCGCAATCCCGTGTGTATGGATGCGCGGGCGGTTTGCAGCAGGGTGAGGCGTTGCTTCTCGTTGAGGCTTTGATCAATTGAAGACATAGGCGCCATACCCCACCACCCGGTTCTTGTCGCCGGCGGTGTCGCCGGAATTGCGCAAGTCCACGGTTCTGGCGTGCAAGCCATGTTTGCGGGCGGAAAGCAGCAGCCCGCTCACCGGCACGCGTCCACAGGCGTCATCAAAGCCAATGGCTTCCGGGGTAAGGGATTCGATGGCTTTTGTGGTATGCAGATCTTTCTCTTTTGCGCTGTGGTAGTCCAGAAAGTGGCTTAGATCCGAACTGATGACGATCAGGGTTTCGTCGCCGCCCCATAACAGCTCCAGCACCTCGCTGACGTCATGGGCATTTGCCTGGCCGACAATGAAAGGCACGAGTTGGAAGCTGTCCAGTGTCCGCTGCAAAAAGGGGAGCTGCACTTCCAGTGCATGTTCGCCATCGAAGGCCAGGTCATATTCCTGTACCTGGGGCAGCGCCAATGCCTTGGATACTGCTGTGCGGTCTACAGGAATATCGCCCAGCGGCGTACGAAGATAATCGGCGGAAGTGGTCGCCAGGCCCTGAAAAGGCACATGGTGCGCCGGCGCCAGGATGACCACCCGTTGAATGACTCCGGCGGCGGGCAACAATCTGCGGTAGGCATTGGCGGCCACAGGCCCGGAATATACATAGCCGGCATGGGGAGCGATCAGTGCTTTCGGCGGTGGCGTGTCCGCCGGCTTGGCCTGGGCCAGGTATTCATCAACCTGCTGTCTCAGGACGTCGGCATGCTCCGGGTAAAACATGCCCGCCACGGAGGGAAGTAGTACGCTGCTCATCTTGAATTCCTGTCGTTCAGCCCGATCTAATAATTAGTAGATGGGTTCAGCCGGAGAAAATACAAGATGGCCGGGTTGCAGAATGTCGCCACGAAATACTGGCATCAACTGGAAGACGGGCGGGTGCAGTGTGACTTGTGCCCAAGAGAATGCCGCCTGAAAGAGGGGCAGCGGGGATTGTGTTTCGTGCGCATGCGGGAAAATGATCAGGTGGTATTGACTACCTATGGCCGCTCCAGCGGGTTTTGCGTGGATCCCATTGAAAAGAAGCCATTGAACCATTTCCTGCCAGGGACGCCGGTGTTCTCGTTCGGTACCGCTGGCTGCAATCTTTCCTGCAAGTATTGCCAAAACTGGGACATGAGCAAATCCCGTGAAATGGACATTCTGGCGAACCAGGCGACGCCGGAACAAATTGCCAACACGGCGAAAAAACTGGGTTGTCGCAGTGTGGCCTACACCTACAATGATCCCGTGATTTTTCTTGAATATGCTGTCGATACGGCCAGGGCTTGTCGGGAGCAGGATATCAAAAGCGTTGCGGTCACCGCCGGCTATATTTCCCCGGGAGCGCGAGAAGATTTCTTTTCCTGCATGGATGCGGCCAATGTGGATTTGAAAGGGTTTCGCGAGGATTTTTACCGCAAGCTCACCGGCGGGCATTTGCAACCTGTGCTGGATACCCTGAAATATCTGAAACGGGAAACCGATGTCTGGTTTGAAATCACCAATTTGCTGATTCCCGGGCACAATGATTCCATGGATGAACTCAAGGCCATGGTGGATTGGATCGTTACCGAGCTGGGTGTGGACATCCCGTTGCACTTCAGCGCCTTTCACCCGGATTACAAGATGCTTGATGTGCCTCCAACTTCACCACAGGCGCTTGCCCAGGCGCGCAAGATCGCCAGGGAGCATGGATTGCGCTATGTCTATACAGGCAATGTCCATGACAGTGCTGGCGGCAGTACCTGGTGTCCCGGCTGTGGAGAATTGCTTATTGAGCGGGACTGGTATGTGCTGGGAAAATGGGGGCTGGATGAAAAGGGTCATTGCGCAAACTGTGGTGAGAAGATTCCGGGGGTTTTCGATCCGCAGCCGGGTGACTGGGGCGCAAAACGCCTGCCGGTGTCCATGTAAGATGCTGAAAAGGCGAGAAATATCCTGATAGGAATGTAGGCCCGTTCCTACAGACGGCTCTTTGTGGATTCCCTACACTGGCATCGCCAGGCGGGGAAGGTCTGGCTTTCCATTATCGTACAAGGGAATGTTTGCCATGAAGAAAACCAATATGATGATATCAACACTAGCTGCAGCCACTATTCTTTCATTGACCTCTGGTTACAGTAGTGCGGATAACCTATGCAAGGGAATGGAAAAAAGCGATTGCACAGCTTCCAATAGTTGCCGCTGGGTCAAGGGATATGAACGCACGGATGGCAAGACGGTTGCCGGTTATTGTCGAAAACTCCCAGGCAAGGCCATGCAGTCCACGCGCAAGGACGCCTCCGACAAGAAGGGCTGATACCGGGCGCATCATGGCCAAGCCCCTGCACCCCATGGATGCAGGGGCTTGGCCTGCTTGTGCTTTTCCTGACATAATCAACTGATCTTTTCCTTGCTTCGGGAAATGCGTGTCATCCGCTTATCCCCTTATGCCCATTGCTTACATCAGGACGCCGTTTCCTGAGAAGTTCGGCATTCCCCGGCAACCGGGGCTGGTGGATGCTTCCGGGGTGGTGGAAATGCAGCCTGATTTTGACAAGCCGGAACTCTTCGATGGCCTGGAGACGTTCAGCCATATCTGGATTTCCTTCATTTTCCATCAGTGTATCGGCCAGGGTTGGCGGCGGCGGGTGCGCCCGCCGCGCTTGGGCGGCAATCAGAGCATGGGGGTGTTTGCCACGCGCTCTCCGTTTCGTCCCAACCATCTGGGCTTGTCCGTAGTCCGGTTGGAGAGGATTGCGGTAGCGCAGGGCAGGGTTCGCCTGCATGTGCGAGGCGTGGATCTCCTCGATGGCACGCCGGTGGTGGATATCAAGCCCTACCTTCCTTATGTGGATCGGGTGGAGGATGCTGCTGGCGGATTTGCGTTTGAGCGGCCGGAATCCCGGCTGGAGGTGGTTTTTGCCCTGTCTGCAGAAAATCAGTTACGGCAGCTCCCCGGCGGGAAGACGCTGAAAAGCCTGATCGAACAGCTAGTGGCCCTGGATCCCAGGCCTGCATATCAGAAAACCACAGCTACAGATCGCAGTTATGGCATGCATCTGGAAAACTGCAATATACGCTGGCGGGTGGAAGCCGGCAGGGCCACAGTGATTGCTGTCGAGGTGATGGGTCAGTAGATCAGGCTCATCATCTTGCTGCGGTAGTGCGGCACCAGGGGATCATCTCCGAGTATATCGAAAATTTTCAACAGCGATTTGCGGGCGGCGTCATTGCCATAGTTGCGATCCTTGCGCATTAGCTCCAGCAGGAGCTGTATGGCGTCTTCGTAGCGATGATTGACCACATAATGCGCGGCCAGCAAATAACGGGCTTCACTGTCGGAAGCATCGTTCTCCAGGCGTTTTTGCAGCTCGGTTTCGGAAGGAGCGCCGGAGAGCATTTGCTCGAAGAACAGTAATCCTTGCAAGACCCGCACCTGCGGTTTTTCCTGGATTTCCGCGGGCATTTGCGCCGTGATCTCCAGGGCCTGTTCCGTATTTCCGGCGGCTGCGTGGGCTTGCGCCAGGGCGATGTCGATATTGCTGTTGTCGGCGTCGGCAAGCTTGGCCTGTTCCAGTATTTTCAATGCGGCATCGCTGTCGCCCTGCAACAGCAACTGTTCCGCCTGGGCCACCAGGGCATCGGATTCCCTGGGAATATGTTTGTCGAGGAAGCGGCGGATTTCCGATTCCGGCAATGCGCCGGCGAATTCGTCCACGGCTTCCCCGTTTTTGAACAGCTTTATGGTGGGAATGCTGCGGATGCCAAATTGTCCGGCCAGCGCCTGCTGCTCTTCCGTGTTGATCTTGGCGAGGATGAATTTCCCCTGATATTGTTCCGCCAGTTTGGCCAGGACGGGCATGAGCATCTGACAGGGTTGACACCAACTGGCCCAGAAATCCACCAGTACCGGTACCTTCTGTGACTGCTCAATCACGGCGGACTGATAGTTGTCTTGTGTGATTTCAATGATATAGGGTGATGTGCTCATGTTGGTTGTCGGATTGTGATGATTGTGAGATATTTTGGGGCAGCGGAAAAAAAATACAAGCCCGGCTTGAATCGGATGGTTTTGGCCCTATTGTTATTAACCCGGCAACCGACCTAGTCAGAATGATCAAGGAGCAAAAAATGTCAGACAAGCTGCATGTGGTTTGTACACATTGTGGAGGCGTGAACCGTCTCCCCCGGGAGCGCATGGGGCAGAATCCAAAATGCGGGAAATGCAAGCAAGCACTGTTTCAGGGGAAGCCTGCAGATGTGGATGACGCCATGTTGCAAAAACAGATTCAGCGCAGCGATATTCCCGTGGTGGTAGATTTCTGGGCGCCCTGGTGCGGCCCCTGCAAGATGATGGGGCCTGCATTCGCCCGGGCGGCTGCGCCCCTGGAGCCGGATGCGCGCCTGCTCAAGCTAAATACCGAGCAATATCAGCAGCTTGCTGGTCAGTTGGGGATTCGCAGCATTCCCACCATGATCCTGTTCAAGAACGGGCGGGAAGTCGACCGGGTGTCCGGGGCGCTGGATGCGCAAGGTATTGTCTCCTGGGTGAGCCGCCAACTATAGCTTTCTGTGGGGGGCGGTTTTGCTGGGGGCTTCCGCCAAATCCCCGACGATTTCCATAGACACTGCCCGGCATCTCCCGTAAAATTTCTTTCTCAACAGGGGGCGACCCCAACTCTCTTTCATTATTGTTTGTAGTGGACGGCTCCTGCAAGGGTCAGTCCCTTTATGTGTGCGCGTAAATGACTAACTCAGCGATTCTGGTATTGGAAGACGGCACGGTGTTTCACGGCCGTTCCATTGGCGCAGAAGGACAAACGGTTGGAGAGGTGGTTTTCAACACCGCCATGACCGGCTATCAGGAGATCCTCACCGATCCTTCCTATCTCCGGCAGATTGTCACCCTGACCTATCCCCACATCGGAAATACCGGTGTCAACCATGAGGATGTGGAGTCCTCCTCGGTACATGCCGCAGGCCTGGTGATTCGGGATCTGCCCCTGCTGGCGAGCAATTGGCGCAGTGAACAGCCGCTCGATGAGTATCTCCGGGAAAACGGGGTCATCGCCATTGCCGATATTGATACCCGCAAGCTGACGCGTATCTTGCGTGAAAAAGGCGCCCAGAGCGGTTGCATACAGGCGGGTTCCCATCTGGATGCAGCCGTAGCCCGTGCGGCAGCGGAGGTTTTTCCCGGCCTCAAGGGCATGGATCTGGCCAGGGAGGTGACAACGGACGAGCCGTATACCTGGGTAGAAGCAACCTGGGATCTGGAAGAAGGCCATGTCGCCAGGGAAGATGCCGATGATGATCTGCATGTGGTTGCCTATGATTACGGTATCAAGACCAACATCCTGCGCATGTTGCGCGACCGCGGCTGCCGCATCACCGTGGTGCCTGCACAAACTCCGGCCAGCGAAGTGCTGGCCATGAATCCGGATGGCGTTTTCCTCTCCAACGGCCCGGGCGACCCGGAGCCCTGTGACTATGCCATTGCTGCGATTCAGGAGGTGCTGGAACAGAATATTCCCACCTTCGGCATCTGCTTGGGGCATCAACTCCTGGGGCTGGCCAGCGGCGCACGCACGGTGAAGATGAAGTTCGGCCACCACGGCGCCAACCATCCGGTGCAGGATCTGGAAACCGGCACAGTGATGATTTCCAGCCAGAACCATGGTTTCGCCGTGGATGGAGACAGCCTGCCGGATCATCTGCAGGCCACGCACAAATCCCTGTTCGATGGCTCCCTGCAGGGCATTCATCGCACGGACAAGCCCGCCTTTGGCTTTCAGGGGCATCCGGAAGCCAGCCCCGGCCCCCATGATGTGGCGCCGGTTTTCGATCACTTTATCGAATTGATGCGGACGGCAGCTTCCGGCCAGACCTCCTGAAGAACTCCCTTTACCTTGCGCAGACAGAAATAACATGCCGAAAAGAACAGACCTGAACACGATTCTCATCATTGGCGCCGGCCCCATCGTCATCGGCCAGGCCTGCGAGTTTGACTATTCTGGCGCACAGGCGTGCAAGGCATTGCGCGAAGAAGGTTACCGAGTGGTGCTGGTCAACTCCAATCCCGCCACCATCATGACCGACCCCGAGTCGGCGGATGCCGTCTACATCGAACCCATCACCTGGCAAACCGTGGCGCGCATCATCGAAAAGGAACGCCCGGAGGCGCTATTACCCACCATGGGGGGGCAGACCGCCCTCAATTGCGCCCTGGATCTGGTGCGTGAAGGTGTGCTGGAAAAATATGGCGTGGAAATGATCGGCGCCTCCCGCGAGGCCATCGACAAGGCCGAAGACCGCGACCTGTTCCGCCAGGCCATGCGCAAAATCGGCCTGGATATGCCCAAGTCCGCCATTGCGCATTCTATGGAGGAGGCGTTGCAGGTGCAGGTGCAGGTGGGTTTTCCCACCATTATCCGCCCGTCTTTCACCATGGGCGGTTCCGGTGGCGGCATTGCCTACAACAAGGAAGAATTCGTCGAGATCTGCGAGCGTGGCCTGGATCTTTCGCCGACCAAGGAGTTGCTTATCGAAGAGTCCATTCTTGGCTGGAAGGAGTACGAAATGGAGGTGGTGCGGGATCACAAGGACAACTGCATCATCATCTGTTCCATCGAAAATCTCGATCCCATGGGCGTGCATACTGGCGATTCCATCACCGTGGCGCCGGCCCAGACCCTGACGGACAAGGAATACCAGATCATGCGGGATGCATCGCTCGCGGTGCTGCGGGAGATCGGCGTGGATACCGGCGGCTCCAACGTGCAGTTCGCCATCAACCCCGAGAACGGGCGCATGATCATCATCGAGATGAATCCGCGGGTGTCCCGTTCTTCGGCCCTGGCTTCCAAGGCCACGGGTTTTCCCATCGCCAAGGTGGCGGCCAAGCTGGCCGTGGGCTATACCCTGGACGAATTGCGCAACGAGATCACCGGCGGCGTGACCCCGGCGTCCTTCGAGCCGAGCATTGACTATGTGGTCACCAAGATTCCCCGTTTCGCTTTCGAGAAATTCCCCCTGGCCGATGATCGCCTGACCACGCAAATGAAATCCGTGGGCGAGGTCATGGCCATTGGCCGCACCCTGCAGGAGTCCCTGCAAAAAGCCCTGCGTGGCCTGGAAACCGGCAAGGCCGGGCTGGATCCGGTTGTCGATCCGGATGCTGAGGATGCCCGCTCCAGGATTCTTGCGGAGATTCGCCAGCCCCGGGCCGAGCGGCTCTGGTATGTCGCCGACGCTTTTCGCATTGGCATGAGCATGGAAGAAGTGTTCGAAGCCACGGCCATCGACCCCTGGTTTCTGGTGCAGATCCAGGACATCGTCCAGGAAGAGAACAGGGTTGCCGAAGAGGGACTGGATGCGCTGGGGAAAAAGCGCCTGCGCGATCTCAAGCGCAAGGGTTTTTCCGACAAGCGGCTGGCAAATCTTCTGGGCGTCAAGGAAAAGAAAATCCGCAAGCTGCGTCATGGTCACGGCATTCGTCCGGTATACAAGCGCGTGGATACTTGCGCTGCGGAGTTCGCCTCCAGCACGGCCTATATGTATTCCACCTATGAAGAAGAATGTGAATCCCGGCCCACGGACCGGCAGAAAATCATGGTGCTCGGGGGCGGTCCCAACCGCATTGGCCAGGGTATCGAATTCGATTATTGCTGCGTACATGCGGCCTTCGCCATGCGGGAAGACGGCTATGAGACCATCATGGTCAACTGCAATCCGGAAACCGTATCCACGGATTACGATACCTCCGACCGGCTGTATTTCGAGCCCCTGACCCTGGAGGACGTGCTGGAGATCATCCACAAGGAAAATCCGATTGGCGTCATCGTGCAATACGGCGGGCAGACGCCCCTGAAACTGGCGCGGGACCTGGAGAAGGCGGGTGCGCCCATTATCGGCACCAGCCCGGACTCCATCGATGCGGCGGAAGACCGGGAACGCTTCCAGAAGATGATCAAGAAACTGGGCATTCTGCAGCCGCCCAACCGTACCGCCACCGACCCGGAAACCGCGGTGAAACTGGCCGAGGAGATCGGCTATCCCCTGGTGGTGCGTCCCTCGTATGTATTGGGCGGGCGGGCCATGGAGATCGTGTATAACGAAGAGGACCTGAGCCGCTACATGCGTGAAGCAGTGAGCGTCTCCAACGATTCCCCGGTGTTGCTGGATCGCTTCCTGAATGACGCCATCGAAGTGGATGTGGATGCAATCTGCGATGGACGCGATGTGCTTATCGGCGGCATCATGGAACACATCGAGGAAGCCGGCGTGCATTCCGGGGATTCCGCCTGCTCATTGCCGCCCTATACCCTCAGCCAGGAAATCCAGGACCGCATGCGCCATCACATCCGTGACATGGCCCTGGAACTGGGCGTGGTGGGGCTGATGAACACCCAGTTTGCCATCAAGGACAACGATATCTACATTCTTGAAGTGAATCCGAGAGCTTCACGCACCGTGCCCTTTGTTTCCAAGGCCATCGGGCGTCCCCTGGCGAAGATTGCCGCACGCTGTATGGCGGGGCGGTCGTTACAGGAACAGGATGCAACTACGGAAATCATTCCCAGTCACTATTTCGTCAAGGAGGCCGTTTTCCCCTTTGTGAAATTTCCCGGTGTCGATTCCGTGCTTGGGCCGGAGATGAAATCCACCGGCGAGGTCATGGGGGTGGGCAGCACCTTTGGCGAAGCCTATGGCAAGGCCAATGAAGGGGGGAGCATCAAGCTGCCGACGGGAGGCAAGGCCCTGCTGTCCGTGCGAGAGGCCGACAAGCAGCGTGTCAAGCTGGTGGCGAAGGATCTCGCTGCTTTGGGCTTCGAGCTCTACGCCACGGGGGGCACCCGTGATGCAATTCTGTCCGCCGGGGTGGACTGCGAGCGGGTAAACAAGGTAATGGAAGGCCGTCCGCATATCGTGGATAGAATCAAGAACGATGATTTCGATCTGATCATCAATACCACGGAAGGGAAGCAGGCGATACTGGATTCGGCCTCCATACGGCGGGCGGCACTGCAGCACAAGATCAGCTACACCACCACCATGTCGGGGGGAGAGGCCATCGTCATGGCCATCCAGCACCAGGGAGAACCCGTAGTGGTCAGCCTGCAGGAATTGCACCAGTAGCCTGAAGCTGTAAACTATCCCGCTATAACCAATGAAAGACGCTGGAGAACCCACAGGGGTTTCTGTCCCTGTGGCATCTGGATCATACTGCTTATGAACAAGACACCAATGACAGTGCAGGGCGCGGAAGCCCTGCGGCAGGAACTCAACGAACTGAAGACGGTTGCGCGGCCAAGAGTCATTGCGGCGATAGCAGAGGCGCGGGCCCATGGCGACCTGAAGGAAAACGCCGAATATCATGCGGCCCGCGAACAACAAAGCTTTATCGAGGGGCGGATCAAGGATATCGAGGGCAAGCTGTCCAATGCCCAGATTATCGACGTCAGCACCCTGAATGCAGGTGGCCGGGTCGTCTTTGGCGCCACCGTGGATGTGCTGGATCTGGAAACCGACGAGGAGCATACCTACCAGATCGTTGGTGAAGATGAAGCGGATATCCGCCAGTCCAGGATTTCCGTGACCTCCCCCATCGCCCGGGCGTTGATTGGCAAGACCGAAGGTGATGAGGTGGAAATACAGGTGCCCGGCGGTACGCGGGAATTTGAAATCCTGGAAGTGCGCTATATTTGATCCAAAGCGCCAGGGAGGCGTTCCACCATGTTTCTGAGGAACCTGTGCCTGTTGGTTCTGGCGCTGTTTTCCCCTGTCCTGCCGGCGCAACAACAGCCTGCGGTGACGGATATTCCCGTGCCCGGGGCGTTGCAGCCTGTCGAGGCAGACGCCGGCATATCCGAATTCGTGCGCCTGAAGTTCGGCCAGAACAAGCAGCCCCTGTCCCTGCAAGTAGCGGTTGTGCGCTTCGTCCCTCGTAGCGGGAACAGCAACCTGCATGTCGATTTGATTTCCGCGGTTCATATTGGCGAGTCCGCCTATTACCAGACCATCAACGCCCTGTTTCCCCACTATGATGCAGTGCTGTATGAGCTGGTTGCGCCCCAGGGTACGCGCATTGTCCGGGATGGCAACGAGCGCAAGGGCGTCGTATCCGGGTTGCAAGGCTGGATGGGAGATGCCCTGGGCATGCGTATGCAGCTCGAAGAGGTGGATTACACCCTGCCCAATCTGGTGCATGCGGATCTGTCGCCGGAAGAATTCAGTCAAAGCATGAAAGAGCGCAATGAATCTGTCGTCGGGTTGATTGGCAGGGCCTGGATTGCCGGCATGGGCCAGCAATATTCCACCAGGGCTGCGCTCAGTCAGGCAAGGCTGTTCAAGAACCTGTTGTCCGGCAACAGGGAGCTGGCGCTAAAAACCTTTGCGGCGGAGCAAATGATGCTCAGTGCCGGGCTGGATGACGCCATTGAAGGCCCCGACGGCAGCACACTGGTTAGTGTGCGCAACAAAAAAGCGTTGCAAGTGCTGCGCCGGGAAATCGCCGCTGGCAAGCAGAAACTGGCGATATTCTATGGCGTTGCCCACATGCCGGATATTGCCAGGCGTCTGGTTGCGGAATTTGATCTCGTGCCCGACTGGGTTGGCTGGATCGACGCATGGAATTTGCGCCAGGGGCCGGATGTTCCGTCTAGGGGCTTTCAAACCCGTCGCTGAAAATGCGCTCCAGATTTCTCGGGCCGTAGGCTGGCAGAGCCTCTCCCTGCTCGAAGGGGCCCAGATCGGGCGCCGCGCCCGCAAAGTCTTCGTTGATGTTCGCCAGAACCATGCCGGCGTCAATCGCATTGCAGCCCGCCTTCAGGGAGAAATGCTGAAAAGGCATGGAGGCCGGTGGAGGCTGGGGAATGGCGAATTGTTCAAAACAGATATCCCGGTCGATGCGAACCGCATTGCTTTGCAGCCCCGTAGCCAGGGAAAAGTCTTCGATTGTGGGATAGCGGACCCCGCCCCATTTGACGGCGTAGATGAAAGATCCCCAGTCGAAACCATCATAGTCCAGATGGGTGCGCCAGCTTGGGAGATGCCCGCCAGCGTTGTGCTGCCAGGCGTAGCCGCTGTTGGCACTGACCCAGATATTGTTGCTGGAATGGAATGTAAGAATGCCCGGCACCTCAGTTGGCGAGGCATTGCCCAGTGCGTTGTCCCAGCCTACAAAGACGTTGTGGGCGAGAAGCACCCGGCTGGTGCTGCGGATTTTTAGCGTGGACTCCATGGGCGCCGCGACCTGATTGCGGATGAAATACCAGGGACCACGGTTCATGGGCTGAAAGCTGAAGCCGTTGTGGCGTGCATTGGAGATGCGGTTCTCCCACACGCGGATGTTGGCGTAGCCATAGTCCGGTTCGATGCCGTCGTCGGTGACGTCGAAGATCTCGTTCCTGAAAATATCGGTGTTGCGCTGTGGAGAAGAAATGCCGTCGGCCACCAGGGAAATGCGATTCCAGGCAAGGGTATGCCCGCTGGTAAACTGGAGTTCTATGCCTTCGCCGCCCCAGCTTGCAGGCCCGTCCGGTGTGTTGATGTCCTTGTCCCCGATAATGGTGTTGTCGCTGATCAGCCAGTTCGAGCCGCCATGGTTGAGGGCGATGCTGTAGTGGAAGTCCGTAAACCGATTTCCCATGATCACCACGTCATCGGGGGCATTATAGGTTCTCAGGCCATACTCGTTATCCACATTCGCATGCCCACGGATATGCAGTCCCTGAACCCACAAATGGCTGGCGGCGATGCGCAGGGGGCTGTCCAGAATGGCCTCGCCGCGGTTCAGCGCCTGCCAGACGATATAGTTGCCCCGGGCGCCGGAAACATTGAGCTGTATTTCGCCGCCGCTGTCAAAACCGGAATAGATCCCGTTGTGCAGCAGAAAAGTGTCGCCGGGCCGGGCATGAGCCTGAGCTTCCGCGATGCCCAGAAAAGGCGCAGCCGGAGAGCCGTCGCCGCCACCGTTGCCGGGCTGCACATGAAAAATCCTGCCCCCCACGGGTTTTTGTGGCTGGGGGCGGGTGCTTATCTGCAGGGATCGTGTCATACCACCGCCATCCGGGTCGCTGATTTCCAGGGACAGTTCGTAGGTCTGCCCGGGGGAAAGGAAGAAGATGCTTCCCGCGAATCCATTGAAATGATCCGTCTGGCCGCTTTTGGGATCTGGCGGCGTGTAATCGACGCGAAACAGGTCGAGACCGGTTTTCCATTCCCGGGAACCCAGGGGGCGGTATCTGAGTTTGCCGCTGGCGTTGTGATTGTCGTCGCCGTCCATGCGCAGCTCCAGCCCAATGGAATGGATGGTCGAATAGCCGAGAATGTCGATATTGGCCATGCTGTCGGCTGCGGAAACCGGCTGCGACAGGGAAAGCGCAATCAGGTAGAACAGCAAGGCCGCGGAAAAGGCGGTCGCCGGGTTGTTTCTGGTGGGAGAGAATCGCCGCATGGGACGATTGTCCCACTGGTTGGCAAGGGAATTCTGTGATCAGGGCAGCACAATCCTGGGCTTTTTGCGATTGCGCCGGAACAGCACCGCCATGTTGCCGATACGCTGTACCAGTTCCGCCCTGGTGTTGTTTGTGATCTGGCGGATGATCTCATCCCTTTCGTCCCGGTCGCCGGCGCTCACCTTGACCTTGATGAGTTCATGAAAATCCAGGGCGATGCCGATTTCTTCCAGTACGGCGTCCCGCAGGCCGTGCTGGCCGATCATGACCACCGGCTTCAGGGAATGGGCAAGGCTACGCAAATGGCGGATCTGGGGGTTGGAAAGAGGCACGAAAGACTCCACGTTCGGGACAGCTTGTCGGGCGCTTATTCTACTCCTTCCCATTCATTGGCGTGAAAACATTTTTCCCGGGCGGAAAACGGATATAATCAAGCCTTTATTGCCACGCCTCTTCGCCAATGGCACGATCGAAAAGCAGTCATCAATGGATGCAGCGTCATGCGAATGACGAATATGTGCAGCGCGCCCGGCGCGATGGTTATCGCTCGCGCGCCAGCTACAAGCTGATCGAGTTGCAGGAGAAGGATAAAATCCTCAAGCCGGGGCAGGTGGTTGTGGATCTGGGGGCGGCGCCGGGCGGCTGGAGCCAGGTGGCGGCCGGCATCCTTGGCGATCAAGGAAAGGTGCTGGCCATGGACATACTGGAAATGGACGCCGTTCATGGGGTGGATTTCCTGCAAGGGGATTTTCGGGAGCAGGCGGTGCTGGAAGCACTGATCGGCCTGCTGGAAGGGCGCGAGGTGGATGTGGTGCTTTCCGACATGGCGCCGAACACCAGCGGGGTGAGGGCGGTGGATCAGCCCCGTTCCATGTATTTGTGCGAGCTGGCGCTGGATTTCGCCCGGAATACGCTCAAATCCGGCGGCAGTTTCGTCACCAAGGTTTTTCAGGGAGAGGGCTTCGATGACTATATTCGTGATGCCCGCAACAGCTTTACGCGGGTGGTGACCCGCAAGCCAAAGTCCTCCCGACCGAAAAGCCGCGAAGTGTATATGGTAGCAACCGGCTATAAATCCTGATATTTTCCAATACTGGAAAGAACGTAAAGCCCCGGCGGCTGTCCTACTAAGGGTACGGCAGGGGAATATTTGAGGAATCTTGTTTTGAACGATATGGCAAAAAATATCGTCCTTTGGGTTGTGATCGCCATCGTATTGATGACGGTGTTCAACAGCTTCAATGGGCAAAAAAACCGCGCGCCGGCAATCTCCTACACCCAGTTTCTGGAGCAGGTGAAGCAGGGGAATGTGACCAGCGTCGTCATTCATGAAAGCGGAAAAATCGAGGGCACAACCTCTTCCGGCAGCACTTTCATTACCGAAAGTCCCCAGGATCCTGGTCTGGTAGGCGATTTGCTCAAGGCTGGTGTGGATATTCGCGCCCAGCCGCCGGAGCAGCCGTCCCTGCTCAAGCTTATCCTGATCAACTGGTTCCCTCTTATCGTCATTATCGCGCTGTGGATATTTTTCATGCGCCAGATGCAAGGCGGCGCTGGCGGCCGTGGCGCCATGTCTTTCGGCAAGAGCAAGGCGCGCATGCTCAGTGAAGACCAGGTCAAGGTGACTTTCGCCGATGTGGCCGGGGTGGAAGAGGCCAAGGAAGAAGTGCAGGAAGTGGTGGAGTTTCTCAAGGATCCTTCCAAGTTCCAGCGCCTTGGCGGCAAGATTCCCAAGGGCGTACTCATGGTGGGGGCGCCGGGTACGGGTAAAACCCTGCTGGCCAAGGCGATTGCCGGCGAGGCCAAAGTGCCGTTTTTCACTATCTCCGGTTCGGATTTCGTGGAAATGTTCGTCGGTGTGGGCGCCTCGAGGGTGCGGGACATGTTTGAAACCGCGAAGAAACATGCCCCCTGTATCATCTTCATCGACGAGATCGATGCGGTGGGCCGCCACCGTGGCGCAGGTCTGGGTGGCGGGCATGATGAGCGCGAACAGACCCTGAACCAGCTGCTGGTGGAAATGGACGGCTTCGAAGGCACCGAGGGCGTCATCGTCATTGCCGCCACCAACCGTCCGGATGTACTGGATCCCGCCTTGTTGCGTCCGGGCCGTTTCGACCGCCAGGTTACCGTACCGTTGCCGGATGTGCGCGGCCGCGAGCAGATTCTCAAGGTGCATATGCGCAAGGTGCCTCTCGCCGATGATGTCAAACCCTCACTGATTGCCCGGGGCACGCCGGGATTTTCCGGCGCTGATCTTGCCAATCTGGTGAACGAGGCGGCGCTCATGGCCGCCCGCGAGAACAGCAAGGATGTGCGCATGACGCATTTCGAGGCGGCCAAGGACAAGATCATGATGGGCGCGGAGCGCCGCTCCATGGTGATGAAGGACGAAGAGAAGAAACAGACCGCCTATCACGAAGCAGGCCATGCCATCGTCGGCCTGAAAGTGCCTTCCCATGACCCCGTGTACAAGGTCAGCATCATCCCGCGGGGGCGTGCGCTCGGCGTCACCATGTTCCTGCCCGAAGAGGACAGATACAGCCAGAGCCGCGAGCTGCTGGAGAGCCAGATCTCCAGCCTCTATGGCGGTCGCATTGCCGAGGAGCTGGTGTTTGGCGATGATCATGTCACCACCGGCGCATCCAACGACATCAAGCGCGCCACGGAGATTGCGCGCAACATGGTCACCCGCTGGGGACTGTCGGACCGCCTCGGCCCCCTGGCCTATGGCGAAGAAGAGGAGGAGGTCTTCCTCGGGCGTTCGGTTACCCAGCACAAGAATGTTTCGGATGAGACGGCGCATATCATCGATGAGGAGATCCGCAATATCATCGACCGCAACTATGATCGCTCCCGGCGCATTCTGAAGGAAAATATCGACAAGCTGCACGCCATGGCGGAAGCGCTGATCAAGTATGAAACCATCGATTCCCAGCAGATCGAAGACATTATGGCGGGCCGCAAGCCGCGGCCACCGGCGGATTGGGATGATGACTCGTCCACGACAAGCTCCGGGGGCAGCGCCGTTGCAGCGGACGAAGCTCCCAGGGAAAGCAAGAAAGATGACCCGGTGATCGACCCGGATCCTGCCGGCCAGCACTGATTTGCGGTTGCTTGCAGGCGGAGTTTCCCCGGGGAGCTCCGCCTTTTTCAATGGCTATGAGGATGGATTGTAACGGCAAGATACTGGATCTGGACAGGCCCGGCGTGATGGGGATACTCAACGTCACCCCTGATTCGTTCTCCGATGGCGGAAAACACCTGCGCCCCGAGGTCGCCGTCGCCCAGGCCGTGCAGATGGAGGAAGCCGGCGCCGCCATTGTCGATGTAGGCGGCGAATCCACCAGGCCGGGGGCCGCGCCCGTATCGGTTCAGGAAGAACTGGATCGGGTCATCCCGGTGATCGAAGCATTGGCGGTTCGGCTGGAGATCCCGGTTTCCATCGATACCAGCAAGGCGGAAGTGATGCGTGATGCCGTACAGGCAGGCGCCGGCCTGATCAATGACGTAAATGCACTGCGGGGAGAGGGCGCCTTGCAGCAGGCGGCGCAGCTGGGTGTTCCCGTATGCCTCATGCATATGCAGGGTCAGCCCCGTACCATGCAGCAAGCGCCTGCCTATCGCAATGTGCTGGAGGAAGTAAAAGCCTTTCTAGGCGACCGTATCGCAGCCTGTATCGATCACGGGATACCACGCCAGAGCATACTGATCGACCCCGGCTTTGGCTTCGGCAAGACCCTGGCGCATAATCTGGAGCTGCTTCGCCATCTTGATGTGCTTGAAGCGCTGGGTTGCCCCCTGCTGGCGGGCTTGTCACGCAAGTCCATGCTTGGCACACTCACGGGGCGGGAGCCGGCGCAGCGGGTTGCGGCCAGCGTTGCCGCGGCGATTCTTGCGGTGGAAAGGGGGGCAAATATCGTGCGCGTGCATGATGTGGCGGAAACCGTGGATGCATTGAAAATACTGGAAGCAGTAACAAGGGAGTCTTAGCTGATGAAAACAAGAAAATATTTTGGAACCGATGGCATACGCGGCCGGGTCGGTGAGGGCAAAATCAATCCGGAATTCGTGCTCAAGCTGGGCTGGGCCGCCGGCAGGGTGCTGGGCAATGGGAATGCCGGCAAAGTGCTTATTGGCAAGGACACGCGCATCTCCGGTTATCTGTTCGAGTCTTCCCTGGAGGCCGGCCTGGTGGCGGCGGGCATGGATATTCGCCTGCTCGGGCCCATGCCCACGCCGGGTATCGCCTATCTGACGCGCACCTTGCATGCATCGGCCGGCATTGTCATCAGCGCCTCGCATAATCCCTATTATGACAACGGCATCAAATTCTTTTCCTCTTCCGGCACCAAGCTGCCGGATGAAATGGAGAAGGCCATCGAGGCCGAGCTGGAAAAGCCTCTGGTGACAGTGGATTCCGCGAACCTGGGCAAGGCTGTCCGAGTGGAGGACGCCGCGGGCCGCTATATAGAATTCTGCAAGAGCACCGTACCCCATCATCTGGATCTGTCCGGTCTCAAGATCGTGGTCGATTGCGCCAATGGCGCTACCTATCATATTGCACCGCCGGTGCTGGAAGAGCTTGGGGCGCAGGTCGAGGTCATCGGCGCCGAGCCGGACGGTTTCAACATCAACCGGGAAACCGGCTCCACACATCCAAAAGCGTTGCAGCAGGCGGTATTGCAGCACCAGGCGGATGTGGGCATTGCCCTGGATGGTGATGGGGATCGTTTGATCATGGTTGACCATACGGGTGCGATTGTCGATGGTGACGGCATTCTGTATATCATTGCCCGCTCGCGCATGGCGCATCCTGACGGACTCAAGGGGCCGGTGGTGGGCACCACCATGAGCAATCTGGGGCTGGAGCTGGCGCTGAAGGAACTGGGTGTGGAATTGCAGCGCACCGATGTGGGAGACCGCTATATTCTGGCCGCCCTGGACGCCAACAAATGGGTGTTGGGGGGCGAGCCTTCCGGGCATATCATCTGCCGGGATCGCACCTCGACCGGGGATGGCATTGTTGCCGCATTGCAGGTGCTGGCGGCAATGGTCATGAGCGAATCCAGCCTGCGTGACCTGAGCATGGGCATGCAACGCCTGCCGCAGATCCTGGTGAATGTGGATCTGGGAAAAACCCTGCCGGCAGTGATCATGGAGAATGACCAGGTGCAAAAATCCGTCAAGGCGGCGGAAGTGACTCTGGGTGATGACGGGCGGGTATTGCTGCGCCCATCGGGGACAGAGCCTTTGATCCGGGTGATGGTGGAGGGGAAAGATGCGCCTCTGGTGACGCAGCTGGCCAATGAAATCGCGGAAACCGTCAAGAGGATGACGGCAGCTTAGAACCGGTTCGTAAATATCCCCCGGCACTGGCAATGCAGCACGCTAGTGATGGATCAGGGCCGGATGCACAATGGAGCCGTTTTCCACATTCACTGCCGCCTTCAGCGCATTGACTTCCCGCCATTTTCCACCAGCCAGTTGCAGGGAATAGGGTAACAGGCTCGCTGACAGGGCGATGGAGGCGGTTTTCGGCACCGCTCCGGGAATGTTGGTTACGCAAAAATGCAGTACGCCGCATTCCGTGTATACGGGCGTTGAATAGGTGGTGGGTCTGGTGGTTTCGATGCAGCCTCCCTGATCCACGGCGATGTCCACGATGACGCTGCCGGCCTGCATGGAACAAACCTGTTCCCGGCTGATGATTTTCGGCGCTCTGGCGCCGGGGATGAGCACTGCTCCGATAAGGAGGTCGGCCTGTTGCACATGGCAGGAGAGCGCCTCCTGGTAGGGATACAGCGCGGTGATATTGCTCGCCATGTTCATCATGGCATCGAGTTTGTGCGCCTGCTTGTCGAAAACAACAACTTCCGCTCCCATGCCGGCGGCAAGGCGGGCGGCGTTGCCCCCCGCATTACCTGCGCCAAGAATGACCACCTTGCCCCGTTCCACGCCGGGAAGTCCGCCCAGCATCAGCCCCTTTCCTCCGGATGGCCTGTGCAGATAGTGGGTGCCCGCCTGGACGGCAATGCGGCCGGCGATATTGCTCATGGGGGCGAGGATAGGGAGTCCGTGCCCATCCTGCACGGTTTCAAAGGCGATGGCGGTCAGTCCGATATCGCATAGCTTCTGCGTGAGTTCCGGCAGGGCGGCGAGATGCAGAAAACTGAACAGCAGATGCTCCCTGCGCAGCAGATCCAGTTCCTCGCCAACGGGCTCCTTGACCTTGATGATCAGTTGTCCCTTTTCATAGACCGCCGCTGCATCGGG
>JAMOMB010000037.1 GCA_027068795.1 Sedimenticola sp. | reverse complement strand
AGCAGTGATCACCGAGGACAGCCTGGCCCGCCTCATCGATCTGGCGCACAAACATGATTTCATCATCGCTGCCGATGAATGCTATTCGGAGATCTATTTCGATGAAGACCGCCCGCCTCCCGGCCTGTTGCAGGCGGCGGCGAATGCCGGGAATGAGCAATATTCAAGATGCGTGGTCTTCCACAGCCTTTCCAAGCGTTCCAATGCGCCCGGATTGCGTTCAGGGTTCGTCGCCGGAGACAAGGATGTCCTGAAACAGTTCCTGCGCTACCGCACCTATCACGGTTGCGCCATGCCACCCCACCACCAGGCCGCCAGCATCCTGGCCTGGCGGGATGAAAAGCATGTGAGAGAAAACCGCAGCGCCTACCAGGAAAAATTTGCAGCCGTACTGAACATCCTGGGCGGCCACCTGGCCGTGGAAATGCCGGAAGCCGGCTTCTATCTATGGGCGAGAACCCCGGGCGCGGACACGGATTTCGCCCGCGAATTGTACGAGCAACAAAATGTTACCGTACTGCCCGGCAGCTTTCTGTCGCGCACGGCACAGGGCGTCAATCCCGGCAGCAATCACATCCGCATGGCCCTGGTCGCCCCCGTGGACGAATGCATCGACGCCGCCAACAGAATCAGACAACTAACCGAATCCATTTGAGGAGCAACCATGAGTGAAATGCAAAACATTATCGAAGAGGCCTTTGAGCGGCGCGCAGACATCACGCCGCGCACGGTGGATACCCTGGTTCGTGACGCCGTCATGGAAACCATCGATCAAGTCGATGCAGGCAGCTTGCGCGTGGCCCAGCCCGGCAGGGATGGCTGGGTGGTCAACGAGTGGGTGAAAAAAGCCGTACTGCTGTCATTTCGCATCAATGACAACGAATTCCTCAAAGGCGGATTCACCAATTACTACGACAAGGTGCCGTCCAAATATGCGGATTACAATGCCCGCGAGTTCCGCAAGAGCGGCGTACGCGTGGTGCCGCCGGCCAGTGTGCGCAAAGGCGCTTACATTGCGCCTTCCTGCGTGCTCATGCCCTCCTATGTGAACATTGGCGCCTATGTGGACTCGGGCACCATGGTGGACACCTGGGCGACCGTGGGCTCCTGCGCCCAGATCGGCAAGAACGTGCACCTTTCCGGCGGGGTCGGCATCGGCGGCGTGCTCGAACCCCTGCAGGCGGCCCCCACCATCATCGAAGACAATTGCTTCATCGGCGCCCGCTCGGAAGTGGTGGAAGGCGTCATCGTGGAAAAAGGCTCGGTCATCTCCATGGGCGTCTACATTGGCCAGTCCACCCGCATCTACGACCGGGAGAACGATGAAATCCTGTATGGCCGCGTACCTGCAGGTTCCGTGGTGGTGTCCGGCAACCTGCCTTCCAAGGACGGCAAGTACAGCCTGTACTGCGCAGTCATCGTCAAGCGGGTGGATGAAAAAACCCTCAGCAAGGTGGGCATCAACGAGCTGCTGCGGGATATCTGAATGATCCGGCTGTACGGCATTCCCAATTGCGACACCATGAAAAAAGCCCGCAAATGGCTGGCTGATCATGATATCGATTACGAGTTTCATGACTACAAGAAACTCGGTATCGACGAAGCAATATTGCGGGAATGGCTGAAACAGCTGGATTGGGAAATCTTGCTCAATCGCAGGGGAATGATGTGGCGAAAGCTGACCCAGGAACAACGGGACGGCATGAACCAAACCAATGCCCTGCAGCTGATGCTGGAAATCCCCTCCATCATCAAGCGACCGGTGCTTGTAACCGATGGCAACCACATTGAAGTTGGTTTTTCCGAGAAAAAATACAGGGAGTTATTTCAAACATGAAACAAAAACTATTGCTTGCCGGCCTGCTTGTCCTGGCCAGCACCCAGGTACAGGCCAAAGAGAAATGGTATGAGTACAAACACCTTTATATTCAAGCCGGAACATACATTCACTTCTCCTCCAGCGAAGATCACGAAGGCTCCAATCTTCTGATCGGGCTGGAGGCCGTAAAGCGCAACAACTGGCTGTATGGCCTGGCGCTGTTCGACAACTCTTTTGGCCAGTTTTCCCAATACGCCTATCTTGGAAAGAACTGGAATTTTTCCGGAAAGCTGGAGAATTTCCACGCCAAGCTGACGGCCGGGGTCATCCACGGCTACAAGAAACCCTGGGACGACAAGATCCCTTTCAACAGCAAGAACGGCTGGGCGCCCGGCCTGATCCCTTCCATCGGTTACAAGAAAGGCCGCTTTGGCGTTGAAATCATGCTGCTGGGAAATTCCGGCCTGCTGTTTGCCATGGGAACGGACTTCTGATGTCGGACACCCTGGAACTGGCCAAGGATCTTATCAGCCGCCCTTCGGTAACGCCCGAGGACGCCGGCTGTCAGGCGCTGATGATTGCGCGTCTGCAACCCCTGGGGTTCGACATCGAGGCGCTGAACTTCGGTGAAACGAAAAACTTCTGGGCGCGCCGTGGAACACAGGGTCCCCTGTTCTGCTTCGCCGGGCATACGGATGTGGTGCCCAGCGGCCCGTTGGAGGAATGGAGGAGCAATCCCTTCCAGCCAACAGTGCGGGACGGCATGCTCTATGGCCGGGGCGCGGCGGACATGAAAGGCTCCCTGGCGGCCATGATCACCGCCACCGAGAGTTTCCTGGCGAAACACCCCCGGCACCGTGGCTCCATCGCCTACCTCATTACCAGTGATGAAGAAGGTCCGGCCACGGATGGCACGGTAAAAGTCATTGAAACCCTGGAGCAACGCAACGAAAAGATCGACTGGTGCCTGGTGGGCGAACCTTCCTCCACCGAGAAACTGGGCGACATAATGAAGAATGGCCGCCGGGGCTCCCATGGCTGTCGTCTTACCGTAAAGGGCGTTCAGGGCCATGTGGCCTATCCGCATCTGGCGAGAAACCCGGTGCACGAGGCCCTGCCCGCTCTGGCCGAGCTGGCTTCCCGGGAGTGGGATCAGGGCAACGATCATTTTCCACCCACCAGTTTCCAGATTTCCAATATTCATGCCGGCACTGGCGCCACCAATGTCATTCCCGGCGCCCTGGAAGTATTGTTCAACTTCCGCTTTTCCACGGAAACCACCCACATTGAGCTGGAACAGCAGGTGGCAGAGGTGCTGAACCGCCACAAACTGGATTACGAGATCGAATGGACCCTCTCCGGGCCGCCATTCTTGACCGCAGAAGGCGCCTTGCTGGATGCAGCGCAGCAGGCGGTGAGGGACATCATGGGCTATGACGCCCGTTTGTCCACTTCGGGCGGCACCTCCGATGGCCGCTTTATCGCCCCAACCGGGGCACAGGTGCTGGAACTGGGGCCGCGGAACGCCACCATCCACAAGGTTAACGAATGCGTCGCCATTGAAG
>JAMOMB010000036.1 GCA_027068795.1 Sedimenticola sp. | reverse complement strand
CCTTGATGTTGTTTCGGATGTAGATCCAGTCACGGCGCAGCAGGTCGCGCAAAAAAGGCTGCTGCATGGCCTGAGCCTTGACCAGATCCAGTATCAACTCATCCAGGTAACGGGTGCCGATGCGGTAATCTCCGGAATAATGAAACCAGTCATGCTTGCGCAGCATGTTGGAGATATAGGTCTTGCCTACACCCGACATGCCCAGCAAAGTGATTTTCTTGTGCTCCCAGGCACGAAAAGATTCAACGGTAAACTTCACATCCGGTGTCCAATTGCAAGGCCGATGCCTTATTATAGCGGGGTATGCCAAAGCAAGTGAATCCATACCGGAAAATACACGCCTGGTTCAGCACCCAGCTGGAGAACACCCGCCTGCATCTGGCTCGCCCCGACGCCATGATTCAGCTTGCAATCATTGGCTTGCTCACCGGCGCTCTGGCGGGGCTGGTCATCGTTGCCTTCCGCCTGCTGGTGGAACAAACCCAAACCTGGCTGCTCCCCGGCGACAGCCCGGAAGCCTACGAACTGCTGCCTCACTGGGCAATACTGGCCTTGCCTTTGGCGGGCGCAATCTTGCTGGCGCTGATGTTTCGCTGGCTGGCCAAGGGGCTGTATGTTCTGGGCGTTGCCCGGGTGCTGGAACGCATGGCTTATCACCAGGGCCATCTCGGCCTGCGGGAATTCCTGTTGCAGTTCTTCGGCGCTGCCATCGCCATCATCAGCGGCCATTCCGTAGGCCGCGAAGGGCCGCATGTCTACCTTGGCGCCGCCGCCGGCAGCCTTCTTGGGCAATGGCTCACCTTGCCCAACAACGCCATACGCACCCTGGTGGGTTGTGGAACGGCAGCGGGGATCGCCGCCTCTTTCAACACGCCCCTGGCCGGGGTCATTTTCGCTCTGGAAGTGGTCATGCTGGATTATCATCTCGCCAGCTTCATCCCTGTCATCCTGGCGGCCGTGACCGCCACCATGGTTTCCAATGCCATGCTCGGCAGCGAGGCTGCTTTCACCATGCCCGCCATGGCGCTGGGGGGCTTGTCCGAGATTCCCCTGGTCATCATTCTGGGACTGATCGCCGGCGCGGTATCCGCCAGCTTTACGCACCTGGTGCAGGTGGTGGCAAGCAACAGCCGCAACCTGGCGATCTGGTGGAAAGTGCTGCTGGCGGGTGTGATTACCGGTCTGTTGGGGTTGGCGGTGCCGGAAATCATGGGCATCGGCTATGACACGGTAAATGCGACCCTGCTGGGCAGCTATGGCGCGGCTTTCCTGCTGTTGCTGATGGGCGCAAAACTCATCGCCACCAGCGCCTGTGTGGGGCTGGGCGTGCCCGGCGGCATGATCGGCCCTGCCCTGTTCATCGGCGCCACCCTGGGCGCGAGCATGGGGCAACTGGCGCAACTGTGGATGCCCCACCTGGATACCCAAGTGGGATTTTTCGCCATGCTGGGCATGGGCGCGCTCATGGGCGCCAGCCTGCAGGCGCCATTGGCAGCGCTGACAGCATTGCTGGAGTTGACCAACAACCCACAGATCATCATGCCCGGCATGCTGGTGGTGATCATTGCCGGGCTTACGGCCAGTCAGGTATTTGGTCAGGAATCACTGTTTATTACCATGCTCAAGGCCAGAGGGCTGGACTACCAACAGAATCCGGTGCTGGCCGTATTGCGGCGCATGGGCGTCGCCAGCATCATGGACAAGCAATTTGTCCGTTCACCACGAGCCATCAACCCGGAAACCGCCTGGGAGCTGTTGAAATCCAAACCAAAATGGATCGTGGTGACGAAAGACAATACCCCGGCATTCATCCTCTCCGGCATCAGCCTCGCAGGATACCTGGAGGTGGAACAGGAACAGGAAGAAATCGACCTGATGGAGATTCCCGGCACCCGCCTGCAGCTGGCCCCCGTTCATCTGCATGAAACACTGCAGGAGGCGCTGGAAAAGCTGGACAAGGGAGAGGGCGAAGCCTTGTATGTTCGACACATGTCCGCCCCCGGCATCTGGCGCGTCTATGGCATTCTGACACGGGAACAGATCGAATCGGCGTATCAGTTGTAGCGCCAGGCAATGGTTATTCCACGTTCCCCGAACTCATACAGTACCAGCCCAAAGAGGATCAACAACGTACCTGCCGCCACCGGCCAGGTCAGGGCTTCTCCGTTCAGCCAGTTGCCCAGCCACAGCGCCAGAATGGGCGTCATCAGGGTGAGCAGCGCCACTCGCGTAGCGTCCACATGGCGCAGTACATAGAAAAATGCCGCAAAACCAAATACCGTGGCGATAACGCCGAGATACAAAATCGCCCACCCTGCCCGGGCCGGGATCTGTTGCGGCCAGGGTTCTTGCAGCATCCACCAGGTCAGCAAGTACAAAGGTACGGCCACCAGCAACCCGCCCCCTGCGATCTCCAGGCCATGGGCCTGATAGTCGAGGTATTTGGTCCATACGGTGCTGGCCGAATGCAGGGTTACGGAACACAGCAGGGCAACCACGCCGTACCAGGCGTTTTCAGAAAAATGCAGGCTGCCGTAGAACACCACCACCAGCCCCAGAATTCCAGCAACCACACCCAGCAAACGCACCCCGCCCAGCTTTTTTTCTCCAAGGAAGCGCCGGGCCATAAGCCCGGTGACGATGGGGGTCAAACCAAACAGCACCGAGATCCATCCCGAAGGGATGTATTGGGCGCCCCAGTACACGCAAAGCATGGCGGCATAGATTCCCAGCCCGGCAGCGAGATAGGTGAGCCTTGCCTTGCGATGCCAACGCATGGGCAGCTTCATCGCCCGCAGCAACAACAGGCAAACGGTCAGGCCAATCACCATGCGCGCCGTCACGCCAAACAGATAGCTGACATCGGTAGCGCTCCATTGAATCGCCAGCGGCGTGGTGCCCCAGATCATCACCACCGCCAGGTAACTGCCCTGGACTTTCTGTTTCAGCTCCATCATGCCAGGAGAAGTACCAGCCAAAGCGAAACATATTTGATAAACAGGCTCATAATATGATTATAACTAATTGTTTTTCCATAAACAAAATAGACGCTCAAGACGTTTCAAAACTCTGTTTTCCGCCGGATCCATCAATTCTTCATTCCATTGGGTGCAGGCGGTGGACTGACATGCTGGCTGCTTCACAAACGGTAGTTTTCGCGCAGATCCGCCTTCGGCAGCCGCCTGGCGACCATGGAGACGATATCGATCAGGCGATTCACATAGCCCCATTCGTTGTCATACCAGGCAAGCACCTTGACCTGGGTGTCATCGACCACCATGGTGGACAAGGCGTCAACGATGGCGGAACGGGGGTTGTTGGCATAGTCTGCTGAAACCAGAGGGCGCTCTTCATAGCCCAGTATTCCTTTCAGCCGTTTCTTTGCCGCCTTCTTGAAATAACC
>JAMOMB010000035.1 GCA_027068795.1 Sedimenticola sp. | reverse complement strand
CAGTTGCCGCTGGCGGGGCGCCCGGCGCGCCAGGGCGGCGAAGGCTTCGGGGTCGGTATCGCAGATGCGGATTCTGTCGGGGCGCGGAACCAGGGGGGGCTTGCCCTTGCGCAGACGCACCGGCAGGGCGGACAGCAGCACTTCCCCCGGTGGATGATGATAGTAGTCCGCGACCCAGCGCAAGAAAGCCAGATGCTCCCTGCTCATCAGCGGTCTTTCATCCAGCACTGCGCGGGCGGCCCGCAGCTTGTGTGTGGCCACCGAGGCCCGGTCGCTCAGGCCGACCAACAGGCCGCAACGCTCGCTGTGGCCGAAGGGCACCAGCAACCGCTGCCCGGGGGCCAGCTTTTCTTCCGGCGTATTTTCAGGCGGCAGGTAGTCGAACAGGCCGTATACCGGAGCCGGCAGGGCGATATGGAGGATACTGCTCATGAATTCAGGGGCCAGGGCAATCTTTCAACGGGGCGGACAAGCATCCGGCAAGGACAATGCGCCTGGCGGATACGCCATGCCGGTTGATAATCCATACACCACTCCGTATCATCCTGTCATGTCCCAGCCGGAGCCAAATCCCACGATGTTTACCCCTGCGTATGCCGCCCGATTGCTTGTCGCCCTCATTCTAGCATTGCTGGCGACGGGCTGTTCCTCCACCAAGCTTGCGCAAAGCTGGGAAGCACCGGATGTCAACGAACCCGCGGCGAAGAAAATCCTGCTGGTGGCCATGATCAAGGATCCCGTGACCCGCCGTTTCTTCGAGGAGCATTTCGTGGCCGAGGCCAAAAAGAGAGGCGTGGAAGTGATTCCCAGCTCGGAATACATACCCCAGGCCACGGATCATGACGAAAAGGAGGAAATCGTCAGGGTCGTCCGGGAAACAGGCGCGGAGGGCGTGTTGCTCGCCCAGCTCAAGGGGGTGGAAAAAAAGAAAAAATTCGTTCCCAGCCGTCTGGACTGGTTTCCCGATACCCATGATGACGTGGTTTTCTACGATCACTACTACCGGAACTATCGCGCCATCTACCGCCCCGGCTATGTCGGGGCGGACAATTACTTCAACATGCAGTTTCGCTACTTTTCCACCCGCTCGGAGAAAATGCTGTGGGCGGGCAATACGGTCACCAAAAACCCGCGCTCCGTGATCCGCGGTATCGAGCAGATCGCCGACGAAGTCATCAGCGACCTCAAGAGCGCAGGGCTGCTGGAAGGAGGCGGCTTGCTCTGAGTATCTGGCAGCACATCGCCAATCATATCCGCGAGGAAAGCGGCGTGGATTTCCACCCCCGTGAACCCCGCAACCTGGGGGGCGGCTGCATCAATACCGCCGTACAGCTGAGGGACGGGGATCAGCGCTGGTTCGTCAAGCTCAATCAGGCAGCGCGCCTGCCCATGTTCGAGGCGGAAGCCCTGGGGCTGCATGCGCTGGCGGCGGCAAACGCCATTCGCGTTCCCCTGCCTCTTTGCACCGGCGCCGCCCAGGGGCAAAGTTATATCGTCATGGAATACATTGCCCTGGGCGCAGGCTCCGGGAATGCCGCCGCCAGGGCCGGCGAGCAACTGGCGCAATTGCACCGGCAGCAGGCTGAAACCTTTGGCTGGCGGCGCGACAACACCATCGGCTCCACCCGCCAGCCCAACGACCGGGATCCAGACTGGATCCGCTTCTGGCGGGAGCAACGCCTGGGCTTTCAGCTAGCCGAGGCCGCACGCAACGGCCTGGGAAATCGCCTGCAGCAACTGGGAGAGAAGCTGCTGGAAGCCTGTCCCGCCCTGCTGGATCACCAGCCCCGGCCTTCATTGCTCCATGGCGACCTGTGGGGCGGCAATCTGGGCTATGACGAGCAGGGCAGGCCGGTGATCTATGATCCCGCCACCTATTACGGCGACCGGGAAGCGGAAATCGCCATGACCGAACTCTTCGGCGGTTTCGGCGCGGATTTTTACGCCGCCTACAACAATGCCTGGCCCCTGGATCCCGGCTATGCCGTGCGCAAGACGCTTTACAACCTGTACCACATTCTCAATCACGCCAATATGTTCGGCGGTGGTTATGCGGGCCAGGCGCAGCGCATGATGGAGCAACTGCTGGGGGAGTTGGGGCTGTAGCGCCTGGTATCAGCAACAGCCGTCTCGACCAATGATCGAATTGCAGAAAAAAGCCTATATCGTATTCGCCGCGCTGTTTGCCCTGCTGGCGGCGATTACCTTTTGGGCCGTCCGGGAAAACGGCACCATCTACACGGTCGTTCCCATTGTTTCCCTGGCGCTTTTCACGCTGCTGCTGATCGCCTTTGGCCTGGCCAGGGAGAGCTGGTTCGATGAAGAGCATTTCAAATGGGAGGAGCTGCGCGCCGCAGTGCTGGTCATGCTGGCCATCAACCTGGGCAGCGCCGCATTGCTGCTCATCGCAGCGGAAGCATTCCACATCGACAACACCCTTGGCGGTTTGAACCTGCTGCGCATCTCCTTGTTGATCGGCGCACCGATTGGGGTGATGGTCTGGGTGCTGCTGTCGAGGATCTTTCACAAAAGAAACATCGTGATGCTGAAGGTCTTTCTGATCTCGTTCGCGCTGCTGTCCGCAACCGGCGCCTCCCAGCTCAACCGGAAACTCGCTGGCGGCGAACCGCTGCAGGTCGAGACGGTCATCCTTCGCAAGGAAAGGGGTAATGTCGGGCTGACCTCT
Organism: Sedimenticola sp.; assembly: GCA_027068795.1. GTDB lineage: Bacteria > Pseudomonadota > Gammaproteobacteria > Chromatiales > Chromatiaceae > Thiolapillus. The sequence continues at coordinate 752 of JAMOMB010000035.1, read as the reverse complement.
TTTCTGAGCAAAAAGGATCCTCCCCTGTTCATCTTCATTCACAACCAGGGCGCCGTGGAACGGCTCGTAGCGCCCGAAGCGGCCTGGAGCGCAACTTTCCAGAATGCGAATATGCAACTGCTGGTCCGGGAAGGGTATCTCGGGTATCCCTATGTTTCACACTTCAGCGGCAGGGAGCTGAATTGAGCCATTGTGCAAGGCAATCCCCCCTTTGGCCCTTGCCAAAAACAGGACTGATATCATCTTCCCAACGGAATTCCGGTGCCGCTGCCGCTACAGCGTGACTTTTTCTTGGGGAGTCTCCTGCACCCCGTTCACGAAAAAAACCTACTTTTGGCTTCCGCTGTCTATTGGGGGATTGCCTCCAGGGTGACAAACCGGTAATTCACGGGATTGTTTTCATCTGCTTCGTGTTCTTCCCGACGGATTTCCCGCCACCGGGCGGAATCGAGTTCCGGGAACCAGGCGTCTCCTTCGACATCCAGGTCGATTTCTGTCAAATAGATGCGCTGCGCAAAAGGCAGCGCCTGGGCGTAAAGGTTCGCCCCGCCCACGATCATGATCTCGGGCGCATTGCCCGCCTGCCGGATTGCTTCCTCCAGGGAATGGACCAGGCTTGCACCGGTCGCTTGGTGATCCCGGTTGCGGCTGACCACGATGTGCGGGCGGCCAGGCAGCAGTCCCGGCAGGGATTCCCAGGTTTTTCTGCCCATGATCATGGGCTTGCCCATGGTCAGCCGTTTGAAATGCTG
>JAMOMB010000034.1 GCA_027068795.1 Sedimenticola sp. | reverse complement strand
GGACCAGGTCATGCAGGCATCGTCCTCTGCGATTCCCCAGTGGGCCATGCCAGGGGGCAGATACAGCACATCGCCGGGCTCCAGCAGCCATTCCTGTTCCGGTTCGTATTCCGCCAGAATGCGCACGGGAAGGTCGGGCAGCAGGGTGTCTGAGGGCGCCTTGTTGCCAATCTGCCAGCGGCGTTTTCCCTGGGCCTGGATGAGGAAGACATCATAGGTGTCCGTATGCGGCCCCACCGACCCGCCGGTAACGGCGTAGCTGATCATGATGTCATCGAAGCGCCAGCTGGGGATGAAATGAAACAATTGCATCAAAGCCGCGATGTGGGGAATATACTTGTCCACATCCTGAACCAGCAGGGTCCAGTTTGTTTCCGGCAGCCGGGAAAAGACGGCTTCATCAAAAGGCCCGTGGCGCAGATCCCAGCTATTTTCCCCCTGTTGCAGCACCATGCGGGATTCCACATCCTCTTCGCAGGCAAGCCCTGCCAGCTCCTGTGGGGAAAGATCGAAGTCATACCCTTGGATGGCGTTTCGCATCAGCAAGGGCTTTTTCTGCCAGTATCGATGCAGAAAATCCTGCGGGGAAAGAGGGAAAGGAAGCTGAAGTTGCATGAAGTTCCCGCCGTAACAAAGAAAGTGTCCAATTCCGATTTTATCCTATTCCTGGAAGAGCCGGCCCGTTGTGAAATGGAATAATTTGCCCTTGTTTTTGCGCAAAAATACGGTATCCTTTTGCTCCTTCGGAGAGGTGGCAGAGCGGTTGAATGCACCGGTCTTGAAAACCGGCGTGGGTTTGTAGCCCACCCAGGGTTCGAATCCCTGCCTCTCCGCCATAACCGCCAAAGCCCAACATGCCAGGATGTTGGGCTTTTTTGTTTCTGCTCGTATTGTTGCCGGGTTATTGACCCCGCAGCCAAGGGTTGTTCCCTTGTCAAGCGTTGCAACGCCGTACTGGCGCCTGCCTGACGCCCCTAACTTATTGTGTTATATATTGAAAGGTCGTCGCCCGCTGGCCCGCGGACTGCGTTCGATCCACTGGCTTTAGAATGACGAAAGCGGCGTGGCTCCGCCTTGCCGCGAACCAGCAGGCGACGACTGAACATGATATCTATTGATGCCAGGTTAATAATAGGTGTTTCATGTACACTGAATTGTGTCTGTCTTGGGAGGCGATAAAACTACCAATTCCTCTCCCGTGGTAGTTCCGCTAAAACAATAAGGGGGAGAATCACCAGGAGAAATGAGGATGATCAATCATAAATCGAAACTGTTGCTCGCTGTTTTTACAAGCTTTCTGCTGCTGTTTGGATCGGCGGGTTCGATAGCAGGGGAGCGATATGGAAAACAAAAAGTCGTTTACCATATCAACTATGACAACCCGAAAAAGCAGGCTGGCGCGCTTCGCAATATCCAGAATCATATCAATGCAGTTGGTGCTGAAAATCTGGATTTGAAGGTTGTCATGCATGGCAAGGGGCTCTCATTGTTGTTGGAGCCGGATGCGGTGAAAAACACCAAACTCAAATATGGGAACGCCACCGATGAAGTGCAGGCGAAGATCAGCGGCCTGAAAGATCAGGGGATTGGTTTTCTGATTTGCGCTAATACCCTGCGCGGCAAGAAAATCAGCTATGAAGATGATCTTTATGATGTCGGCAAAGAGGATATCGTACCGAGTGGTGTTGCCGAGCTGGCGCATTTGCAGGCAAAAGGCTATGCCTATATAAAGCCCTGACGCAGTAAGCATTAACCCGGCAACCATTCCGATTCTGTTCAGGATGCCAGAGGCGAGCCAGGCCGCCATGAGCGCGCCCGTGGACAGGGTTGCCGCGCCTTGGCAGGAATGCGCCGGGGGTGGCTGGGGACGACATCGTTAGTCGCCGGATTAATACTACCAGGGAATTTCCCGGCTGATTTGCATGTGCTATTGCTTCAAGATTCCGGGATGGACTTGAGCAAAGGTTCGACAGGATATTCATCATCGAAGGCATTGTTTTGTTTATTGCGGCTGTGGGGTTGACCGCAGGGCTTATCTGGCTGTTCAGGCCGGTGGCCAGTCGCATTGGTCTTGTGGATCAGCCGGGGGGGCGCAAAAATCACCGGCAGGCCACGCCATTGATTGGCGGCGTGGCGATTTTCTGCGCTTTTTTGTTGCTGTTGCTGACCCTTGAAATACCCCTGGGGCAATGGCGCGCCTTTTTCCTGGCGAGTGCGGTGGTGTTTATTATCGGCATGCTCGATGATTTTCAGGAAACCCCCCCCTGGTCACGTTTCGCCGCCCAGATTGGGGCATCCCTGATCATCGTTTTGTGGGGCAATATCGAGCTGCGGAATCTGGGAGGCTTGTTCGGCAACCAGGATGTGCTGCTGGGTGTCGCGGCGGTGCCGTTCAGCATTTTTTGCAGTGTTGGGGTCATCAACGCCACCAACATGCTGGATGGTCTGGATGGTCTTGCCGGCGGCCTGTTGCTGGTTGTCTTTGGCGCCTTGCTGGCCCTTGCCTGGCAGGGTGGGTTGATGGCGGAAGTCCGGATTCTGTTGCTGTTCTGTGGCGTGCTGGTCGGATTCTTGTTGTTCAATTTCCGTTTTTCCCATGACCGGGCGGCGACGGTGTTTCTGGGAGACGCCGGGGCCCTGTTTCTGGGGCTGGCGGTGGCCTGGTTTCTGATACGCTTTACCCAGGAACCCCTTGGCCTGCTCCGGCCCATCACCGCCATCTGGCTGTTTGCGCTGCCGATCATGGATACTGTTGCAATCATGAGCAGGCGGGTAATGCTGGGCCGCTCCCCTTTCTCCCCGGATCGGGAGCATTTTCATCATATCCTGCGGGCTGCCGGGTTCAGCGCCAGAACCACGGTATTCATCATGCTGGGGATCAGCTTGCTGATGGCTGCCATCGGGCTGGCCGGAGAATGGGCGGGCGTACCCGAATTTATCATGTTCTATGGTTTTCTGGCGCTTTTTGCCGTGTATTTCTGGGGCATGCATCATGCCTGGAAGGTGATGAAAGCATTGCGCCGCGTGCATGACCGGCAGTTGCTGAAAACCGAAAAGCACAGGGGCGGCGCCAATGTATGATTTGCATTGCCACATTCTGCCGAATATCGATGACGGCGCCGGGGATTTGTCCGTCGCCCTGGAGATGGCGCGGATCGCGGTGGATGACGGTATTACGCATTTGGCCTGCACGCCCCATATTTATCCCGGTCTGTTCGACAATTCCCCGGAGCATATCGCAGCAGCGCTTGCTTCCTTTCGTAAGGAGCTGGAGGCCCGGGACATGAGCCTGGAACTGACCTATGGAGCGGATATCCAGGTCGTTCCCGAGCTGGTGGAGGGCTTGCGCGCCGGGGTGTTTCCCACTTTGAACCAGTCGCGTTATTTCCTGTTTGAGCCGCCCCATCATGTGCCCTTGGTGAATTTCGCGCAGTTTGTGTTTGATGCGCTTCAAGCGGGGTTTACGCCAGTCATAACCCATCCGGAACGCCTGGGATGGATAAAGGAACACTACCGGGAATTCGTTTCCGCGGTGCAGGCGGGCGCCTGGATTCAGTTGACCGCCGGCAGTCTCACCGGGCGTTTTGGCAAGGTTGCGAAATACTGGGGTGAAAGAATGCTGGGCGATGGTATCGTGCATGTATTGGCCACGGACGGGCACGACTGCTGCAACAGGCCGCCATTGTTGGCGGAAGGGGAAGGGATTGCGCAGAGGGTTGTGGGAAAAGAGGAAGCGATGCGGCTGGTGCTGGATCGGCCGCGTTCCGCATGGGAAAATGCCGATCCGGCAACGGTATCCGGGCCGCCAGGACTAGGCCAGCCCGGAAAGGGCGGTGGCAAGAAAAGCCGGGGGTTTTTCCGGCGGTTGTTCCGGTAACGCTGACGGGTTTGGCCCGCCAGCATTTGCAGACGAAGCCGCAGCAGGGGCGGTCGGAATTGTGTAAGCTTCTGTTTCAGGCATGATTTTTCTGCTGAACATTCACTGCGCACCAGTGATATTATGGGTATATTCGTATCCATATCCAAACAAGATGTTGAATCGGTTTATTTTTTTTCTTGCAGCAATGCTGATGTTCATGGCCCCCGCCCAGGTGCTGGCCGCCGAGAATATTCTTGATGACATTGCAGTGGGACACAAGGCAGGACCCAATCCGGGAGAAGAGCAGGCAGGCGCTCCCGGGGCGGATTTCTCTGTCGCCGGGGATTTTGGCGAAATGGATTCGGATTCCTATGAATACCGGATCGGGCCGATGGATTTGATCGAGGTGGAGGTTTTTCAGGCCGGAGAATTGAGCCGTACCGCCAGGGTGAATACCCAGGGCTATGTTTCCTTGCCCCTGATCGGCCCGGTCAAGGTGGCGGGGCTGACAACCGGGGAAGCCGAGCGCCGGATCGAAAATGTGCTGGGGGAAAAATACTTGCAGGATCCCCATGTGACCGTATTCATCAAGGAATACGAAAGCCAGAAAATCACCGTCGAGGGCTGGGTGAAGAATCCTGGTGTGTTCCCTCTCAAAGGCAAGACCACGTTTTTGCAGGCGATAGCCAACGCCAAGGGGATGGATCGGTTGGCGGATTTCTCCGAAGTCGCCATCTTTCGCACGGTTGAGGGGAAAACCAAGGGATACATTCTGTCCTATACCAAGGTGCGATCCGGCCAGCAGCCGGATCCGGTGCTGAAAAGCGGTGATATCATCGTGGTGAACCGAAGCGGCAGCAAGGCCGGGTGGGAGCTTTTCACCAAAACCCTCACCAGCTTTGTCGGCTGGACCGTGTTGTTCTGACCCGCCATGAATCCGGAAAGCCAGAATCCCAGACTGCCCCGCAATGCGCCGGCCCTTTCAGACGAGGAGCGCGAGCTTTCCCTGTATGACAGGGTGCAAGGCGGTGGTGATGAAGAGGAAGGGCGGAATCTGAAGGATTACTGGATAGTAATCGTCCGGCACAAGTTCACGATCATACTCTTTACCCTCATTGCACTGGTGGCCAGTGCTATTGCCACCTCCTTGCAGACCCCGGTGTATCGCAGTAGCGTAAAATTGCAGATTGACCGGGAGGCCGCGAGAATCGTCAATTTCGAAGGGGTCACTCCCAGGGAAGCGGCGTACAGCTATGACTTCTATGAAACCCAGTACCAGCTCCTGAAAAGCCGCGCATTGGCAAAACGGGTGATCGAACAATTGGGGCTGGAGTCGTCGGAGCAATTCCGGGCGGAGGAGAAGCCTTCCTTTTTTCGGCAACTGAAAGGTTTTTTTTCCGGTGAGAAGCGGGAGAATGGTGCTGAGACGGAAGATGCCGTTCCCCGGGGGCTGGAACATCTCCTGCTGGCGAATCTGACCGTCAGTCCCATCAAGAACTCCCGGCTGGTGGTCGTGAGCTACGACAGCCCGAATCCCGAACTGGCGGCCAGGGTGGTGAATACCCTGGCGAAGAGCTTTATCGATACCACCATGGAAAGGCGGTTCGAAAACTCCTCCTATGCGAAAACCTTTCTTTCCGACCGTATCAAGCAGGTTCGGGCCAATCTGGAAGAGTCCGAGCGCAAACTGGTGGAATACGCCGGGGAAAGAGCCATCGTGGACATGGATGCAAAACAGGGCATATTGATGCAGAAACTACAGGCCCTCAATACCAGGCTGACGGAAGTCGAGGCGGAAAGGATCAAGGCGGAATCCCGCTTTCAGGAGATGAAAAACAGCAACGCCCAGGGTTTTGATCAGATTTCCGCCAGTGAAGTGATTCAGTCCTACAAGGAAAAACTGGCGGATCTGGAGGGGGAATATGAAGACAATCTGCGTATTTTCAAGCCGGCCTATCCCAAGATGCAGCGGCTGAAAGGGCAGATCGAGGAACTGAAACGCAAGATTGCCGAAGAAAGCGCGGACATCCAGTCTTCCATACAGAGCGGCTATCAGGCTGCGGTGCGGGAGCAGGCCATGTTGCAGTCCCGCATGACGGATATCAAAGGGCAGATCCTGGAGCTGCAACGCAAGAGCACGGACTATCAGGCGCTGAAGCGGGATGTGGAAACCAACCGTGAGCTGTATGACGGCCTGTTGCAGCGCATCAAGGAAGTGGGCGTGGCCGCGGGCGTGGGAGCCAACAATATTTCCATCATCGACAAAGGCGAGGTGCCTGCCGCCGCCTATAAGCCCAACCTGAAGAAGAATCTGCAGATTGCACTGGTTATCGGCCTGTTGGGAGGCATAGGTTTGGCTTTCCTGTTCGAGCACCTGGATGACACCATCAAGTCGGCATCCGAGATTGAAAAGCTCGTGGAATTGCCGGTTCTGGGCGTGATTCCGGAATTGCGCCTGGAAAACGAAGCGGAATCCCTGGCGTTGAAGACGTGTGAAGAACCAAAGTCGGCCATTGCCGAAGCCTATCGTTCCTGCCGGACTGCATTGTCTTTTTCCTCGCCATCCGGCTCGCCTAAGGTGCTGCATGTAACCAGCTCCATTGCCGGAGAAGGAAAAACCACCACTGCTCTCAGCCTTGCCCTCACCTATGTGCAAGCCGGGGCGAATGTACTGCTGGTGGATGCGGATTTGCGCAACCCGTCGTTGCACAGCGAGCTCGATCTTCCCAATGAAGCCGGTTTGACCAACCACCTGGCGGGTGAATACAAGGCCGGCGAAGTGCTTCAGCAGGGCATTGTGGATGGCTTGTATGTGATGACCACCGGCCCCCTGCCGCCCAATCCCGCCGAGCTGCTGGGAAGCGGCAGGATGATGGAGTTCCTGCAAACGGCGGAGGAAAAATTCGATCTGGTGATTATCGACGGGCCGCCTGTGCTGGGGCTGGCTGATGCCTTGATTCTGGCCAATCTGGCCAGCGCCACCATCGTGGTAGTCGATGCGGGAGTTACCCGCGCAGGCGCGCTCAAGGGGGCGGTGCAGCGTCTGCGGCAGGCGCGGGCCAGGGTGCTGGGCGCGTTGCTGGTAAAATACGGGCAGGGGCGCAGCGGCTATGGCTATGACTACCAGTACGATTACAACTATTATGGCTATGCGGCCGATGACGCCAGGGATCGCCCCAGGCTGGCTTCCTGAGCCTCGCCGGATTGATGCAAGAGGTGGTCGAACGGTTTTTCGCCATGGTGCTCGCGTATTATCGGGCGCCGCAGGCGCATCCGGCTTTTGTTGATATGAAGATGCCTGCGCCCGGGGAATTTTCCCGTTTTCTCGATTGCCTCGCCCGCCCGGAAGAACGACTGACGCCCATCGCCCGCAGTCTGGACTGTTCCGTTGATGAACTCGTGGCAGCGTCCTATTTCTATATCCATCGTCTGCTGTTCCTTGGCGGCAAGGATCACTATCGCGTACTGGGGTTGTCCGCCAATGTGGATGACGGCGCCATTCGGCGCAGATACCGCTTGCTCATCAGCCTTTTTCATCCGGACAGGATTGCTGCCGGAGAACAATGGGAAGAACAGTTCGTGCGCCGCCTGAATCATGCCTATGGCGTACTCAAGCGCCCGGAGAAACGCCGGGCATATGACAGGGAACGAAGGCGAAACAGGGGAACAGGCAAGACGCCAGCATCGAAACAACAGCGGCAAGAACGAGGGGCAGGGGGAAAGAGGCCGCCCCGGGTGGTCTCTCCGCCTGCCGCTCCGCTGGAGTGGTTGTACCGCTTCCGGTTGTTGCAACGCTATCCAAAGCCAATGGTTTGGCTGCTGATCTTGCTGCTGCTGGCTGTGGGGCTGCTGGTTTTCCGGAATGGTTCTGAAAGCGCCACCCTGGTCAAGCCGGAGACGGCTGCTGCAACCGTCGCCGACAAGGTGCCGGCCAGCCCGCCAGAGGCTTCCGGGAAATGAAATCGTCGGGATTCAGGACGATTGCTTTCCGGGGGGCGGTTCTGCTGATTGCACTGCTGATTGCCTGGAGAATGCTGGCCAGCGGACTGGGGGAACATTATGTGCGGCAAGCGCTGCTGGGGGATGAACAGGCCGTGGACCAGGCCTTGTTGTGGAATCCCGAACATCCTGTTGCCCTGTATCTGAAAGGAAAGGCCTTGATGCCGGATGAGCGTGTCAGGGCGGAACAGTTGTTACGCAAAGCCGTTGCCCTGAACCCGGGCAATGCCGCCCCCATGGAAATGCTCGCATACTTGCTGCTGGATCAGGGAAAACAACAGCAAGCGGACGAGATGATCGTTCTTGCAGTGCGGCGCATGCCCGCACACAAGAACATCCGGCTGAATGCTGCGCGCTACTGGGTGGAACGGGGAGAACTGGCGCATGCCATGGAGAACTGGGCCGTGGCCCTGGAGCTGGATCCTGGGCTGGGAGACAGGATTTTCCCCGTCTTGAGCAGGATTGCCGGGAACGAGCAATCCGTTGGCATGTTCCAGTCCCTGGCCGAGGCGCCTCCTCCATGGTGGGATGCATTCTTCGAATACCTGAGCAAACATGCAAAGAAACTCGAGACAGTGGTTGCCGTGGCTTCCATCCGGCATGCCAGTGCGGTGCCCCTGTCCAGGACGGAGCGAAAGCTGCTGGTGGAGCGTCTGCAACAGGATCAGCAATGGGCGGAAGCCTATCTGGTGTGGATAAACGGCCTGGACGCCACGCAGCGCAGCTATCTTGGCAGCGTATTCGATGGTGGTTTCGAATTGCCTCCCGCGAATGCGGGTTTCGGCTGGCACTTTCCCCAAGACAAGGCCTGGGTCATCCGGCGCAAGCACACCTATGGCGCCGAGGGCGAGAAATCGCTGCATGTTCTTTACAAGGGCGAAAACACCCCGCGAAAACAACTGTATCAACCGCTGCTGTTGAGCAAGGGGCAGTATGTGGCATCCCTGCGTACAAGGGTTGACCGCCTGCGCATTCAAGGTGGATTGAAATGGGTTGTTCGCTGCATGGGGGATGAAGAAAAGCTGCTGGGAGAAGGGCCGTTGCTGGTGGGGGCAAGCGACTGGGAGACCCAGCGGTTTCGCTTTATGGTTCCTGATGACAAGGCATGCACCGGGCAGTTGCTGCGACTGGAGATGGTGGTGGAAGGTGCTGATGAGCAAATTGTTGAAGGGGAGTTGTGGTTTGACCGTCTGTCCATCCGTAAGCTGGAATGAGAGTCCCGCCTGGAATAGGGAAAAACCGGGTATGCAATAGGGGAAAGAAGGGTAGTTGCTATCGGCGCGGTAATCTGCTGTTGCGCCTTCAGCACTTTGATCTGCGCCTGGCCCAGGCGTACTTATCAGGCAAGCGTTGTTTTCTTCGCAGCTTGGAATCGGTCTGGGGCGGAACTCCCGAACCTATTGATTTATATAGGAGCGGCCAAGTCATGCCCGTCTGCGGGCCGGGTTAATGAAATTGGCCGCAGAATGATTGCAGCAGTATTTCCGCGCCTATCCGCGGGCGTCCGCAACCTGGCTGAAGATGCACTGTTTGATTGCCGGGCCAGTAAGCTAAGTTCTTGGATGATAAGCACTATAATGCTAGGATTGCCGCGTAATCCCAATTGTTGCAGAGAGATGTTTGCCAGGCCGGAGGCCCGAATATTCTGACTCGGGCGCGAACAGGCCCGAATAACCCACCAGGTAAATAGCGAACGCATTGCGTATGAAAGCGGTTCTATCCATATTGTTACTGACCCTCGCGTTGCAGGCAGGCAGCGCGCCGGCGAAAGACGCCCAGAATGCCGTGCTGGCTTCTGTGAAGGGTGACGTATTGCTGTTCCAGGGGGACCGCTATTTGCCTGTTCAGGCCGGTCAGCGGGTTGCGAATGGCGACCGCCTGATGATCATGGAAGGCGCAGAGGTCAAGGTGGTTTTCGACAGCGGCTGTGAAGTGGTCTGGAAAGGCGCGAAAATCGTGGATGTGGATGTGGAGAGCTGTCCCACCCTGGCCGGACTGTGGATCCCCTGCATGGGTGGGGCGGCTGGCGCTGATGATGTGGCCATCATCCTCAGCCAGATCGCAGGCACCGTTCTGATCAAACGCGACGGGAAGTTTCGGCTGGCCCGGGAAGGGGAAGTGCTGGAGCATGGCGATGAGCTGAAAGTCGATGGCAAGGCGGAAGTGAACTACAAGGGCGCATGCAGTGTTGTCTATGAAGGAGACAAAACGGTTACCGTGGACAAGGACAGCTGCCCGATTGCGGTTTTGAAACAGCTCGAAGGCGAGGTGTTCGTTGATGAGGGGCAGGGGTTTCGTCCGGCGGAAAAAGGGCATGAGCTGAAAAACGGCTTCAAGGTGCGGGTGCCAAAGGAATCCCATGTGGAAATATCCTATTTCAACGGTTGTGATGAAGCCTGGGATGGCCTGAAGATCGTAGACATCGATGCCGACAAATGTCCCCTGGCGGCAACGCCCGTGGGCAACTGTACTCCTGCGATCTTTGGCAACCAGACTTCTGCGGATGTGCTGACCTTTATCGGTACGGGAGTTGTGCTGGGAATTGTCCCGGGCACGGACGACCCCGTGCCTCCGCCTCCTCCCATCAGTCCCTGACTTCGGCTTTTCTTCCGTCCGGGAAAGCAAAGACGCATGCAAAAGCCGCTTACCGCATATCGACAAGGCATCTTCTGGTTGCTTGTGCTGATGCTTGTGTTTGCACCGCTGTTTCGCGCCGGCAATCTCCCGTTGCCGCTGTTGCTGCTGGAACTGGTTTCATTGTGCATCCTTGTTCTGATGCTGATGCGTCCCCAGGAGCTGCTGCGCCTCAACGCCATGCAACTGGTGCTACTGGGAGGCATGCTCTTGCTGCCATTGTTGATGCTGGTTCCCGTACCGGCAGCGTTGTGGCAGCAATTGCCGGGGCGAGAGGCGTTTTCCGAAATCTATCAGGCAATCGGCATGGATGGCGAGGCGGCCTGGCGCGCCATTAGTCTGGCGCCATACAAAACGGAAGGGGCGCTGTGGGCGCTGTTGCCGCCTCTGGCGGTGTTTGCCGCGGTCATCAATCAGCCGCAACAAAATATTCTCAAGCTGGTCTATGTGGCCTTGGGCATGGCTGTGTTTCAGTCGGTGCTGAGTCTCATGCAGTATGGAGGCGGGAGCGTCGGCTTCTTGTATATTCCCAATGAGTTTGGCATCAAGGCTGCTGCGGGCACTTATCTGAACAGGGATCATCTGGCGGGGTTTCTGGAAATGCTGTTTCCTGTGGCCCTGGCCTTGCTTGCGGCGACAGTAGGCCAGCACAGGTTCGATTCCGTCCAGGGGGCCTGGCGCAAACGGTTGAGCTTCCTTGCCACCGCCAAAGGACATCAGGCCAGCGTCTATGCCGTTATCGGGATACTGGCCGTATTGTGTCTGGTGTTCACGCGCTCCCGGGCCGGTATTGCCCTGACCATGCTCGGGCTGTTTCTGCTCTTGCTGGTGTTTGCGCGCCGCCTGGGCGGGAACAACGTCTATGGCACCTATGGAACCGTGATCGCCGTGATTCTGGTGTTGACAGTGGAAATTGGTCTTGCCCCCATTCTTGATCGTTTTTCCATGGATCCCGTGGAGGATGCCCGCTGGAGCATCTATGCGACGTCCATGCAGGGGGCAGTGGAGTATTTCCCTGTGGGTGCGGGACCTGGGGCCTATCCGGAAGTCTACCCATACTTTCAGCCCGTCGGCATCGATGCGTTCGTCAATCATGCCCACAATGATTACCTGGAGTGGGTATTTGATGGCGGCATACTGGCGCTGTTCCTTGTTCTCGCCGGATTGGGGCTGTACGCCCTTGGCTGGCGCAGGTTGTGGATCAAGGGGCGCTGGCGTACCTTCCGTTATGTTCAGGCCGGCGCTGGTATTGGCGTGTTTCTCTTAATGCTCCATTCTTTCGTGGATTTCAATTTGCACAAACCGGCCAATGCCATCTATTTTGCATTGTTGCTGGCGGTATTCCTGAAAGAAAACAAGGAGGAGATGGCGCTCAAGGAAAGAGCAAGCGGAAAGACCAGAACCAGGCGTCTGCAAGTTCCCGCAGCTTCCGTGCCGGTGGTTCAGCAGCCGAGAAATGGCGTGTCCCTGGATGACTGGTAGGTTATCGCTCAATACCAAAACCGCGCCTGGCGTACTCGATCAATCCGGCCGATACCCTGTGTGCGTACAGGAAGGGCAGCCATAGCCGGTTTTCCCTGCCATAGAATTTCAGCACATAGGCGCCGGGCGGCAGCAGGATGTCCTGCAGGCTCTTTTGCAACATGGCGCTGTTTTCCAAGGACCACATATCGCGGAGCGCAAAGCTGGCAGCATGATGTTCTAGCATCCTGGCGCTGGGTTCCTGTTGACGGATTTGGCGCAGCTCGTGATGCAGGGTTTCCAGTGCCTTGCAGGTGAGTGTCTGCTTTACCGCAGCGATGGCGGCAGCGCATATCCGGGTGATCTTTTTATCAGTGGCGCTTTGAATAAACTGTTGCATTTCCCCCTCAGTCAGTGCGCCGGCGAGCAAATACATATCGTACAGCCACAGGGTTCGAATACTGTCGCCGCTGGCGGCGTGCTTTGCCCAATGGATGCAGGCATGCAGCAGGGCGTGAACCGGATTCATGGCGCAGGGGTGGTCGGCCAGTTCGGGAATGCGTATGGCGGAGTCGATGATTTCTTCGTAGTCCAGCAGGTGCGCCAGCAGTACATAGCTGCTGCTTCTCCAATGAATGTCCAGGGGCAGATTTTTTTGTCCGGGGGAGGTGTCGTGAAAGCCCAGTTCCTGCCCCAGGTAGCCCTGGCGATGGGTGTATTCGTATCCTTCTGCTTCCAGAATGCGAAAGGCGGCGGGCAAATCCCTGGGAGAGAAAAGAAGGTCGATATCGCCCCTGGTTCTTGCGCCATGCCGCTGGTAATGCGTGTAGGCGATGGCGGATCCTTTTAGTACAATGGGATAAATTCCCGACGCCTGCAATCTTGTCAGCAGATGGCGGGTTCTGCTTTCCACAGCCAGGTCCCAGGCCGCTTGCTGAAAGGCTGTTTTTTTCGCCCGCTCACGGATGCCGGCAGGCCAGGTTTTCCATGCGGGAGCACTCTTGCACAGATGGTAGACCAGCGGGTACAGGCCCTGCAGACGGAGTTCCTGTTGAAGCCCATCTGCGAAAGCGGTGCTTGCCGTAGCGGGCCATGCCGGGATTTTTCCGCCGAGTAGGGAAAAAATAAAACCATCGGTGGATTGCGGGTGTTGCGGCATATACACAGGATAGGTTTGAAAGCTGGCCAGTACGGCAGATCATTTTACTCTATTCAGGAGAAGCACAATCAAATGAAAACAGCATTGGTATGCGGTGCGGGCGGCTTTATCGGCAGCCACATGGTCAAACGCCTCAAGCAAGAGGGGTTCTGGGTCAGGGGCGTGGACCTGAAGTTTCCCGAGTTTGCTGAAACAGTAGCAGACGATTTTGCCCAGGGCGATCTGCGCGATCCGCATTTCTGCAGCCATGTCATCGACCGGCGTTTCGATGAGGTGTACCAATTCGCCGCAGACATGGGCGGCGCAGGTTTCGTGTTTGTCGGCGACAATGACGCAGACATCATGCACAACTCGGCGATGATCAACCTGAACGTATTGGAAGCCTGCCGCAAGCGCAATATCAAACGCATCTTCTATTCTTCGTCAGCCTGTGTGTATCCCGAATTCAACCAGCTTGATTCTGAAAACCCCACGACGGAAGAAAACAGCGTCTATCCGGCACAGCCGGACAGTGACTATGGTTGGGAAAAGCTCTTCAGCGAGCGTTTGTACCTGGCCTATCATCGAAACTATGGCATGGATGTCCGGGTTGCCCGTTATCACAATATCTTTGGTCCGGAAGGTTCATGGAATGATGGGAGAGAAAAAGCGCCGGCCGCGTTCTGCCGGAAGATTGCCGAAGCCGAGGATGGCGGCGAGATTGAAATGTGGGGTGACGGAGAACAAACCCGTTCTTTCATGTATGTGGATGAATGCCTCGAGGCCACCTTGCGCTTCACCCGTTCTGACTGGACCGGCCCGGTAAATATCGGATCTGAAGAAATGGTCAGCATCAATGAACTGGCCCAAATGGTCATGGACATTGCAGGAAAGAAAGTAAGTATCAAGCATATTCCCGGGCCGCTGGGCGTGCGCGGGCGCAATTCCGACAACAACCTCTATGAAAAAATGCTTGGCTGGCGTGCTTCAGCATCGTTGCGCAAAGGGCTGGAAGCAACCTACCCCTGGATAAAACAACAGGTCGAAAAGGCGAAAGTTTCTGGATGAGGGCGTAAGCGCGCCCCCTCTCCGTGATACTTGAAAGAACCTATGTCCAATCCCGTCCCTGCTATCGCCCAGCTGCCCCATGTGGATATCCTGGGTAACCGTGTTCACCTCATCGAGACAGCACAGGCGGTGGATTACATCGAGGAGTGGATTGCTCATCCGCTAGAAAATCCCGCACGGATGGTCGTGACCGGCTTTCACGGGTTGCATTGCGCAATGGAGGATCCCGGTTTCAAGGCCATACTGGATCAGGCGGAATTGTTTGTGCCCGATGGCATTGCTCCGGTATGGATTGCCAAACGCCTGGGCAAAAAGGCGAGTGGCAGAGTGACGGGCGCGGATTTGATGCGCGGTTTCTTTGAGCGCGCAGATAGCAAGGGGTACAGTAGCTTCTTCTTCGGCGATACGGATGAAACCCTGGAAAAACTGAAACAGACCCTGGAATCAAACTATCCGGGCCACAGGATTGCGGGCCAGTGTTCGCCGCCCTTCAGGGAGCATAGCGCGGAAGAAAAACAAGCCATGATCGATAGAATCAATCAGGCCAGGCCCGATGTTCTTTGGGTGGGTCTGGGCTTGCCCAAGCAGGAACGCTGGATTGCGGAAAATCATCATAAGCTCAATGTCCCTGTTGCCATTGGCGTGGGAGCCGCCTTCGGTTTTCACAGCGGGCGGATCAAGCGCGTACCCGAATGGATCGGAAACGCCGGGTTTGAATGGGTGTGGCGGTTCCTGGCGGAACCGGGGAAGCTGTGGCGCAGGGATGTGATCGACGGGCCGCGATTCCTTTTTACAATTGCAGTCAATTGGCCACGAATCAAGACAGCAAACCGTTCATGACAGTAGCGCACACATCGTATCCGAGGAATATTCCCGGTATTCCGGTTTTCATTGTGCAAGCGGCATTTTCTTGGAAGGCGCCGCTTTTGATCGTTTTGTGAGCACCAAAAAACACACCTTTTACAATTTCGTCGGGAGTGCGGTTTCTCTTGGCATTCTGCTGATCAGCGTTCCCTGGTATTTGCAGCTTATCGGCATGGAACGCTACGGGGTCCTCAGTATCCTGTGGCTATTGTTCGGTTATTTTGGTTTTTTCGATTTTGGCATCGGGAGGGCAATTGCCCATAAGATTGCCGGTTTGTCCGCTGATGGCGATGACAAGAAGATAGACGTGTTGTGGGCAGGATTGTTCGTAAACCTGTTTCTCGCTGTTATTGGCGCATTTTTTCTCTACTTTGCGCTTGGTTATGTATTGACCTACTGGGTTAACATGGATTCCAGTCTGCGGGAGGAGGTGCGTGCCTCCGTATTATGGGTATCGCTATCCTTGATCCCCTCAATCGGCAGCAGCGCATTGCATGGCGTTGTTCTCGGGAGGAAAAAATTCCTTCTGCTGAATACAGTCGATGTTGCGGGAAAACTGCTTCTCCAGTTTTTGCCCTTGGCAACAGCGTATTTTTTCTCTCCGGATCTGGAGAGTGTCACCCAGGCTGTTTTTGTCGCGCGCCTGTTGGCCTTCTTGTTTTGGGTCATGGCCTCCAGAAAAGCATTGCATGGCAGCATGCTGCCACGATGGAAGCCCGATGTCGCCAGCACATTGTGGAAATACGGTAGCTGGATAACA
>JAMOMB010000033.1 GCA_027068795.1 Sedimenticola sp. | reverse complement strand
ACCAGGAGAAATAACGACTACCGCCGGCCTAGTCAGCCAGATACAACACCGTTGAAAACCGGACATCTCAAATCGGCGGAAAACGGACATTTGGAGTTGGTGTTGACATAGCAGTAGGCTGCATAGCAAGACACGTGGATGGCGACTCACATGGCTTCCATTTTATGGCAATGCACCAACCAAAGAATGGGAAAGCCTACACAACAAAAATAATCCCACCGGTGGAAAAACAACACCTCCTTCATATTCACAAGTACCAAAAACGGCACGTGTAATCCATATGAACAGCCATACAAGTACCAGAAAAGGTATTTCAACTACAAAGAATCAATAGGTTAAAAAAATGAGAAAGTGTCATATTTCCACCACACCTACATTTAGCCACTACCTGTCCTAAGTTTGAATCAACCGAGAAAGCCAACGGTACTGAACCGCGAAAATGATGAACGGCATATGATCATAAACTGTTTGTGGGAAATCAGTAAACAAATTTCCCTAATGATTTCGTAAGAATCTGGAGGTAACCATGGGCGGTATTGGTAGCGGGAGACGCTGGCACTGCGACGCAAAAAATACAACTGAGGACTACCGATCTATCGATGTGCGACTCTGGAAGCGGGATGGCCTGATCTCCCCGCATCAAACATTTGGCTGGCAGTGGTCACGCCAGGGCAAGGTGGTTGCTTCAATCAGGGTCCAGACTGAGCCAGACCGAGTGATCCTCACCTACCGGCATCGATATAACGACAAGGCCTGGAAAGATGAAAGCTATCCTGTGTATTTGGAATGGACCGATTGTAATTTTGGTGGGCAACGACCATGGTTTCTCTGCCCGGCACGCGGTTGTGGTCGGCGCGTAGCAGTTCTCTATGGCGGAAGTATCTTCGCATGTCGGCATTGCCATCAATTAGCCTATCCCAGCCAGCGAGAAACATCCTACGATCGTGCTGCCCGACGGGCAGATAAAATCCGGGAGAAACTGGCTTGGGAGCCGGGCATACTGAATGACAGAGGATGGAAACCAAAGGGTATGCATTGGCGTACGTTTAAGCGACTGAGCAGAGAGCACAACACTTTCGTAGCCACTTCTCTTACAGGCATATCTACTCGATTAGATTTATTGGGTATGCCACCAGATGATTAGATATAGGAGACTCATTCAATGACAGGAAGTGGTTTGCTGCGATACCACACTTGCGTTGGAGCAGTATCATTCCTGCACTTCCGTATTTCAAACAACTTGGATTCGTGAAGGATATGACGCCAACTTCCACAGTGGTATTTCTTGGGTGTTAGATCGGGCCGTTTGGTGCGAATAAACTCTATGGCGATTGCTAAGCTTGTCCAGCCATCTTCATGATAGTCATGTTCGGCGGCAAAAAGGTGTTGGACAATAGGCGTGTTGGGCCAGTCAATTTCCTGCCCAGGAAAGATGCCATACAAAAAAAGCTCTGGAACTCCGATGTCCCCAACAACTCACCCATTGTCTTGCGCGCATGCTCCATAGCCTTCATCCAACTGCGTAGATCTCGAAAATGTTTCTCGATCATCTGGTACGCATCGTCCAGGTAGGCATTTGCCTCATTGCAGCCTGACTCATCCCGTAGCTTAAATCGTTCCAGAAAGTGATGAACCAGTTCATTTCGTAATACTACTAACTGCTTAAGCCCTTCTGTGGTTCCCTGATAGTCTTTCTCATGCATTTCGATCTGATAACTCATCTGAACATGTGCCTGCTTTGGGTCCGCCTCAGAATTATCTTCTTTTGTATTCTTCTGTGATCCATTCGCTGACAAGCTAAAGCAAGAGCTGGTTAACTCGCCAATCAGTTGCCCCAGCATCTTGGTTTCTACTTCCTTCTTGCGAGTGACTCGATTTGCTTCGAGTTCGTCGGCGTAACCAGAAAGCTCACGATTCGCTATGAGCCCTTTCATCAGCAACTCATACTGCTGCAAACGCAGGATGCAACGCCCCATTTTGCAGCTTACCTCTCTTGCCAAAGTATGCAATGATTGCTCCTCTAAATCGTCCATGCTGGCTTAATTCTGTTGCAACAAAATGAATCAGCATATAATCGCTCACCAACATCAAAACGTAAAGTAACACGCTGTGACAGACAATTGATGGGGGCAACATTGGGGGCAACAACGGATTGTTGAAAACAACATATGCTATTTTATCAATATGTTACTATCGATTTTCGGTAGTCGCCGCCCCAAAGCCGTCTCAAGACGGCTTTTTTTATGTCTACAATCAGCCACTTATCTACCATTTTAATCCATTACAAGCCAAGATAATTCATTGACATCCGTGCTGGCCAATGAGATCGAGTCCAGCGAGAACCGCAAAGTACAGAAGGCCGCTAAAGCCGAACGGGCGGGAAACAGTTTCGAGGGATTGGCGCGAGAGTGGTTTGCCAAGCATTCTCCCAACAGGTAAGTAAATTGTAGCAGTTCAGAGTCGTATTCCTTGTGGTCGATGATGGCGCGCCGGCGGCAGGCAGCCAAGTGGCTGCTGCTCCTTGAAAACGCCGGCGGAGTCAGGCGGATTTGCGGTGAAACACCGTCGCATGGCATTTGGGACAAGGGGGAATGCGCCCCGGCTTGTAGAAATGCAGCTCCTCGCCGCATTCGTCGCACACCAGTGTTCCCGGCCCGGTGATTTCTCCCGTGTGATAGCCGGCCCGCTCCGCTTCTCCCTGCAATTGTTTCAGCTCGACAGTGGTCTGGTCCGCGGCCTGCATGAACAGCTCGCGGATGCGGTCGCCGATGAGAGAGAGGTCGAAGCCCAGCCAGGTTTTGAACTCTTCTCCGGTTTCGACGATGTAGTTGGCCGCATCACGCAAATCGCGCTTGAGGTACTCCGAGATCTGGTCGATTTCCTCGGCGGTCAGTTCACCCAGGTCAGAGAGCTTGTGGCGCGCCTTGTCAATCAAATGATGCAGCGCCGGGCCGGTCTTGTCTTCAATTTTCTTGGCATCTTCTATGGCGGATTCCAGCAGGCGCTCATACGCCTGGCCCATGAGCTCGACCGGGTCTTTGGGGTTGGGAAGATCTTTCATCGTCTTTCTCCTGAAGCATCTATATACTTCCTAATATCCGGGTTATTCATGACAATTGCAATCCCTATTCCCGGCAATTTGCATTTTGGTGGCCATAATGACCAAACTCAAGCTCCGCCCCGTTGCTATCGATACCTATAAGGAAAATGTCGCATATTTGCACCGGGGTTGTACTTTCTATCGCAGCGAGGGATTTCAGGCCCTGAGCAAAATCGAAATCCACAAGGAGGAAGATGGCCAGCCGGTGATTGCGGTGCTGAATATCGTGGATGATGCGGACATTACCGCCCCGGGAGAGCTGGGCATCAGCGAACAGGTTTTCGAGCAGTTGGATCTGCCCCCCGGCACCCCGGTTACCGTCAAGCACGCCACACCGCCCGCTTCCCTGGACGCCGTACACGACAAGATCAATGGCGAGGCCCTCGACTATGCACAGTATCTGAAAATCGCCCAGGATATTGTGGAAAACCGCTATTCCAAGATCGAGATCGCCGCTTTTCTGGTGGGCTGCGCCGAAACGGGTTTCGAGCGCGACGAGGTGCTGCATCTGACCCGGGCCATGGTGGAAACCGGCGACCGCCTGGAATGGGGAGAAGCCCTGGTGGCGGACAAGCATTGCATCGGCGGCATTCCCGGCAATCGCACCACCATGCTCATCGTGCCCATTGTTGCCGCTCATGGCATGCTCATGCCCAAAACCTCCAGCCGCGCCATCACCTCCCCCGCCGGCACCGCCGACACCATGGAAGTGCTGGCCAATGTCGATCTGCTGCCGGACGCCCTGCACGCCATCGTGCAAAAGGAGCGCGGCTGCCTGGCCTGGGGCGGCACTGCAAGACTCGCCCCGGTGGATGACATTCTGATTGCCGTGGAGCGGCCGCTTTCCATGGACTCGCCTGGGCAGATGGTCGCTTCCATCCTCTCCAAGAAAGTCGCCGCCGGCTCCACCCGGCTGTTGATCGACATTCCCCTCGGCCCCACCGCCAAGGTACGCAGCCACCAGGAGGCCTTGCGCCTGCGCAAGTTGTTCGAATATGTGGGCGACCGCATCGGCCTGGAGCTGGAGGTGGTCATCACCAACGGCAGCCAGCCCATAGGCCGCGGTATTGGCCCGGTGCTGGAAACCAGGGACGTAATGCAGGTACTGGAGCGCCGGCCGGACGCGCCCATGGATCTGCGGGAAAAAGCCCTGCAACTGGCCGGCCGCATTATTGAATTCGATGCGGATGTCCGCGGCGGCGAAGGCTACCAGATCGCCCGCGACATTCTGGACTCCGGCAGGGCGTTGGCGAAGATGGAGGCAATTATCGAAGCACAGGGGAAAAATCCCCACCCGCCTTCCCTGGGACGCCTGCACCACGTCATCACGGCGCCGGACAGCGCCATGGTGGCGGCCATCGACAACTTGCAAATGGCCTCCATCGCACGTCTGGCCGGCGCCCCCCTGGATAAAGGCGCCGGCGTGGATCTGCACAAGAAGAGCGGCGAGCATGTGGAGGCTGGCGAACCCCTGTACACCATCTATGCAGCGTTTCCCGCAAACTACGAGTTTGCCCTGGACGCCGCCCGGCAAAACAGCGGATACACCTTGAGGGAAGCCCATGAATAACGATCACCTGATCCTGGCTTTTGAAGACTATGCAGCACCCGCACGGCGCCTGGCCGAGAGCACCGGCTGTTCTTTCTCCCTGATCGATGTGCATCGTTTTCCCGATGGCGAGAGCCGTTTGCGCCTGCCCGTGGATCTAGCGGAACAAGTGGTGTTGTGCCGCAGCCTGAACGACCCCAATGAAAAACTGGTGGAGCTGATCCTGGCGGCGCAACACCTGCGTGACCAAGGGGTGCGGGAATTGTTGCTGGTTGCTCCCTATCTTTGTTACATGCGCCAGGACAAGGCCTTTCACCCCGGCGAGGTAGTCAGCCAGGGCATCATCGGCAAGCTGCTGGCAGGCTATTTTGATGGCGTGATCACCGTGGATGCCCATCTGCATCGCGTCCACCGCCTGCAGGACGCCCTGCCCGTGAAGACCGCCATCAACCTTACCGCCACCCATCCCATGGCCCTGTTTCTGCAACAGCAAGGCCTCAAGCCGCTGTTGATCGGGCCGGACGGTGAATCAGAACAATGGGTGGCAAGCATCGCCCGGCATGAAAACCTGGAATACTGCATCGCCCGCAAGGAGCGCCTGGGCGACCGGCGGGTGCAGGTCAGCCTGCCAGACTGTGACTATGGCGGCAGAAACATCGTGCTGGTGGACGACGTCGCCAGTACCGGGCGCACCCTCGAAGCCGCCGCCCGGCAGTTGCAGGCCTTTTCTCCCGCATCCATCTCCGCGATGGTGACCCATGCCCTATTCCTGGGCGATGCGCTGCAGCGGCTGCAGGCGGTTGGAGTGAAGAACATCTGGAGCTGCGACAGCATTCCCCATCCCAGCAACCGTATTCATCTGCATCGGCTGCTGGGCGAAGCACTGCAGGACTGTCTCGGCTGATCGCCCGCGAGCGTTATATCGCTCAGGGAACCTGCTTCAGCCTGCGCACCTGGTTCAGCAGCTCCGGATCATCCCATTCCCGTCCGCCAATGGCGCGGTACACCTTGCGTCCCCATTGGTCGATGACGAAGGTGGTGGGCAGGCCTTTCACCTCCCAGGCTTCACTGACGGTGGAATCCATATCCAGCAACAGGGGGAAATCCACGGGATAACTGGCGGTGAACTCAAACACGGTGTCTTCGTCTTCCCCCACGTCGATGGCGAGCATCATGATGCCTTCTTCACGCAGTTGCTCCCAGGCGCGTTGCATGGAGGGCATTTCCGCCCGGCAGGGGGGGCACCAGGTCGCCCAGAAGTTGACGATGATCACATGTCCCTTGTAGTCGCTGATGCGATGTGTATTGCCCTCCACGTCTTTCAGGACGAAATCCGGCACAAAAGGCTTCTCCGGCAGCAGGGTGAGGCCTTTCCCCGCACCGTGGGAGGCTCCGGCAATCGACAATACAAACAGAAACAGCAAAACAATCTTGTACATGGGCACTCTCTAGTTCAGTTCTTCCGGGGCGCACCGCAAGCCGGGAATGGTTACCGCAAGGGGCTTTCCATCCAGTTTCAGCTGCATGTGCAAGTCAAAATACTCACCGGGGGAAAGACCGAAAACCATCATCCCCCAATTGTAGTCGCCTGGCTCAAAATGCTGTTGCGTGGGCATCAGCGACCAGTGCAGGGCAATACGGGCGGCCTTGGGAACAGCGCCCCCGGACAGCTTGTTCTTCCAGAATTCCCGCACCAACATCCGGGTGTCCCTGCCTTTTTGTACGACCTTCCATGTATTCAGGTCGAAATCCAGGGGCAAAGTTCCATCATTGCGGAACATGGTGCCGAAAAAACAGGAAGTCGCCGCCTCATCCGCTGCCGCTGCGGGAAAACCCCGCCCCAGTAGATAGGCGCGGGTTTGATCCGGCAGACGCTGCACCAGGCGCAGGGAAATGCCTTGATGCGTCCATTGCCAGGTGCGCAGGCCGGTGTTTTCCCCCACTTCCACGGTGATCGCCGCCGCCCCGAGACCCGGCCACAACAGAAGCAGAAAACCCGGGAGAATCAGGCGCATATCATCCTGACTCGGCCTTGTCCACGGGCAACCCTTCCAGACGCCATTCCGGCAGCCCACCGTCCAGCCGCGTCGCTGCCACGCCTTTTTCCCGCAGCAATGCCACTGCATCGAATGCAAGAACACAATGGGGACCGCGGCAATAGGCGACCACCTCATGGCCGGTATCCAGCTCATCCAGGCGCGCTTCCAGTTCCGCCAGCGGCACGTTGACTGCTCCAGGCACATGCCCGGCCGCATATTCCTCCGCCGGGCGCACATCGAGCACGGTTACCAGCCCTTCCCTGGCCCTTTCCAGCAACTCCGTAGCCGGCAGGGGCTCCAGGTTATCCTTTACCGTGAGAAAGCTCTGGATCAGTTGCCGCACGTCAGACAGATGGCGCTCGGCGACTTCGCGCAAGGCATTGAGCAGCGGGGGCACATCATCACCGCTGATGCGATAGATGACCTTCTGTCCTTCCTTGCGCGAGTTCACCAGCCCCGCCTGACGCAGCTGTTGCAGATGTTGGGAAGTATTCGCCACACTCATGCCCGATAGCTTGGCCAGCGCGTCGACGCTGCGCTCTCCCTGGGCCAGAAACTCCAGCAATTCCAAGCGGTGGCCGTTACTCAGGGCCTTGGCCACCCGGGCAAACTGGGCAAAAAGCTCTTTCTTGAAATCGCCGTTGGACATCCTATTCTCGACTTCCACTCTATTGTTCGTTAGATTGTTTGAATAATATACACAAGAAAAGCATGCACTCAAACCTCCTTTTTCCGGATTGAACCCTATGCACACAGCCCATCAGTTGCTATTCGTATATAACGCAGACAGCGGTGCGTTCAACACCCTGGCGGATATCGGGCACAAAATCTTTTCGCCGGCCACCTATGCCTGCGCCCTGTGCGCCATCACCCACGGCATATTCCGGGAAAAGGCGCAATGGCGGTCTTTTGTGGCCTCCTTGCCCCTGAAGTGCATTTTCCTTCACCGTGGCGAGTTTCTGCGCCAGCACCCCCGTTGCCAGGAGCCGCTTCCTGCGGTTTTTCTGCAAACAGCGGATGGGCTGACCTGCTGCCTCTCCGCCGACACCTTGAGATCCTGCCGTAACCTGCAGGATCTGCAACGACTCATTTACACTCATTGCATCAATGAACCAGAGGACTCTTCCCAATGAAATGGCTACCCATACTACTCCTGCTCTTCCTTGGCGGCGCCCAGGCCGAAGAAGTTTCATTCAAGCACAATGGCGTGACCCTGCGCGCCAATCTGGAAAAAACCGGCGATTGGCCCAAGGGGCCGGTGGTGCTCATGACCCATGGCACCCTGGCCCACAACCGGATGGAGATTATTTCCACTCTGCAGGAGCTGTTCAAGGAAAACGGCATCAGCAGCCTGGCCATCAATTTGAGCCTGGGGGTGCAGAACCGCGAAAGCACCATGTATGACTGCGCCACCCCGCACAGCCACAAACACAGTGACGCGGTGGGAGAAATTTCCGCCTGGGTGGAATGGCTGCGGTTCGAGGGTGTAGAGAACATCGTGCCCCTGGGGCATTCCCGTGGAGGCAATCAGACGGCCTGGTTCGTGGCGGAGCAAAGCGAACCCGTGATTCGCAAGGTGATCCTCATTGCACCCCAGGTCTGGTCGGCGGACTACAGCGCCAAAGACTATGAAAAACGCTATGGAAAACCACTGGCGGCAGTGCTGGACAAGGCCAACACCCTGGTGAAAGCCGGCAAGGGACAACAGTTGATGGAGCCTACGGATTTTCTCTATTGCAAGGATACCTCTGTCACTGCCGAGGCCTTTTCCAGCTACTATCAGCCGGATGAACGCCTGGACACCCCTTTCCTGGTGGAAAAAATCAACCAGCCTGTCCTGCTGTTCATCGGCTCCGAAGACCAGGTGGTCAAAGGCTTGCAGGAAAAACTGCAAGGACGCACCGGGGCTGGCAACTTGAGCATAGAGGTAATAGAGGGTGCGGATCATTTCTTCCGCGATCTCTATGCGGAAGACCTGGTGGAGCGGGCGGTGGAATTCATCCAGGAGTAGTTTCCCCCCTGCAATCCGGGCAAGGGCTATACTTTGTTTTGATCACCGGGTTTTATGGACGCTGCTTCTTGCGGCGCCAGGAGCGGGTTTCGTGGTTACAAACAAGCTTTCAGGTACAAGGGCGGAAACAGCAACTGTGGAGCGCCATGCATGGCACGGACGGGACATCCGCTTTGCCCTCGACACTCTTGAAACCTCGGAGACAGGCCTGACCACAGAAGAAGCCTCCCGGCGCCTGCGCCGCTTTGGACCGAACCGGCTCCCGGAAACCCATGCCATCCACCCTCTGCTGCGCTTCCTCCATCAATTCCACAATGTGTTGATCTATGTGCTGATTGCCGCGGGTCTGGTCACCAGCTTTCTCGGGCACTGGGTGGATGCCGGGGTGATCTTCGCCGTGGTGATTCTCAACGCCATCATCGGTTTTATCCAGGAAGGCAAGGCGGAAAGCGCCCTGAAGGCGATTCAGCAAATGCTTTCCATCAACGCAATGGCGCTGCGTGATGGGCGCAAAACCCTGATCCCGGCGGAAGATCTGGTGCCCGGAGACGTGGTTTTTCTGCAATCCGGCGACAAGGTGCCTGCGGACCTGCGGCTGTTTCAGGTCAAGGGATTGCAGGTTCAGGAAGCCGCGCTTACCGGGGAATCCCTGGCGGTGGAAAAGAGCCTCGAGCCCGTTGCCGAAGAAGCCGTCATCGGAGACCGCCGCTGCATGGCCTATTCAGGAACCCTGGTCACCCACGGCCAGGCCAGCGGCGTGGTGGTCGCCACCGGCGCAAATACGGAGATCGGGCGCATCAGCGTACTGGTATCGAAAACCAAATCGGTGACCACGCCACTGCTGCGCCAGATGACCCAATTCGGTCACTGGCTCACCATCGTGATTCTTGGCATCGCCGCCTTTACCTTCACCTTCGGCCTGTTGATCCGGGACTACGAGGCGGCGGAGATGTTTCTTGCCTCGGTCAGCCTGGCGGTAGCAGCGATTCCCGAAGGCCTGCCCGCCATCATGACCATCACCCTGGCCATCGGCGTTGAACGCATGGCCCGGCGCAATGCGATCATTCGCAAGTTGCCGGCGGTGGAGACCCTGGGAGCCGTCTCCGTCATTTGCTCGGACAAAACCGGCACCCTGACCCGGAATGAAATGACGGTGCGCAGCATCGCCACCACAGACAAACTGTTCCAGCTGACGGGTACGGGATATGACCCCCATGGGGCGATCCTGTCCCCGGACGCCAGCAACCCGGAGGATCAGGATGAGGCCTTGTTGCGGGAGATTCTGCTCGCCGCCATATTGTGCAACGACAGCAGCCTGGAGCACCAAGACGACGAATGGCGCGTTCAGGGCGATCCCATGGAAGGAGCCTTGCTGGTCGCAGCCATGAAAGCAGGACTGGATGTCGAGGAAGAAAAAAAACGCTATCCCCGCACCGATCTTATCCCTTTCGATCCGGAACACCGCTTCATGGCGACCCTCAACCACAGCCATACGGGTGCTGTGTTCATCTATCTCAAAGGCGCGCCCGAGCAGGTGCTGGAAATATGCTCCACACAAAGATCGCCAGCCGGCGAACAACCCCTGGACAAATCGTATTGGCTGGATCGCATCGAAGAGATGGCCAGGCAAGGCCAGCGGGTGCTGGCAATCGCATGCAAACCCGCCGGGATCAATCACTCGGATCTGACATTTTCCGATGTCGAAAGCAACCTGACCATGCTGGGCCTGTTCGGCTTTATCGATCCGCCGCGCCAGGAAGCAATCGACGCCGTGCAATCCTGCCACCAGGCCCACATCCAGGTGAAGATGATCACCGGCGACCACAGCGCCACGGCCCTGGCCATCGCCCGGCAGTTGCGCCTGCGCAATACGGCCAAGGCGCTCACCGGCCGCGATATCGAAGCCATGAGCGACGAAGAATTGTTGCAGCAGGTGCAAGAAGTCGATGTATATGCCCGGGTCAATCCGGAACATAAACTGACCTTGGTGCGCCTGCTGCAGAAACAGGGTCTAATCGTCAGCATGACCGGTGATGGCGTAAACGATGCGCCTGCATTGAAGCGGGCCGATGTAGGCATCGCCATGGGCCACAACGGGACGGAAGCGGCGAAAGAGGCCGCGGAAATGGTGCTGGCGGACGACAATTTCGCCTCCATCGCCCATGCGGTGGAAGAAGGCCGCACGGTATACGACAATCTCAAGAAGGCCATCCTGTTCATCCTGCCAACCAACGGCGGCCAGGCATTGACCATTCTCGCCGCCATCTTGCTCGGTTTTCATCAAATGCCCCTGACCCCGGTGCAGATACTCTGGGTAAATATGGTGATATCCGTTACCCTGGCCTTGTCTCTGGCTTTCGAGCCACCGGAAAAGAATGTCATGCGCCGCCCGCCGCGCGACGCGCGCAAACCCATACTGACCGTCTATCTTCTCTGGCGAATCGCCTTTGTGTCCGTGATCCTGATGGGCGGGACTTTCGGCCTGTATCTCTGGGAGACGCAACAAGGCGCCAGCATCGAACATGCGCGCACCGTCGCGGTGAATACCCTGGTCATGTTTCAGGTCTTCTATCTGCTCAATTCACGCTACATCACCGCCTCGATATTCCGCTGGGACAGGTTCACCGGCAATCCCTATGTACTGATCGCCATCGCCGTGCTGATCGTCCTTCAACTGGGGTTCACCTACCTGGCACCCATGCAATCCCTGTTTGGCACTGCCGCCATCGATCTGGCCATGTGGTTGCGCATCCTGGTGGTATCCTCTACGGTGTTGTTTCTCGTGGAGCTGGAAAAAGCGCTTGTGCGCCGCAGAACCGCTTCAGAGGACTGGTGACAGCAAAGCGCTGCCCTTGGCCTTTAGTTGCGTCCACAAGGGTTCCTGTTGCAAATCGAAATCCTTCCGCTGCGTGGCATTCGACAAATCCTCCCGCAGCATCTGCTCCACCTGGGCGGCAAACCGGGGATCTGCGGTTGCGGCCGTCACCTCGAAGTTGAGGCGGAAAGAGCGATTGTCAAAGTTCACCGTACCGATCAGGGACAGGCAGTCATCGATCAATACGGTTTTCTGGTGCATGAAGCCCCGCTTGTAGAAATAGATCTTCGCCCCCAGTTGCGACAGCTTGCTCAAATAGACGTTTGCCGCATTACTGACAAACCAGTTGTCATTCTTCCGCGGGGTAAGAATACGCACATCCAGGCCTTTCAGCAGCGCAAGATACAGGGAAACCTGGGTGGTTTCATCGGGAATGAAATAGGGCGTCGCAATCCAGATGCGTTTTTTCGCCGAACTGAGCACCGTGGTGAAGAACAGGCTTGCGGTTTCCAGTTCATCCGCCGGGCCGCTTCCCAGGACCAGCACTTCCTGCCCCTGACCTGCCGCAACACCCGGCGCACCTTCGGGGGTCCAGTTCAGGCCCGCCAGAAGCTCTTGATCCGCCCAGTACCAGTCCGACCAGAAAACGGACTGCGCCACCAGCGCCGCAGGCCCCTGGATGTGCAAATGCGTATCCCGCCAGGGGCTGAGTTTCTTGTCTTTCCCCAGATACTCATCCCCGATATTCAGACCACCCATCCAGGTTTCCTTCCCGTCCACCACCATGATTTTCCTGTGATTGCGAAAATTCAGCTGGAAAGGGTTTTTTGCGCCCTGGGTAGTATTGAAAGAAGTGATCTTCACCCCAGCGGCGCGCAGTTCCTCCAACCAGGCATCTGAAAGACCGGCGCTTCCCAATTCATCATAAAGCACATGCACGACCACACCCTGCCTCGAGCGGGCCGCCAGTAGCGCCCCGAAGCGTTTGCCCGTGGCATCTTCCTGCAGGATGTAGCACTGGAACAGAATATAGTTTTGCGCGCGCTTGATACCGTCTTCCAGGCTGTTGTAGGTTGCCTGGCCGTCAATGAGCAAGCGCACCTTGTTGCCACGCAAAAAAGGCGTGGTGGTAAGCTTCCTGATGCTCTGGAATTGCGGAAAGTGCGCGGGATTCTGCACGATAAACGGGGCAAAGGCTTCTTCCACCTTCAGCTTGTCTTCCCTGATCACCAGGTTGCTGTCTTTCAACGCATTGACATACCCCTGAAACTTGCTGCGACCGAACACCCAGTATGCGGGCACTGCCAGAATAGGCATGACGCTGAGGCTGACCACCCAGGCAATGGCCCCCTGGGATGTGCGCGCATGCAGAATTGCATGTACGGCGCTGATCAGCCCGAAAGCCTGGAGCAACAGATACAGAATACTCAGCATACCATTCGCTTCATCATCAGTGGGAAAGCCGCGGAAAACCGCTGGCCCAATACCGCTTGTTCCGGTGCGCTTTGTTATTTACCCGGCGACCATACAGACTATGTTCAGGATACCAGATGCGAGCCAGGCCGCGGCGCGCTTCCCAGGCAATGGCGATTCCATTGGCAACGACCACGGGGATGCAGGAGATAGCGCGACACAGGCTGCCAAAGCCGGGAAGCACAACAAAGGCAGGGTTCGCATCTGGCATCCCGAACTTGTTGATTTCAATAAAGTCGGCCGTCACGAGCGCACTCGTGACGACTGAACACAAACGGAATGATTGCCCGGTTAATACTGGGCAACGGCCTTGGCCCCCAGGTCATGCAACAGCTTCTGGTACACGCTGTTCTCTCTCAACAATGTTCTTGCGGTGCGAATCAGCTTGTCCGCCTGCTCTTTCTTCAGGGAAAAACTGGTGGGAATTCCATTGAAATAGGCCCGCTCCTCCTCATTCTTGATTCCTGTCACATCCAGATCGATAAAGTAAGAGGTGATGGGCTGTTCTGGCGTGGACAGGGTTTTCGCCCATTCCCTGAGCTTGCGCCTGAGCAGGGAATTGGTTTCCGTGTTGTACAGATGCAATTGAATATCCGTCACCGCGGTGAGGGTGTCTCCAATGGAGGGAAGCACCTTGGAGCGCCCGATATTGGTTTGCCCTTTCGTCGAGGCATCGACGACAATCACCACCAGACGCCGGGGTTTTTCCTTCCGGAAGGTATGGTCATAGACTTTTTTGACATCCCCCGACAGTCCCACATTGCGCAGAATGGTGCGCAAGCCAAGGTTGTCTGTTATCCCTCCATCGACCAGCGTGGCATAGGGCGGGTTCTCCTTGTCCAGATAGAAATTCAGGGACTCCACCGTTTCCAGCAGTCGCTGATCGCCATTTTCTTCCGCACGTCTTTCCGCATCCACCAGCCAGGCCGGTTTCTGGAAATTGCAATCTTCATGACGTTTGACCAGGATGGGGGCAAACAACACCGGCACCGCCGAAGAGGCCGCCACCGCCCTGGCCACCTTGAACCGGGATATGTCAGAGCAGAGAAAATCAAATTGCGGCTGGATGAAGATAAACTGGCTGCGGGAATTCAGATCCGAAGCATTGATAAGAATGAAGGGCCCCTTGGAATTGCGTATGTCTGCAAATGTCTTGCCCTGGAAAATATGCTTGTCATAGTAGTTCACCGCGACTTCCGTGCGGCTGACGCTGGTGAAAATGCGCCGCAGCAGGCTGAAGAACCCAAACAGTTGGCTGCCCAGATCCCCCTGCACATCCTTGTACAGAAAGGTGGTTTTGAAGTCCTCGAAAATCCGCTCTCCAAACAGGCCGTAATAGGCCGAGGTAAAGCTGCCGCCGGATACGGAACTGATCCTGTCCACCTCATCCAGCAGGCGAAGCTCCTTTCCCTCCACCTGGTAAGTAGTATCCCGGAGCTCTTCCAGCACACCATAGGAAAGCGCCGCCGCCCGGCTGCCCCCACCGGAAAACGCCAGAAACATCAAGGTTTCTCCCACCGGATGGTCTTGCGTGTAATGGGACATGCTGTACCGCTGCTCTCCTTTGGGCAGGGTCGAGACAGGTTCGTTCTCGATGCGTCCCAGCGACGAACAACCGCCAGCAATGGCCATGGAGAGCAGCAGACAGAGATTTCTTATTGATCCAGCAACCAAATATTGCACTTTCTGGGTTTCCCATGAGCTCTTGTGCTCACACAGATACGGATCCCGCCGGGGAGAGGAAATAATGATTTCCCGCCTCAGTCTCCTTCAGATATTCAATGTTGGCAATGATGCACTGTCCGGCGGAATGGGGCAATTTTTTTGCAAAAAAAAAGCTAACCGCTTGCCGGCTAGCCCTTTTTCTGTTGGTCGGAGCGAGAGGATTCGAACCTCCGACCCCCACAACCCCATTGTGGTGCGCTACCAAGCTGCGCTACGCTCCGTAAAGAGCGGGCATGGTAGGCGTAGCCGGGAGGAATGTCAACACTTGTGAAGCAGTTAGCCAAACCTGTTCCTGTCCCCCCTTGCGAGGTAGAATGGACGGACGTTCTTTCCCCGACAGGGCCAGGTATTCATCCATGGGTTTTCTTCGATTCGTATTTCCTATCGCTCTCCTTTTTATCGGCGCCGCCTTGCTGGCGCAAGGCTTCAAGCACTGGAGCATATCGAGGGAGCTGGTCAACAGCTCACTGGTAGCGGAAGGCACCGTCATCCGCAATGCGCCCTATATGTCCTCCAAGGCCGGCAAGACCTCCGCCCTGGTGTATTTTCCCCAGGTAAAATTCACCACCAAAGACGGCACAGAGGTGGAGTTTGTCTCCAAGGTTACCAGCCGGGCGGAGCAGTATCAGCCGGGGGATGCGGTAAGAGTGCTATACAAGGAAAACCAGCCGGATGATGCAGTAATCGGCTCTTTCCAGGCGCTTTGGGCAATCGCCATCATATTTGCAGGCTCCGGCCTGATGGTGGTGCTGTTTGCTTCCTGGTTCTACCGCAAGGCGCTAAGAGGCTGGGAAAAAGAAGACGGGGAAGAACAAGGCGGGGCAGCTTGAATACGCCGGGAAGTTTCTGATCCGAAAAATGGATTTTGTTCGGGACTTCCCTGGGGTTCAGCCCCGCGGGCAAGGCTTATTTTAGAATCTGGGCGACTTCTTCCAGCTCGGCAAGGAGCTGACGGATGATTTGGTGGCTCTGGTTCTTGTCTTCCTGGGCATCTTCCCCATCGAGTTTCTGCCGCGCGCCGCCAATGGTAAAGCCCTGCTCGTACAACAGACTGCGGATCTGGCGGATCATGATGACATCATGTCTTTGGTAATAGCGACGGTTCCCGCGGCGCTTTACCGGCTTGAGCTGCGGAAATTCCTGTTCCCAGTAGCGCAGCACATGAGGTTTGACCTGACAGAGTTCGCTCACCTCGCCAATGGTGAAATAGCGTTTTCCCGGAATG
>JAMOMB010000032.1 GCA_027068795.1 Sedimenticola sp. | reverse complement strand
CGAAGGTTAATGGATGTTTCCGATAGCGAGAAAAAGGCGGCGCGCTGGGCGCATGATCTTTTCGTGCTGAATGTGCTCTTTTTCCACTTGTTGCTGACGCCGGCTACAATAATGCTGGGTATTGGCCTGAAAGGGTTGTTGGTTCCTCTGGCGGCTTCCCTGGCGGTCATTGCCTATATCTATTTCCGTGGGCAACGTGATCATCGCTGGTTTGTGGCGGCCCATTGGCGGCTGGCGTTCCAGCGTTGCAAGCTGTTGCTGATCGGTTATGCGCTTACTGGGGCCATCCTGTTGCTGGCGGAATTGCTTACCAGTGGCATGCAGGATGCGCATATGGCCAGTATTCTGCTGACGGTGATCACCCGGATCGCCATCATGCCGACACTGGTTCTGGTGATGGTGACGGTGGTGATGGAGGCTTCCGCGACTTCGTTGGTGGCAAAGGGGGAGGTGCCGGAAAAGACCAGAAAGGCGTTTCCGCCCCATGGTTGATCAATTTTCTTCGTGTTCCGGCAGCGGTGGCAGGGGGCAGTCCAGCAGGGAGGAGAAGGCGCGCAGCAGCTCCATTTCCGTGGCTGTTATTTCACCGTCTGCAGCCACGCTGGCGGCGCAGGCTTTGAGCAGCTGGGGTTTGAGCAAGGGCTTGAGTTGGTTGAGCTTGTCCATGGCCTTGTCCAGCCGTTGCAGATCCAGTTCCGGTTCTTTCAGCAGTTCCAGGTTTTCCAGCTCCAGTTCGCGGGCAGCGGCTTCGAATGCCTGCCTGGCGCCGGTTTCGCTTTCATGGGTGTTGCGCACCAGGTAGCTGAGCATCATGGAGATTTCATCATGGAGGCGGGAAAGATGCTTGTAACGCCCGATACGGGAAATCTTGTGCTCGAAACTGGCTTCCAGATTATGCAGGATGATCTTCTGCAATGACCATTCGAAGGCGGTAATCTCGCCGTCCATTTCGATCAGTATGTTGAGGTTGTCCCGGAACAGATGATATTGGCTGCGGGACAGTTGGCGCAGGGCGGGCATGGTCAGATCAACCAGGGTCAGGCGCAGCCGGGGTGCGAGTTGCCGCACGGCGCCCATGTATTTTTCGGTGAGCATGGCGACGCCGGTATCGGCCTTGTCCTGCAGATGCCGCATCTGTTTTTCCAGTATGCCGCGTTCCTCATCCAGTACCAAGGCATAAATCAAAGCCCGGGCGCCATAAGGCTCTGCGGCAGCCTCGTGCAGTTCACCGGGGAGATACTGCAACAGGCGTTGGGCTTCGCGCATATTGCCGGCGTGTGGAGCGCCGGCCTTGCCGATGTTGTCCAGCACACTGGTGAGAATCACGCCGCCCAGGGCCATATCCTGGGGAGACAGGCGGGGCTGTTCCCGCTGGTCTTCTTCCCGTTGCACATCCGCCGGAGAAGCCGGTTCCGGCACCACGAACTTTCCGTCCCAGTCGGGCTGGATCTTGCGGATGCGCTTGTCCAGTGGCGGATGCGTGGCGAACAGGGAGCTGAACAGATGGGGTACGCCCTCTTCGAAGTAGGCATGGCTGAGTTCTTCGGCATCGGGGTGGTTGATCAGTGCGCCCTGGGAATCGCCGCCGATCTTTTTCAGTGCGCCGGCAATACCGTCGGGGTCGCGGGTGAACTGTACTGCCGAGGCGTCGGCGAGAAACTCGCGTTGGCGGCTTACCGACGCCTTGATCAGGTTGCCGAAGAATACCCCCACATAGCCCAGGATCAGCAATCCCAGTCCCAGTACCACCAGGGGAATGCCGTTGTTCTCCCTGCTGTTGCGCCCGCCAAATGCCCCCCAGCGAAAAACCAGCCGGCCAATGAGCGCCACCATGAGAATGCCGAAGAGGACGCCGATCAGCCGGATATTGAGCCGCATGTCGCCGTTGATGATATGGCTGAACTCATGGGCGATGACGCCTTGCAGCTCGCTGCGGTTCAGCTTTTCCAGACAGCCCTGGGTGACGGCGACCACGGCATCGCCCGTGGTATAGCCTGCGGCAAAGGCATTGATGCCCGGTTCCTTGTCCATGACATAGACCTGGGGCACGGGGGTGCCGGAAGCAATGGAGATTTCCTCGACCACATTCAGCAGGCGGCGCTCCAGGGGGGTTTTGGGATTGCCGGAAACCAGACGCCCGCCCATCATTTCCGCCACGCTTTTGCCGCCGCCGCGCAGGGTCAGGGTGCGGATCAGGCTGCCCAGGAGAATCACCACGGTGACGCCCAGCCCGATGGCGGTGAAACGCGCCCAATCGAACTGCTCCCAGAAGGTCATGGGGGTGTGATCCTGCACATAATAATCAGTGGAGTATTCTGCAAACAACATGATGAACAGGTTGGTCAGAACAACCAGCGACAATATGGCCAGAACGAAGAGAAAGATGAGCCAGCGCGTCTTGCGCCGGGCATCATCCTGGGCGGAAAAGAAATCCATGCAGCAGTATCAGCTCAAAAGGAAACTTTTGGGGCCGCCTGCATTTCGGCGCTGTCTTCGAACTCCAGCAGGCTGGCGTCGGTGGGATGGCCGAACATGGCGGCAAACACCACCTGAGGGAAGGACTGGCGGTAGGTATTGTAGGCCATTACGGCATCGTTGAAGGCCTGGCGGGCGAAAGCGATCTTGTTTTCCGTGGTGGTCAGCTCCTCGCTGAACTGCATCATGTTCTGGTTGGCCTTCAGGTCGGGATAGGCTTCCATCACCATGTTGAAGCGGCTCATGGCGCCGGCCAGGGCCTGCTCGCTGCCGGCCAGGGCGCTCATGGCCTCGGCATTCCCCGGGTCGGCCGCGGCCTTGCCCAGGGCATTGGCGGCGGCGTTGCGCGCGTTGATCACGGCTTCCAGGGTTTCACGCTCGTGCTTCATATAGGCTTTCGCGGTTTCCATCAGGTTGGGGATCAGATCATAGCGGCGCTTGAGCTGAACCTCGATCTGGGCAAAGGCGTTCTTGTAGCGGTTCTTCAGGGTGACGAGAGTGTTGTATATGCCGATGACATACATGATCAGGGCGGCGATGACGACCAGTATGACAATAGTGATGATAGTGCCGGTTCCCATGGTTCTCCTCCTTTAGTAGAGATAGGCTGACCGGGCCGATATTAGCATGTAATGCGCCGCCAAAGCAGCATTCCGGCCGTGATTCGCGGTAGAATTCCGCACTTTTCGCGATTCTTCTCCAGACCATGCTCACGGCAATAGACAGCCTGAAAAACCGCATCGACCAGTGCCTGCTTGCAGACCGGCACAGGCTGCGCCGCCAGTTGCAGAATCTGTCCCGGCAGCTGCGGCAGGGCAGACCGGTGGATGTGGATAGGCTGGCGGCAATCGAACGGCGGCTGCAGGAATCCGAATCCCGGGTGCGGGCGCGCCAGGCCGGCCTGCCGCAGCCGCAGTATCCTCCGCAGCTGCCCATCACCGCCAGGCTGGATGAGATCCGTGAGTTGATCGGCAGGCATCAGGTGGTGGTGCTGTGCGGCGAGACCGGCTCGGGCAAATCCACCCAGTTGCCGAAGATCTGCCTGGATGTGGGGCGGGGCGTGTTTGGCCGCATCGCCCATACCCAGCCGAGAC
>JAMOMB010000031.1 GCA_027068795.1 Sedimenticola sp. | reverse complement strand
ACTGCCCCAGGGTGGCGTCGGGGCGCTCCCAGCCGTTTTGCGAACCGGCAATATGAATTTCGTGGACGCCGATGTGGTCTTCCCGCAGCGCGGGCAGGGCTTGTTGCAGGGCGGAGCTCAATGCATACAGATGATCTACGGGCAGTTGCCGGCATCGTATGGAAAACGCCAGATCCAGGGCATCGGCCGTGGGAGTTTCTTCTGCAGCAGTGTCGTCTTCCCACAGCATGTTCAGTCCTCGGGAATGCGGGCGCGCAGTTCGTCCCGGTCGAACCACCAGTCTTCCTGAACCAGTACATCCACGATATTGCGCAGGCGCACCAGAAACTTGTCGGGTTGGTCCAGTTCCAGTTTTTCGATCCAGTAGTCGAACTGGGCCTGATCATCGATACCGCTATGGCGGCGCGCCACCTTGCCCAGCATTTGCCGGGTGAAGAACAGCATGTCTTCCCGTCTTGGGTGGTTTTCGGTGCGCACATCGACGATGAAAGCCGCTGTGGCGGCCGCCACAGCGGCGCCATCGGAATCGTCCGGGGTGTCATCGATGATATGGTGCAGCAGCTCGACGGTGATTTCCGGGTTGATGGGGTAGGTGACCGCCAGCCATACGCCCTGTCCCAGGGCGCTCAACGAGCCTTCCTGATCGCTCAGATAGAGTATGTTGCAGCATTCTGCGGCGGCTTCCCAGTTCTCCTGTTGCAGGAAATAGTCGAAAGCCTGCTTGCACAAGGGCCAGGCCTGGTCGCCGCGTTCCAGGTCGGCGAGATTCCGGCCAAGCTCCAGTTGTATTGCGGCGCTTCGGTCCGGGGCGGCTTCCACATCGAGCCGGGCTTGCAGTTCGGCGATTTCACCTTCGATACGCGCCTTTTCCGCCATGTCCATGTTGGCGGAATCGGCAGCCGTGTCTTCCAGCTTGTGGGGGTGTAGAAAGTCCATGACGCCTATACCCGGCCACTGAATGCCGCTTCGAGGCGGTCTTCCCAGTCTTCCGGGGTATCGGGGAATTCGGGTTTCACGTCGAACTGGAGAAAGCGCTCGCCCCGCTGTGCGAATACCCGGATCAGTTCCAGCAGCTCCTGAAAATTTTCCAGATCATGATTGGAAATCAGGATATTACTCAGTTTCAAAACTTCGTTGTTCATGTTGCGCTACCCGTGTTGTTCTGCAAGCGGAATGAGAGCTAAGTCTGCCACAGTTGTCTGGACGCATGGGGCAAATTTGATCCAGATCAACTGATTGTCCGCTCAGCTTGACCCCGGATTTTGCCGTGTCTAACATGATCCGCAAATCCAGTAGTTGGGAATACTCTAACATACTTAAATGCAGGTTCCTGAACAACCATGAAAGCTGTGCGGTGTTGTGATTGTGACCTGGGTTTGGTTTCTATCCCAAAGGGGATAGGTGATTCACTGCCCGCTTACTCCCGATGGTGGAGTGTTTTTCCCAAGAACCTCGGATATATTAGAAACCGTTGATACAGTCGGTTGTCAAGTTGACGCAGGCAATCGTCAGCATTGGAGTGACAACGAGAGTTATGGAGGCGTTGAAGAAGCCGGACCGAACAGCACTTCAGCGATTCCCAAGAAACTGCAAGCAATTCAGATCTAGTCAGGAGAAACCCAAAATGGCGATCGATAAGCACGATACACCCATGATTGACCAGCTCGTTTCCGGTCCTTGGCCCAGCTTCATCAAGGGTATCCAGCGTCTGCGTGACGAGCATCCCAGCGAGCGCATCAATGGCATGGCGAACGACCTGCTGGGGCAGCTGGAGACTTCCTATGAAACCCGCAAGGGATACTGGAAAGGCGGAACCATTTCCGTATTCGGTTATGGCGGCGGCATCATTCCCCGTTTTACCGAGCTCAAGGATGAAGATGGTAAGTCGCGTTTTCCCCAAGCGCAGGAATTCCACACCATGCGCATTCAGCCTCCTGGCGGTTTCCATTACACCACGGACATGCTGCGCACCATCATGGATCTGGACGAGAAATACGGTTCCGGCATGATCTGCCTGCACGGTCAAACGGGTAATCTGATGCTGGTCGGTATGGATTCCGACGCCATTCAGCCGCTGTTCGATGAAATGAACGCCATTGGCTGGGATCTGGGCGGCGCGGGCCCCTGCGTGCGTACCGGCATGTCCTGTGTGGGTGCGGCGCGTTGCGAGCATTCCTGCGCGGATGAGATGAAGATCAACCGCGTGTTGCTGAACAATTTCCAGGACGACATGCATCGCCCTGCGCTGCCTTACAAGTTTAAGTTCAAGGTAAGCGGCTGCGCAAACGACTGCACCAACTCCATTCAGCGTGCGGACATGGCCATTATCGGCACCTGGCGTGATGACATGAAGGTCAACCAGGACGAGGTCAAGGCCTATGTGGAAAAGAAGGGACGCAAATATGTGGTCGACAATGTGATCAGCCGCTGCCCGACCAATTCCCTGTCATTGAACGATGACGATACCCTGGAAGTGAACAACAAGGATTGCGTACGCTGCATGCACTGCATCAATGTCATGACCAAGGCCTTGTCTGCCGGTGATGACAAAGGCGTGACCATTCTCATCGGCGGCAAGCGTACTTTGAAGATCGGCGATCTGTTCGGCACCGTGCTGGTGCCCTTCATGAAGCTGGATACTGACGAAGATTACGAGAAACTGGTGGAGCTGGCGGAAGAGTGTATCGACTTCTTTGCTGAAAACGCCCTGGAGCATGAACGCACCGGCGAGATGATCGAGCGCATCGGCTTGGCCAATTTCCTGGAAGGTATTGGCGTGGACATCGATCCGAACATGATCAATCACCCGCGCACCAGCAGCTATGTCCGTACAGATGGATGGGATGAGGAAGCTGCCAAGTGGAAAGAGCGCAAGGCCGCTGGTTGATTCAGGTAGTCTGCAAGTAATAGATCTGCAGGTGGTTGGAAAATCTGGTTTCCACCTGTATTGAGAAAAACGATTTTTATTTAGGAGGTTCGCATGTCAGATGCACCTGTTATGCCCATTGAATCCGGAACGCCCGACAGCTTCCAGTATATGCACCCCACGTTGCGCAAGAATTACGGTCAGTGGGCCTATCATGACCGTCCTCGTCCTGGCGTTTTGCATCATGTGTCCAAATATGGCGACGAGATCTGGACCGTAAAGGCCGCTTCCCCCCGTCAGCTGGACATTCTCACCCTGCGTGAGATCTGCGATATTGCGGATGAGTTCTGCAAGGGTTATCTGCGCTTCACCATGCGCGGTAACATCGAGTACATGGTGACGGAAGAGTCTCAGCTCGAACCCCTGATCAAACGCTTGAATGATGCGGGGTATCCTGTAGGCGGTACTGGTAACTCGGTCACCATGATCTCCCACACCCAGGGTTGGTTGCACTGCGACATTCCCGGCACCGATGCCTCCGGCGTGGTCAAGTCCCTCATGGATGAACTCATCGACGAGTTCGTGGTGGAGGAAATGCCCAACCGTGTGCATATCACCACTTCCTGCTGCCAGATCAACTGTGGCGGCCAGGGTGATATCGCCATCAACATCCAGCATACCAAGCCGCCCAAGATCAATCATGATCTGGTAGGCAACGCCTGCGAGCGCCCTTCCGTAGTGGCGCGTTGTCCGGTCGCGGCTATTCGCCCCGCCATGGTCAACGGCAAACCCACCCTGGAAGTGGACGAGAAGAAGTGTATCTGCTGCGGCGCCTGCTTCCCTCCCTGTCCGCCCATGCAGATCAATGACCCCGAGCACTCCAAGCTGGCGGTATGGGTTGGCGGCAAGCACTCCAATGCCCGCTCCAAGCCCATGTTCCACAAACTGGTGGCGGCCGGCCTGCCCAACAACGCCCCCCGCTGGCCGGAAGT
The DNA here is from genome assembly GCA_027068795.1 of Sedimenticola sp. GTDB lineage: Bacteria > Pseudomonadota > Gammaproteobacteria > Chromatiales > Chromatiaceae > Thiolapillus. The sequence goes on along the minus strand of JAMOMB010000031.1, from coordinate 12,420 downwards.
GGCCGAGGTGGTGAAGAAGATCCTCAAGGCCTACAAGGAAAACGCCAACGACTACGAACGCATGGGTGAATGGGTGGAGCGCATTGGCTGGCAGCGGTTTTTCGATCTGACCGGCCTGCCGTTCACCAAATATCACATCGACAACTGGCGTGGCAGCCGCAACAGCCTGAACCAGTCTGCGCACATCCGCTTTTGATACGGAGTCGTACCAGGTTATGAAATTTTCTATACAAGTAAATGAAGGCCCCTATCAGCATCAGGCTTCGGATTCGGCCTACCAGTTCACCAAGGCGGCGCTGGAAAAAGGCCATGAATGCTTCCGTGTATTTTTCTATCACGATGGCGTACTCAATGGCACCCGTCTGACCACGCCTCCCCAGGATGACAGAAATATCGTCAAGAACTGGACCGATCTGGCGGAAGAATATGATCTTGATCTGGTGGTCTGTGTGGCCGCCGCCCAGCGCCGTGGCATCGTGGATGACGGGGAGGCAGAGCGCAATGGCAAGGATGCAACCAATATCGCGCCCCGCTTCCGTATTTCCGGTCTGGGTCAATTGGTTGAAGCTGCTATTCAAAGTGACCGTCTGGTCGTATTCGGCGATTGACAGGAGGATTGCATAATGTCTGATACAAAGAATTTCATGTTCCTCAATCGCCGTGCGCCCTATGGAACCATCTATGCCTGGGAATCCCTGGAAGTGGTGCTCATTGCGGCGGCTTTCGAACAGAACGTCAGCCTGATGTTCGTCGATGACGGCGTGTATGAGCTGACCAAAGGCCAGGATACCACCGGCATTGGCATGAAGAATTTCTCTCCTACCTATCGTACTTTGGGTGACTATGAAGTGCGTCATATGTATGTGGACAAGGCTTCCCTGGAAGCGCGTGGCCTGACTGCAGATGACCTGGTGCAGGTGGAGTGGGAGGACTGGGAAACGGAAGAATCCGTGGACAATATCGTGGAAGTGGTTGATTCCGACCGGGTGGCCGAACTGCTCGAAGAATCCGACGTTGTATTCAGTTTTTGAGGAGAGAACGATGAGCGATCTGCACACTGTAAACAAGTCGCCTTTTGAAAAGAACTCCCTGGAAAGCTGTTTGCGCTTGTCCAAGGCGGGTTCCGCCATTCTGCTGTACGAAGATGGCGTATATGGCGCCCTCAAGGGCACTGCTGTCGAGAACATGATTGCATCCGTGGTTGCCGACAAAAAGGTCTATGTTCTGGGGCCGGACTACAAGGCCCGGGGTTTGGATGAATCCCGCATCATCGATGGCGTGGAAGTCGTGGATTATGCGGGTTTTGTTGATTTGGTTGAAGCAAACGACAAGGTTCAGGCTTGGGTTTGACCGACCCCTGTCCTGTATGAATTTTTGGTTTGATTTTTTGGAGATAGAAATATGCCTATCGAAGTAGACGGTAAGACATTAGAGACTGATGAAGAAGGTTATCTGGTAAATCTGAACGACTGGGTTCCCGGCGTTGCCGAAGTAATGGCGAAGGAAGATGACCTGGAGCTGACCGATGATCACTGGGACATCATCAACTTCCTGCGCGAGTATTACGAAGAATACCAGATCGCTCCCGCGGTTCGCGTACTGACCAAGGCCGTGGGCAAGCGCCTGGGCAAGGAGAAAGGCAACAGCAAATACCTGTATGGCCTGTTTCCCTATGGCCCTGGCAAGCAGGCCTGCCGCTATGCCGGCCTGCCCAAGCCGACTGGCTGCGTGTAATCGCAGATTGAACCGGTGGGAGGGCAGTTGCGGCTGCCTTCCCGGTTTTTCCGAAATCTGAAAGAGTTTTTCGAAACATGTCGCTTGCTATCACAGTGCTTTTCTATCTGGCCACGGTCATTCTGATTGCCGGGCTGGCGTATCGTATCTGGGTTTATGCCAAGGTTCCCGCACCGCTCAAGATTGCCACGACCCCGGCGCCACTGACCAAGGGCGGCGTTGCCTTGCGGCTGTTCCGTGAAGTGGCATTTTTCGAAAGTCTTTTCAAGAGCAACAAATTATTGTGGTTACTGGGTGTGCTGTTCCACTTCGGTCTGTTGCTGGTGTTGCTGCGCCATCTGCGTTACTTCATCAACCCTGTTCCCACGGTGATCGAGCTGGTGCAGCCCTTTGGCAAATATGCGGCCTTTGCCATGGTTGCCGGGCTGCTTGGGTTGTGGGCGCGCCGTTTTGTCATTGACCGTGTGCGTTATATCAGCGCGCCTTCAGATCATCTGATTCTTGCATTGCTGGTGCTCATCGGCATCAGCGGCATCTCCATGACGTTCGTTTCCCATGTCGATGTCGTCGGACTCAAGAGCTTCACCATGGGGCTGATCACCTTCGACTGGAGGCCGTTACCGTCGGATCTGCTGCTCGTGATCCATTTGTTTCTGGTGGCGGTGCTGATGATTATTTTCCCCTACAGCAAGTTGCTGCATGGCGTGGGCGTGTTTTTCAGCCCGACCCGCAACCAGGTGGACAACCCGCGGGAAAAGCGCCATTTGGCGGATTGGGCGCGCAAATTGGAAGAAAACTCCTGATAACTGTACGGCATTGGTAAAGAGGCAATAGGTCCAGCTCATGGCAAAAGCGAAAATCGAAGTTCCCGAGCTTCAGGAATATCCAGAGGTACCAAAAATCGAACCAGGTGCGATGGCGCATCTGGAAACCTTCAAGGCGAAAGCGGAGTTTCAAGAGGCCCTGGGTTTTCCCGGCGAGTTGTCAGACAACTGGCAGGAGCAGGCCATCGAGGCCATGGGGGACATGCTGGGCAAATACCGTTCCTTGAAGGTATATATGGATTCCTGCGTAAAATGCGGCGCCTGCACCGACAAATGCCACTATTTCCTGGGCACCAAGGATCCGAAGAACATGCCGGTCGCCCGCCAGGATTTGATGCGCAAGGTATACCGCCGCTATTTTACCTTTGCCGGTAAATTCTTTCCCAAGCTGGTGGGCGCGACGGACTTTACCCAGGAAGTGCTGGATGACTGGTACAACTATTATCACCAGTGCTCCCAGTGCCGGCGTTGCTCGGTATTCTGCCCCTACGGTATCGATACCGCGGAAATCTCCATGGCCGCGCGGGAAATAATGGATCGTATTGGCCTTGGCGACAAATATTCCAACGAGATCATCGGCAAGGTCTATCGCATTGGCAACAATCTGGGGCTGCCCGGCCCGGCTCTCGAAGACACCCTGGAAGGTCTCGAAGAAGATGTGTTTGACGATACAGGCGTGGAAGTCAAATACCCCCTGGACGTAAAGGGGGCGGATATTCTTCTGGTTACGCCTTCCGCCGATTTTTTCGCCGAGCCTCACGTCGATGGTCTCATTGGTTATGGAAAAGTGTTCCATGAGGCTGGGGTGTCCTGGACCCTGAGTTCCAAGGCATCTGAAGCGGCCAACTTCGGTATGTTCATCGGCTCTTACGAAAACATGCGCAAGGTTTCCCTGCGCATTCGCGAAGCGGCGCTGGAGCTGGGCGTGAAACGCATCGTATTTGGCGAATGTGGCCATGCCTGGCGGGTCGCCTATGCCTTTTTGAATACCCTTGCGGGGCCATTCGATTTCCTGGACAAGAACTATCCCGTGCCGCAGCACATTCTCGAGTTTACCCTGGGAGAGATCGAGAAAGGTACGCTGAATATCGACAAGTCCCTGAACGATGACATGGTGCTGACCTTTCACGACTCCTGCAATGTGGCGCGGGCGACCCGTATGGGGGACAAGCCGGGTGGGCAGTTTGAGGTGCCCAGGGCGGTGATCAAGGCGGTATGCAACAACTATGTGGATATGCCGGAAGACAGCATTCGTGAAGCAACGTATTGCTGCGGCGGCGGTGGTGGGCTGCTCACCGACGATTTAATGGAGTTGCGGGTGAAAGGCGCCAAGCCGCGTATGGAAGCCTTGAAGAGCGTCACCGAAGAATATGGCGTAACCCATATGGCGGCAATCTGCGCCATCTGCAAGTCGCAGTTCACCAAGGTCATCCCATACTACGGTTTTGAAATGGACCAGATCGTCAGTGTGCATCAACTGGTGTCCAACGCCCTGATTCTTACCGGGCAGAACAGCGAAGGCGAAGCAGACGAATCCGAGGAAGACGCCGCCTGAACAAGCGGCCTTTCACAACAAAATAATCCTCCCGAAAGGGTAACAGTTTTAACTGGTTTGGAGAGTGACAATGGCAACTCCTAGTGATGAAATGACTAAGAACATTACCTGGCGTCGGTTTGAAGAAGGCAAGAACAAATGGGATGACTGGACCGATGACATCTTCAACTATGACACTTCACACAAATGTCCCACCTATGTGCATGAGACGCCTCCTTGCCAGGGTAGCTGTCCTTCCGGTCACGATGTTCGCGGCTGGTTGTCCATTGTGCGCGGCATCGAGAAGCCTGCAGAAGGCATGGAGATGGAAGAGTACGCATTCCGCCGCGCTACCGAGTCCAACCCTTTTCCCTCCATGATGGGCCGCGTATGCCCTGCGCCATGCCAGGACGGTTGCAATCGCAATGCGGTGGAAGACTATGTCGGCATCAATTCCATTGAACAGTTCATTGGTGACAAGGGACTGGAAAAGGGCTATGCCTTTGAAGCGGGAAAGGACACCGGCAAGAAGGTTGCCGTTATCGGCGGCGGCCCCGGCGGTATGGCTGCGGCTTATCAACTGCGCCGCATGGGGCATGGGGTAACCGTATTCGAGGCGCAGCCGGAACTTGGCGGCATGATGCGTTACGGCATTCCCAACTATCGCGTTCCCCGCGACAAACTGGCCGCGGAGAATCAGCGCATCGTGGACATGGGCGTTGAAGTCCGCTTCAACACGCGGGTAGGCAAGGATATCAGCGTCGAGGATCTGGAAAAGGAATACGACGCCATTATCTGGGCAGTGGGTTGCTGGACTGGTCGCGCATTGCCCGTGGATGGCTGGGAAGGCACACCCAACTGCGTTACCGGCGTTGCCTACCTCAAGGCCTTCAATGAAGGCCGGATGAAAGTTACCGGCAAGAAGCTGATTTGCGTAGGCGGGGGCGACACCTCCATTGACGTGGTTTCCGTAGCCCGCCGTATCGGCACCAACCCCGCCATGCCCGGCAATCCGGAAGACGTTGTAAACGATGGCGCGCTGGATCAGGATGAAGCCCTCGTCGCCGGGCGTGAGCCGGTGGATGCGACCCTGACCTCCTTGTTCACCAAGGAAAACATGATGGCCGCCGAGCACGAAATTCATGACGCCATTCAGGAAGGCGTGACCATACTCGATGGCGTCATGCCCCTGGAAGTCATTAAAGGCGAGGATGGCCGCGCTACCGGCCTGAAGGTCTGCGACTGCACCATGGACGGCATGACCCCTGTGCCCATCGAAGGCACCGAGCGTGTGCTGGAAGCCGACATCATCGTTGCGGCCATTGGCCAGGGCGGTGACCTGAATGGCCTGGAGAGTTTTGACAATGGCCGCGGCCTGATGGATACCACCAACAATTACCAGCTCAAGGACAAGCCGAATCATTTCGCCATTGGCGACATCGTTCGTCCGCATTTGCTGACCACCGCCATCGGTCAGGCCTGGGTTGCGGCGGAATCCGTGGATACCTTTCTCAAGGGAGAGGAAATCAAGAAGCGCCCCAAGGTGGATGTGCACCATTTCGACTTGCTGGAGAAAATGCACGAGGCCGGGCTGGATCCGGAAGAGTTCGATCCCAATGCCGGCGATCAACGGGGAACCTCCTCCTCCAACTATGCCGTGCATAATTACGAAGACCGTTCTTTCGCCGAAATTATCGGCAGTGACGAGCTGTTTCTGGGGCATTTCCAGGTCACCCCGCGGCACAAGCGCGTTGAGAATGTGCCCAGTGCGGATGAGGTTCTTGGACACTTCAAGGAACGCATGCAGGGGCTGGATGAGGAGACCGCGCGGAAAGAAGCAGATCGCTGCATGAGCTGTGGCCTGTGTTTCGAGTGTGACAACTGTGTCATCTACTGTCCCCAGGATGCGGTCTATCGCGTACCCAAGGACCAGGCGACCACCGGCCGTTATGTGGCCACGGACTATTCGCGTTGCATCGGCTGCCACATTTGCCACGACGTATGCCCCACCGGATACATTCAAATGGGGCTTGGTGAGTAACCCAGAGCAGAGGCTTTTTTCATGATTCGCATACGCAGCATCATGTTGTTTCTGGCAAGCGCAGTGCTTGGCCTGGTAGTTGGTCCGGGCACTGTACTCGCCGGTGAAGCAGTGGAAGGCACGGCCAAGGCCGACAAGCTGGAGCAGTGTGTGGAACCCACAGCTGTCATGCGCCGCAACCACTTTACCTTTATCAAGCATCAGCGCGATCTGACCGTGCGCCAGGGTATACGCGGCAGCAAGCATAGCCTTGCGGGGTGCGTGGATTGCCATGCGCGAAAGGATGCTTCCGGCAAGGCAGTGCCCGTCGATGCGCCCGGGCAGTTTTGCGCCGGTTGCCATGAATATGTTGCCGCAAGTCTGGATTGTTTCAGTTGCCATAGCGCCGTACCCGGGGAGAAATAACTATGTCCAGTACAGAACAGCAAGGGCGTCGGGGATTTCTGAAAAAGGCGGCTACTGCTGCGGCAGCAGTTGTTGCGCCGGGGGTCGTATTGCATGCCTTGCCTGCAACTGCCGCTCCGAGAACGGAAGCGGTAAATGCCAAGGTGCGCTGGGGCATGCTCATCGACGCCAATAAATGCGCAGACGGCTGCAATGACTGTGTGACCGCCTGCGACAAGGAGAATGGCCTGGATCTGGTGGATATGCCCGAAGGAGCGGATGAAGCGCACTGGGAGCGTCAGCGCCCCCGTTGGATACGGCAGGTCAAACTGAAGGACAATCTCTCCGGCAAGATCACCAACTTGCCCATGATGTGCCAGCATTGTGAAAAGCCGCCCTGTGTCGATGTTTGCCCCACAGGCGCTTCTTTTCGCCGGGCGGACGGCATTGTGATGGTGGATCGCCATATCTGTATCGGCTGCCGCTATTGCATGATGGCCTGCCCGTACAAGGCGCGTTCCTTCATTCATGCGGAAGTGGCCGAAAAACTGACCCATACGCCCCGGGGAAAAGGCTGTGTGGAGAGCTGTAATCTATGTGTACATCGTCTGGACAATGGCGGGCGCAGCACTGCCTGCCAGGACGCCTGCAAGCACCAGGCGATTGTATTTGGTGATTTGAACGACCCGGATAGCGCCGTGTCCCAGGCGCTGAAGAAGTATCCCAGTGTGCAGATCCGGGCGGATCTGAAATTGAACACCGGCGTACGCTACAGCAATATCTGAATTGATTTTGATTAGGTGGGTGAAGTAATGAAAAAGATTCACTTCAGCGAGTGGGGTATAGAAAGCCCTCGTTACTGGGGCATGCTCGCAGTGCTGGGCGCTATCATCGCCATTGCAGGCGGCGCTGTGTACTACATGGAGCACAACGGCCACTGGGTTACCGGGATGACCAATCAGGTTGTCTGGGGCATGCCCCATGTATTCGCCATTTTCCTCATTGTTGCCGCTTCCGGCGCGCTCAATGTGGCTTCCATCGGCACCGCGTTCGGCAAAAAGGCCTACCAGCCTCTTGGCCGGCTTTCCGCCCTTCTGGCCATTGCTTTGCTCGCTGGCGGCCTTGCGGTACTGGTGCTCGATCTTGGCCAGCCGGGCAGGCTGCTGGTCGCCATGACCCACTATAACTTCAAATCCATATTCGCCTGGAACATCTATCTCTACACCGGATTCTTCGCCATCGTTGCATTTTATATCTGGTTTATGATGGATCACCGCATGAAGGCCTGGTACAAGCCGGTGGGTATCTTCGCCTTTGTGTGGCGGTTGCTGCTGACCACGGGTACCGGCTCCATCTTTGGCTTCCTGGTCGCCCGCCAGGGCTATGACGCCGCCATTCTGGCGCCGATGTTCGTCATCATGTCCTTTGCCTACGGGCTGGCCGTTTATTTGCTGGTGCTGATGTTCGTGTTCAAGGCTGACGGGCGGGAAATTGGCGCCGGCTTGCTGAAGCGCCTGAAGAATTTGCTGGGCGTGTTCGTGGCGGCGGTGCTGTACTTTACCCTGGTCTATCATCTGGCCAACCTGTACGGCACGGAGAACCATGCTTATGAGGCCTTTATTCTCAGGGATGGAGGTATCTATACGTTGCTGTTCTGGGGTGGCTGGGTGCTTGCGGGTTGCCTGATTCCCCTGGGGATTATCTACCACCCCGCCCTGGGCAATAGCCGCAGCGGCATTGTCGCTGCCGCCACTCTGGTGATTCTGGGTGGTTTTGCAACAGTCTATGTCATCGTCATTGGCGGCCAGGCGTTCCCCATGGCCATGTTCCCGGGCAAGACTATCGTCGCCAGCGGCTTCTTCGATGGAGTGAATGGCCAGCCCATGCTGTATGCGCCCAGCCTGCCGGAAATTCTTCTCGGACTTGGCGGCGTTGCGCTGGTATTGTTGTTGACCTTCATCGGCATTCGCATGCTGCGCTTTTTGCCGACGACCCTGTCTGACGAGGTTGCCGACCCCCAGCATGCCAAACCATAGGCGGGAGATCGGATAGGCAATAAAGGGGCGGTCTTTCAGGCCGCCTTTTTGCATTCCGGAAATACACCATGGCCCACTTGATGATATCAGCAGCGCACAAATCGTCTGGCAAGACGACCATCAGCATTGGCTTGTGCGCTGCGTTTCGCAACAAGGCCCGTAGGGTTCAGCCTTTCAAGAAAGGGCCGGACTATATCGATCCCCTATGGCTGGGGCTGGCGGCGGGACGACCTTGCTACAACCTCGATTTTTTCACCATGGGCCCGGAAGAAATCACCGGTCTTTTCGCGCAGAGGATGGCGGATGCGGATCTGGGCATCATCGAGGGCAACAAGGGCTTGTATGATGGTCTGGATCTGGATGGCAGCAACAGCAATGCCGCCCTTGCCTCCCTGCTCGACGTGCCCGTGGTGCTGGTGCTCGATACCCGTGGCATGACCCGCGGCATCGCTCCGCTGATCCTTGGTTACCAGGCGTTTGACCAGCAGATCCGCATTGCCGGGGTCATTCTCAACAGTGTGGGCGGTTCCCGTCATGAGAACAAGCTGCGCAATGTAATCGAACACTATACGGAAGTACGGGTTGTCGGTGCGGTTCCGCGTAACGATTCGATCCGGATCGAGGAGCGGCATCTGGGACTGATGCCCAGCAATGAAACGCGGGCGGCGCAACAGCATATCGACAGGATCGCCGATCACGTCGGCTCCCACGTCGATCTGGAAGCCTTGCTGGAGATTGCCGGCGCTGCACCGGCGCCGCAAGTTGCAAGGCCGGTTCGTTTTACGCCGGAAGCGCAATGCGGAAAAGTGCGCATCGCCTATGCAAGAGATGCTGCGTTCGGCTTTTACTACCCGGATGACATGCAGGCCTTGCGCCGGGCGGGGGCGGAACTGGTGCCGTTTGATGCTTTGCATGACGAAGCGCTTCCCGATGCGGATGGCCTGTTCATCGGCGGGGGGTTTCCGGAGACCGCCATGGAAGCGCTGGAAGAAAACCACGGTATGCGGGCTTCCGTCAAGGCCTTCATCGAGGAAGGTGGGCCGGCCTATGCGGAATGCGGCGGATTGATGTACCTTTGCCGCAGCCTGCAATGGGATGACAGGCGCGCTGCCATGGTCGGCGTATTGCCTGCGGATGTCAAAATGCACCAAAAACCGCAAGGTAGAGGGTATGTGCGTTTGTGCGAAACTGACAATCATCCATGGGCGAGAGATGATGCGTGTTTCCAACGGGTAAACGCCCATGAATTTCATTATTCCGGGCTGGAGAGTCTGGACGGCACCCAAAAATTCGCTTATAAGGTGGAGCGCGGGTTTGGTGTGGATGGCGTTCACGACGGGCTCGTATACAAGAACCTGCTGGCCAATTATTCACATATGCGTAATGTAGGCTCGAATCACTGGGCCGAGCGCTTTGTCGCCCATGTGCGGGCATGCAAATGAAGCGTCATTGGCCGCCGGATGAATTCACGAGAGGGATAAAGCGGAAATGTTTACGATTACTCCTGCAGCAGCAAAACAGATAAAAGTCGCCGCCGAACAGGGCGGCACCGAGGGCATGGCTTTGCGGATGGCGGTCAGGGAAAACAAGGATGGATCATTTGCCTACCACATGGGCTTCGATGAGCCGGCGGAAACCGACAAGCATATTCATTGCGAGGGCGTGGAAGTGGTCATGGATCCCAGCTTCGAGAAATACCTCGACGAATGTACCCTGGATTTTGTTGAAATAGATGACGGGAGCTGGCAGTTCGTGTTTCTCAATCCGGCAGATCCCCATTTTGTCCCGCCGAAACTCGACTAGCCGGATTGCTGCGCTTTTCTGGCTGCTCCCGATCCGCTTATGGAACTGTCTCCTGAAGACGCCCTGCGCCTGAATGTAATGCTCGCCAACCATCCCCAGGCGATTTGTGTCGATGAATCGCGCATGGTAGTGCGCGCCTTGTCTGAAAAGGGGGAGATGAAAATCTCCCTCAATCCCAACTGCCGCGATGAACAATACCTGAAGCAGATACGGGAAATGTTATCCATGCATGCACTGGGCTCCCCTTCGGGTTATCCCAGACATATCTGGTCGCGCATGGCGCATCTGAACAGCGACAGCCTGGAAGCGTTGTTGCTGCTGGGTGACCCGGAAGCCGTGGTCGCCATTGCCCATTCCACTGAGTTGACCGATGAGTTGGCGCGCAAGGCATGGTGGGCGTTGGAGGATGCGGACAACGCCCGGCAGATGTTGCGCCAGCCGGCAGTGGTGGCTGGCCGGATGGGGCCTGTGCTGGCGGAATATCTGGTGGAGTTTTTGCCGTTCGAGACGGAAGCGGAAAAGATCATGGATACAGTGCGCCTGGTATTGCAGCCGGGCCTGCTGGATACGGCGGTGATAGAGCAGCTATGGAGGCGCGGCAGAAGAAAAAATCTTTTCTATGTCGGCTTTCTTGCCACATTGCCGGATGCGTTGCCGGATATCCCGCCCATCAGCAGACGCCAGCAATCCCTGGTGGATGATTTGCGGGAAGTGGCCGCAAGCGGAAACGAGCTGGCCGGGCTGCTGGCGCGGGTAATGTCGGCTCCCGGGCAGGCCTGGCTGACCACCTTGCAAAAGGTGATGGAAAAACCTGCCACTCAGGATGTGGTGAATTGCTCCCTGGAGGTTGCCGCGGCTTATTTTTCATCCGCCAGGCCGGAAGGCTTCGCGGATGCCACCCTGGAAGAATTGCGGGAAGAGGCAGTGCAATGGCTGCGGCATCCGGGCAATGCCCTGGTGCGGCAGATCCTGGATCTGGACAATGGTCTGGATCAAGCCCTGCTGGCTCTGCGCGTGCTGTCTGGTTCGGGCTATGGCATGGTGCGCCCTGTTTTTGGCAAATCCGACGCCATCGGCACCCTGATGCGCCGTAAGCTCCAGTCCGTGATAGACCCCTATATGGAATATATGGCGCAGCTAGGACCTGTTAACAGGCCCTAAGTGACTTACTTTTTTTGCCGTCGTTTCCGTCCCTGATAGGCGCTGATCTGGAGGATGATCTGTGTGAAAGGCAATTTGTCCGGGGAATCATAGCGTGCCCCCGCTTCCGTAATCAGGGCATAAATATCGGGAACAGGTACGGGTAGCTGTCGTTCTGGATATAAGGCAGCATAAAGCCCGCGCAGGCTGCCGACTTGCATTTTGATCGCTTTTGCATGCCCCAGCGGCTGATTGGTATTCCTCAGTTGCAAGGAAAACCTAGCATGTTCCATTATTGTCTTCAGGAACCTTTTGCAGGCTTGCCGGGCGCCTTCGTCCATACAGTTGGCTGCTTCTCTCTCTGCAATCAGTATCTTCCTGCAGTGCCTGCAACCTGCCTGTATGGTTAGTATGCTTTTTTCGAAAATACAATGGCTATCGTTGATTTCCCGGTATGTCTGGCGGTAAAAATCCTCGTCTATCATCCTGTTGGCCTGGTCATAAACCCGTGATATCCGGACAGTCTGGGATTACTGCTGTTTAAAGCGGTGGATTAACCGCCTGTCTTTCTTGCTCGGCCGGCCTTCGGTATGGATGGGAGCTGAGACCCGGGCGGCGCGCAGCAGGGCCAGCTGCTTCTCCCTGCGCTCCCGGCTTTCATTGGGTTCTGCGTAGAAACCCATGGCTTCGGATGCGGGACGGCGCTGCTTGGGCAGCACGAGAACCTCGATATCCCACTCCAGGCCGTTCTTGTTGATGAGCAGCCGGCTGCCGATATGGACTTCCTTGCCAGGTTTGCTGCGCTGGCCGTTCAAATGAACCTTTCCGCCGGAAACCGCTTCCGCCGCCAGCTTGCGGGTTTTGAAAAAACGCGCTGCCCAGAGCCATTTGTCCAGGCGCATCTTGTCCGCTTCGGCCATGCTC
>JAMOMB010000030.1 GCA_027068795.1 Sedimenticola sp. | reverse complement strand
CGACTGGCGCAAACACCAGGGGCCGGCGGGGCTGGATTACGGCTTCAACGCCGAGCTCAGCAACTTCTACCGCGAAGACAGCGTTACCGGCCAGCGCATCGACCTGAACCCTCGCGTGAGCCTGCCCATGCACCGCGACTGGGGCTTTGTCGAACCCGCACTCAGTGGCCGCTATACCTCTTACTCCCTGGATGAACAACTGCCGGGAAAAGACCCGTCACCCACCCGCAGCACCTACAGCATCAGCCTGGACAGCGGCCTGTTCTTCGACCGCGAGACTTCCTGGTTCGGCCAGGCCATCACCCACACCCTGGAGCCTCGCGCCTATTACCTCTATACACCCTACGAAGACCAGTCCGACATCCCTCTGTTCGACACCAGCTATCTGGATTTCAACTTCGGCAACCTGTTTCGCGACAACCGCTTCAACGGCCCCGACCGGGTAGGCGATGCCAACCAGATGACCCTGGCCCTCACCAGCCGCCTCCTCGCCGGGAACGATGGCCGGGAACTGTTGCGCGCCAGCATTGGTCAGATCTATTACTTTGAAGACCGGCGCGTCACCCTGGATGAAACCACCCCCCTGGACACCAGCAGCTCCTCGGTAATCGCGGAATTGTCCACCGGCATTATTGACCGCTGGCTTTTGCGCGCCGCGGTGCAGGTCGATCCTCACGCCGGCACCGCACTGCAACAGGGGCTGGCCCAGGCAAGCTACCGGGGTGATGATGGAGGACGCATCCACGCTTCCTGGCGGCTGCGCGAAGGCGTACTGGAGCAGACCGACCTGGCGGCGTACTGGCCGCTTTCCGCAAACATCGGCCTGATTGGCCGCTGGTATTATTCCGTGGAAGAAAGCCATTCCCTGGAAACCGTTGCCGGAATCGAGTACGGCGACTGCTGCTGGCGCATCCGCATCGTATGGCGCCGCTACCTGGACAGCAACGGCGCCGAATACAACAACACCGCCTTGCTGCAGCTCGAACTGAACGGGCTGGGCAAGCTGGGCAACAATATCGACAACTTCCTGGATCGAACGATTTATGGTTACTGAACGCAAAGCACTGGCACACCGTTTCCTGCTTTTTCTCCTGCTTACCGGCTTGCTGGCGGTGACGCAACAAGCCTTTGCCGAGGAGAACGGCCTCATGGACCGCATTGTCGCCGTGGTCAACGACGACGTGGTGCTATACAGCGAACTACAAAGAGAAACCGCCATCATCCGCGACAAGCTGACCCAGGCCGGCGCGCCGGATCTTCCTGAAAACGAGCTGGAAAAGCAGGCCCTGGAGCGCCTGATCCTGCACAAACTGCAAATGGAAGAAGCAACAAAACTGGGTATTTCCATTGATGATGAAACCCTGAACGCAGCCATCGGCAATATCGCCGCGCAGAACGGCCTGACACCAGAGGAACTGGCGGCGGTGCTGCAGGAGCAAGGCATGTCCATGGAGGAATACCGCCGGGAGCTGCGCGATGAAATCACCCTGCAACGCCTGCGCAACCGGGAGGTAATCAGCCGCATCCAGGTCACCAAGGCAGAGGTGGACAACTATTTGACCCACGCCGAGGAAAATCCAGGCGGACGCGACGCCTACCATCTCCGGCATATTCTCATCGCCACACCGGATGGCGCTTCCAGCGCGGACATTGCCAAGGCGAGAAAACAGGCCGAGGAAATCATGCAACGCCTGCAGCAGGGTGAAGATTTCGCTACCCTGGCGACACGCTATTCCGCAGGCAGGCAATCCCTGGATGGCGGCGATCTGGGCTGGCTGGAAGCCGGGCAGGTGCCAAGCCTGTTCCTCGGGGAACTCGCCGAAATGGATCGCGGCGACGTGCGCGGGCCCTTCCATGCCGCCAGCGGCTTTCACATCATCAAGCTGGAAGACTACAAGGGCGGGGATCGCAATATCATCAAACAGACCCACGCCCGCCATATCCTCATCCGCACCAATGAGTTGACCTCTGACGACGACGCCAGAAACCGGCTCCAGCAACTGTACCAGCGCATCAAGGGCGGCGAGGATTTTGCCGCCCTGGCCCGCGCTCATTCCGACGACAAGGCTTCCGCCATCAAGGGCGGCGATCTGGGCTGGGTAAGCCCCGGCAATCTGGTGCCCAAATTCGAGGAAGTCATGGATGCGCTTCCCGAAGGCGGACTCAGCGAGCCTTTCCGCACCCAATTCGGCTGGCACATCGTCCAGGTACTGGATCGCCGCGACTTCGACGCCACGGAAGAAGTCAAACGCAACAAGGCCAAACTGGCGCTGCGCAAGCGCAAGGCGGATGAAGCCCTGCAACTCTACCTGCGCAAGCTGCGCGACCAGGCATTCGTGGAGACACGCCTGGGCGACAACGATTGAGCATCCTCATCACGCCGGGAGAGCCGGCCGGAGTCGGTCCAGATCTGCTGCTCCAGGCGGCGCGGCAGGGCTTGGGCATTCCCGTCCTTGCCGTCGCCGACCCGGCCATGCTGGCGCGGCGGGCGGCGCAGCTCGGATTTGGCATCACACTCGTTGAGACAGCATCCCCGCCCCGGCAGGCCCCGGCGCCAGGTACGCTGCATGTATACCCGGTGCGGCTGCGCCAACCTTGCACCCCGGGAACACTGGATCCGGAAAACGCCAGTTATGTGCTGCAGTGCCTGCAACTGGCCGCAGAAGCTTGCCTGGAAAAAAAGCATTCCGCCCTGGTGACCGGCCCGGTGCACAAGGGCGTCATCAACGATGCCGGCATTCCCTTCAGCGGCCATACCGAATTCCTTGCCGCATGCAGTAACAGCCACCCGGTGATGATGCTGGCCTGCCCCGGCCTTCGGGTCGCCCTCGCCACCACCCATCTGCCACTGCGCAAAGTCAGCGATGCCATCACCCCGGAGCTGCTGACCAGAACCATTCGCATACTGCATGGCGATCTGCGGAAAAAATTCCGGATCAACGACCCGCGCATCCTGATTTGCGGACTCAATCCCCATGCCGGAGAAGGCGGCCACCTGGGAACGGAAGAACAGGAAATCATTGCGCCGGTGGTGGAAACACTGCGTCAGGAAGGCATGCGACTGTCCGGCCCCCTGCCGGCGGACAGCCTGTTTACTCCTGGCTATCTCGATCACGCCGACGCCGTCCTGGCCATGTACCACGACCAGGGACTGCCAGTGCTCAAACACCAGGGCTTTGGCAACGCCGTGAATATCACCCTGGGGCTGCCCTTCATCCGCACCTCTGTGGATCACGGCACGGCGCTGGAGCTGGCAGGCTCGGGAAAAGCCAGAATGGGAAGCCTGCTGGCGGCAATCGACCAGGCTGCGCAAATCGCTAATCCATCTGGCAAATCACGCAAAAAATAACCCTGGACAACATCCATATGTATCCAGGATTAGCAGGCATCACTGCGGATGATAGCATTCCTTCCCCGCAAACCACCCTGTCCACCCGCTCTTCGATGGGCATCAAGCTGGAGTGATGGACAAATAACACGCGGGATCAAAATACCGGAATATCAACAATGTCCAGGCCCGCTACAGGGGCGCGCTGACAAGCTACTGCATAAATGCCACCATAACCCGCCAGGAAGAAAAATACCCGACATCCTGTCTTGCTATTCCCCCCAGCCGGATCGCCAAAACTTGCTGTAGAATGATCTTGGGGCCTGCTCACAGGCCCCAGCCACTTTCGGACGCCGGTTCATTCGCCTCCGATCTACGGAGCCGCTCATATGCTGCCAATAGTAACTTACGCGGTACTGCCACATCGATTTACTCCTGGCGCGAAAGGGGGACGGGCGCCGGCCATGCTGCTGTTGCTGTTTGTCTTTTCCGCTCCCTGCGGCGCCGGCGACCAAGACTTTCGTGAACAATTCACCACCAACTATAAAAACTTTCAATTCAATGCCCAGCAAAAGCTGATCAAGAAAACCGAAGCCAAAACGATGCAAGCCGAGATACATGCCTTGATCGCTGAGGCGATGGAGCCAAAAAAAACCTATCCCCAAAGAATGTATTTACTGGATATTGCCAGCGCAATGGCCAGCGGTTACCAACACTGGCATGGGGACATCAAGGCGCTGACCCAAAAAATAGACAAACTGATGCAAATGGAACTCAAGCAAGAAGAGGCTCGCATTGCAAAGTTGATGCACTGGAAAAAGGAGGAGCGCTTCCTTGGCAATTTCGTAATGAAAGAACACATGGAAGAAATGAAAAAACAGAACATGGCGCCAGTTCTATATCCGCACTGGGTACACCGCATCTGGTTTGAATGCAAAGTCTGCCACCAGGATATTTTCATTATGAACAGATGGCGCAACAACATTTCGCACCAGCAGTTTGACGCAGGAAAACAGTGTGGCGCCTGCCATGACGGAACCATGGCTTTTGGCGTGAAAGACAAGAAACAATGCAACAAATGCCATCTAGCAGGAAAAACAGAAGCCGAAAAATTACACACCCTATCCGGAGTCAATCATGAGCAAATACAAGCAGTGGCGAAACGTTTTGGCGCTGAATGGAACCTGAAAAACCTTCCTGGTGGAAATATACCCATAGATAAATTCGGATTTATTGACTGGCTATCACTTAAGAGAAACAAGGTATTTAATCCTATACATTCTCTAAGGAAAAATTACAAACACAAAGTACGCAGCAACAAAATATTATTTGAATCAAAAGGAAATCTGGACGACGTTATTTTTGATCATGAAATTCATTCCAACTGGATTGACTGCTCCTCATGCCACCCGGAAATTTTTCTGGAAACATTGACCAATGACGTAAAAATGATTCGCATGTCGAAAGGAAAGCATTGTGGTTACTGTCATGGCAAGGTGTCCTTTACCTTTGCCTCATGCAAGCGATGCCATAACCGGAAAAAAGGAGCGCCAAGGAACAATATGCTTATACATAAGGGAAAAAATAGCGAATAACCCGGCAACCATCCAGTTTATGTTCAGCCATCACGAGCATGTTCGCGGCAAGGCGCGGCAACAATGTCCATGGGCGCAGTCATGGCGGACGACTTCATTGAAATCAACAAGTTTGCGCCCGCCATCCTGAACACAATCTGGATAACATCCAGATTAATATGTACATGAGGAAGATATACAGACAGCCATATCATGCACCTTATAGAGCATTCATAGCACGGAAGCTTTTCCTTTATATAATTGTGGTAAACGCCATACCGATAAAATCAGCATGCAAAAGTAAATGCCGCCTGTTATATATCCCATATTAATGCAATGGTTGTAGAGTATATTTTCTTTGACTTCCATTGTAGATTATGCAAAGGTGAAAAATAAAAACCGCTGTAAAAGTAGCATAAGCCTATTGATCAACGCGTTTTTATAAGGAGGGGATATATGAGAACAATCACCCCAATCTGCAAATTTTTTCCATTTATATCATCAGTGGTCATCCTTTTCTCCAGCGCACAAGCCAAGGAGTATGGTGACATATATATGGACGCCACCCGGGCCAGCATGGAGAAGGCTGAAGTTGGGGCGGTGGTCTTCCCGCATTGGTTTCATCGCATACGCTACAAATGCAAGGTATGCCACGAGAGCCTGTTCGTCATGCGTCAAGGCGCAAACAATGTGAACATGAATGACATTATGGATGGGAAGGCTTGTGGCGCCTGCCACAACGGGCAGATTGCCTGGGAGCCGCTCGAATGTGATAGATGCCATTCCGCAGCATTCAAGCCCGCGACCGCCAGCACCCCATAGAGGCTGATGAGCATGATGACAATATTCTACAGAACCGTGAACATTGGGCTGATGATGGCATTGCCGCTGGCGTTCGTTATAGGTTGCACCACATCCGGAGAGTCCGGAAGATCTGACGCCGGCCCTGAAACCAGCAGCATTACCCCAGGGGCGGAAACGGCGCAAACCGTCAACCCCGCCGCAAAAACATCTCCTCTGAAAGAACCCGAAACCGTTGCGGGGTCCGGAGAAACAACGAATAGCAATACAGAGGAAATAACGCCAGCTACTGCAGTTCCCGCCCCGTCAAAGATAGATAACTCAATCTATCTTGGCAGCGATGGAAAAATGGCGGGAATTGGCGATCCCAGCAAACCTTCGAGTGAAGCCTACAGAATCGGCATGCGCGCCCGGCCGGCCGCACTCGCGGGCGCAGGGCTGCCAAAAGACAAATTTGGCCTGGTAGACTGGGTTGCTGTTGTCGACCAGGAAAAAATAAGGCCCTTGGGCAGCCTGGATCCAAACACCCCCGACACTCCACCACTCGACCTGGATATTGTCATCAAGGCAAAAGGCGATTTTGTCAGGAATGTACTGTTTCCGCATAAAGCCCACACCTACTGGCTGGACTGCCAGAGCTGCCATCCGGCAATTTTTCAGATGGCCAAAGGACAAAACAAGATGAGCATGGTGGAAATCAGCCAGGGGGAGTGGTGTGGAAGATGCCACGGCAAGGTCGCCTTCCCGCTCACCGACTGCTCCCGCTGCCATAACCAGGACAAAGTAGCGCCCCAATGAGAAAAATACCGCCACAAGCGGGCAGGCGCACAGAACCGTCAGGGGCGGCGCGTCGTCTTCATGCTGGCCCGGCCGTTTTTCTTGCCACGGTTTTCCTGGCAGGATGCACAGCAGCGATCAATGACCATAGCAGCCCATCCCCGGCGCGGGAAACGACGGCAAGGACGGGAATGGCAGCGCCTGAAAGCGCGGTGAAGGCAAACGGGAATTTGTGTCAGCAGCTTACCGGCGAGGCATGTGATCCAGCACAGGAAAGCATGCTTGGCCAATTCCTGAAGGATATTGACGTCTACGGCTATCTAAAACGAAACGAAGATATTGATGGCGATGCCCCAGCCTTCGAAGCGCTTCCCAAAGACAGGTTTGGCCTGGTCAATTGGACCAAGGCGGAAATGGAGGGACTGATCTCACCACGGGACAGCATTCGGGGAGAACAACGAGGCGGAACGGAAAAAGAGTTTTTTACCAACAAGATGCGGCTGAATGTAAAAGTCGGATTTTTTCCCGACGTCCTGTTCCCCCATGGCACCCACAGCAGCATGATAAGCTGCGACAGTTGCCATCCAGAGCCATTCAAAGAAAAGCTTGGCGCAAACAACATCAGGATGGCAGAGATATTTGAAGGCAAATGGTGTGGAAAATGTCATGGAACCGTCGCTTTTCCAGTAACCTATCCGGTGCAAGAACCTTTCAACTGTCGCCGCTGCCACAGCTTGAGAAAAGAAGCGGAACATTGATCCTTCTTGCTGTCCGCAGATCTGCCTGTTACCAGCCGATAATCCGGGTTAGTAAGCCAGCGAGAATGTGCTAGTATTTGTTTTTTTGATACACGCATTGGTTGGATGTTGCTTTGGAATTTGGGCGTCGTGAATGAGTGGTTGATGCGGTGGGCAAGGATCACTTTATTCCTGGTCTTTCCCGCTTCTTCGGTAGCAGCGCCTGAGGAACCTCCGGTTGCGCCGGAAGGCTTTGGCATTTCGGAAAAAACCCTGGAGAAACCAAGGTTACCACAACCCATTCCGGGAATCGCGCCCGCCAAGCCCAAATCACTGATGGGCTTCAAAAAGATACAGGAGCTGACCGGCCCGCCCGACAATCCCATGGTCATGCCCACCGACATTGCCATCGGTCTCAACGACCAGGTTTATGTCGTGGATAGCGGCAACAATCGCATTCTCGTTTTTTCGGATGACGGCAAATATCTTTTTTCATTTGGCTCCCCCGGCGAGGGAAAAGGCCAACTGCTGGGACCTGTTGGCATTACCACCGCATCCGACGGCAGCGTACTGGTGGCCGACAGGGGCAACCACCGGGTACAGATATTCGACGCCGACGGAAAATTTCTGAAATCCATTTCCACCCATATCGGGAAACAGCTTGTTTCCCCCGTGGATGTTGTCCTGGGCGACAATGAGGCGCATCTTTACGTCACCATCAGCGCCCCCACGCACCGGGTATTCGTATACAACAACAAGGGGAGAGCCGATCTGGTATGGGGCAAACCCGGAAGCAATCTGGGAGACTTCCGCTATCCCGCTGCGATTGCCGTTGGCACACACGATGACGTATATGTAGTGGACGTCTTCAACTCAAGAGTCCAGGTATTCGATTTCTCCGGGAAAGTACTGGCGACGGTAGGCTCCTGGGGGATAACGCCGGGGAAACTGTTTCGCCCCAAGGGGGTTGCCATCCGGGACGACGGAAAGATCTTTGTCAGTGACAGCTACCTTGGCGTCATCCAGGTTTTCAACGCCGACACCCGCTTCCAGGCAGTTCTGGGAAATCATGGAGATATTGGCTATTTCGATACGCCTACCGGACTGGCGAGTGACGGCAACAGACGACTGTATGTCGCGGAAATGCTCGCCAATCGCGTGAGTGTTCTGTGGCTTGATCAATGACTGCACGATGAACATGCTGCGCTCACAACTTGATGGCATCTTTCCCTGTGGCTGGCGGCTGCTTGCGGCACTCTTGCTCCTTTCTCTGGCAAGCACTGCCCAAGCCGCCCGGGTCGTCGCGGAAAAACGCGAATGCGCAACCTGCCATATTGCCTGGATGTCCGACTTCAAGAAGGACGATGTGGCCACCCTGGTTCCCTATGACCCCCGGCCCATGCAGGAATTTGGAAGACAGGATGTCGTCAGCACGGAGAGAATGTGCTTTTCCTGCCACGATGGCTTCGCCCTGGATTCCAGACCCCTGTGGCTGGAGGGGCGGCACAACCATCCGGTGGGAATTGAACCTTCGGACAAGGTCGTGCTCCCGAAAAAAGAAGGGAAAACCGTTTTCCCCCTCAATGATGAAGGGAAAGTCTATTGCGGCACCTGCCACAGCGCCCACGGGCTTTCATGGCAACAGCGGGAATCCCCCATTTTCCTGCGGGTTCCCAACGTGGAATCCAGCATGTGCATGACCTGTCATGAAGAGTATGCGGAAGAGAAGAAAGGCATCAACCATCCGGTTAAGAAGGTACTGGACGAAATTCCGCAAAAACTTGCGGCCGTGGGCGGCGCATTTGGCAAGAAACAGGAAATCATCTGCCAAACCTGCCACACGCCACATGCTGCACGCAGCAAACCCCTGATGGTGGTGGACAACCGCAAGGCCTGGCTATGCAGCAACTGCCATGCGGAAAAGGCGCAAATCGTAGGAACCAAACACGACTACGGCCTGATTGCGCCCGAAGCCAAAAACAGCAAGGGTGAAAAGGTCTCCGAATACGGCACCTGCCTTGGCTGCCATGTACTGCATGGCGCGGATCTGGCCGCGCCTTTATGGGGCGGCAAACCCATTGCCAAAGACGACAGGGCGTCCGGCGTATGCACAAGCTGCCACAACAAGAACGGCCTGGCCAAGAAAAAGCTGGTGGGCAATCACAGCCACCCCCTCGACGTCTCCATCACCAAGCTGGGCATCAAACCGGGCAAGGATGGCTGGAGCGCTCCCGGAACGAAGAAGGGCGCGCTCAAGCCCTTGCCGCTGCTGGACGAACATGGAAAGAAATCCACAGATGGCACCAAAGTGGCCTGTCTGACCTGCCATGATCCCCACGTCTGGAGCGCCACCAGGAAAAAGAAGAAAAACAAGAACCAGTTTAAGGAAGAAGGAGATGGACAATCCAGCTTCCTGCGCATCGCCCAGGGCGCCAACAGCGCCTTGTGCATCAACTGCCACGCGGACAAACGCCCCCTTTTGCAAACAAAGCACAAACTCAAGGAATCAGAGAAGAAAAAACTGCGCAAGGACCCCATGGTGCAGAAAAACCTGGACCAGGGCGCCTGCGGATCTTGTCACAAGGCGCACAATGGCCAGGGCGCAATGATGAGTCCGGTCAGAAAACGCAAAGGCCAGGGCGCAATACAGTCCCTCTGCAGCGCCTGCCATGTAAAAGGCGGCGTGGCCGAAAAGAAACTGACCGGCAGGCACAGCCACCCCTTGCAGCGCAGCCTGAAAAACATTGGCGGAAAGACCAAATTGCCCTTGTTCAACCAATCGGGCAGGCGGCATGCAAAAGGCTTGATTGACTGCGCCACCTGCCACAACCCGCATCAGTGGGATCCCAACAATCCCTACTCCACCGCAGGTGCAGACCCGAAAGCCGAAGGCGACGCCACCAATAGCTTCCTGCGCAAAACAGCCGCGCCAAATTCTTCCCTGTGCGTGGACTGCCATCGCAGCAAACGTTTCGTACGGGGGACGGATCATGATCTGAATGTAACCGCGCCCACCGCAAAAAACCAAAAAGGCCAAACAGTAAAAGAATCCGGCGTCTGCGGCCAGTGCCATAGCATTCACAACGCCATATCCGGCCTCGCACTCTGGGGACGCCCGGCGGAGCCGGGTAACAAGCAGGAAGGACTCTGTCTGGGCTGCCACAAGCCGGGCGGCATTGCAAAAGACAAAACTCCCGAGCGGCTTAGCCATCCACCCCAGGTAGTCGTCTGGTCAAACACCGCCCGCGCGCCCGCCAAAGAGCGCCGGAAACTGCCTGATGTTCCCGTATTCAATCCGCGCGGATTCCGAACCACTGCCGGGAAGCTCGCTTGTGCAAGTTGCCACAACCCCCATATATGGGATCCCGGCAAACCAAAAGAAGGAAAAGGGAAAAATATCGAAGGCGACGCAACCAACAGCTTCCTGCGCAATGCATCCAGCGAAAACATCGTATGCGCAGACTGCCATGGCGCGGATGGAATTTTCCGCTACAAATACTTCCATGGCCGAACTTCCAGGAAAGATTACTTTCTATATAAGGAGTAGTACCATGAGAAAATCTTTCATCTGACCCAAAAGAAGCAAGCTAGGGCCTGTTATCTATGGATATTATTGGAATATTAGCAAAGTACAAAACATAACCGGCCACGGGTTGCGTTCGCCCTCGCACTGATCTTGCCGTTTAAGGTCGGTATTTCCCCAATCATCAATGGCTTGGGCTATTGATTCAAGCGGAAATCCGCCCCGGAACGGCAATTTCAGCGCAATCAGCGGACTCCTGGGTAAAACATTCAGGCTGGCTTCCATAAGCCATTGCTTTTTCGTGTTTACCCTGAACGCCAAAACCCGTGTCCGGGCGGGCAACGGCATGGCAGTGACCCTGACAAATGCTGCCCCGCAAACACCCAACAACATTTACCCTGAAACCGTCTTGCAACAGCGATCAATATCGTTTGCTTTCCAGGACAACAAACCAATTGATGGAGCCAACAATGAAAACAATCATCATCTTCAGCCTGCTGCTACTCGCTTTTTCCACCCCGTCCATGGCGGAAAAACTGCCTGAGGGGCACCCTACCATCCAGCAAGCGATTGATGCATCCCCAAACGCCAACAAGGCCCTCGTCAATGAAGGTACCGTTGTCAGCACGGTACAAACAGAGCACTATACTTACATCGAAGTGCAAAAGGGCAAGGAAAAAATCTGGCTGGCGGCACAAAAGCTGGCGCTGCCTGATGGCGCCAAGATCCGCTATGGCCAGGGGGTTTCCATGGACAACTTTTACAGCGATACGCTGAAAAGGGAATTTCCGCGCATTCTCTTTGTCCAGGCGGTGGAAGTCATCAAAGAATAGGCATGTCCGGTATTATGGAGCCCCTGAATCTCAGGCCTGTTATTATTAACCTGGCACCAATAGATACCATGTTCAGGGCGTCAGGCAGGTGTCAGAACAAGGCGCAGCGCGCAGGCAAGGGTTGTTCCCTTGTCAAGCGTTGCAACGCCGTACTGGCGCCTGCCTGACGCCCCTAACTTATTGTTATAT
>JAMOMB010000029.1 GCA_027068795.1 Sedimenticola sp. | reverse complement strand
CTAAAGCGGCGTGGCTCCGCCTTGCCGCGAACCAGCAGGCGACGACTGAACATGATATCTATTGATGCCAGGTTAATAACCCGGCAAGGCCGAACGAAATGGGGAACGGGGGCCAACCATATTTACTGATCATGACAATGCAGGCATAAACTGGAGCCTGCATTGGTTTTCCTCAACAGCATTTCGTTGGAATCACCGTTATGAGGATCATGGCAGGTAGAACACTCTATGCGCGCCGCGCCGGTGCTCTTGAAAAACGGCAGTGGCATTTTGTCAAAAGGCATTGGAATCTCAATATGGCATTTCGTGCAATTTGCCGTGGTATTTTCCCATACCACCTGGTGACTCCACTCCACGCCAATGGGATGGTCGTCTCTCAAATCGGTGCCAATCAGCTTGGTTCCGGAAATGTATGAACTTCCAACATTGCCGCCAAACGAATCCAGCGCAATAGTGCCATCGTGACATGACAGGCACACGATTGATTCAGGGCCAGGAGGATGAATCACGCCCTGGGCGTAAATCGTATCCCTGGGAGCGGAATACACGCTTTGATAAACCTGGTAGCTTGCGGTAGAAAGCTCATGTCCCCAGAGTGGCGCAGCTTCGGTAGCTAGCGAGTTGTGCGGCGTATGGCAGACCGTGCAGATCTCCCCGTTTGACCAGCCAAACACGCTGAAATCGTGCGCGCTACCCACAATACCCGCTTGCGTGACCATTGATGCCGACAAGCCGGCAACCGCGGCAGCAAAAAGGACTGCCTTTCTAGGAAAACCATTGAACTTTCGCGTACTGGATGAGTCCATCATAACAATCAGGCGCAATGCCCGCCCCGTAAAGTTATTGTTTTTAACCCGGCAGAAAAATACGCTACGTTCTGAGGCGACTCCCGCCCCAGCTTGGGGTAACGACCCTACCAACAAGATGCATTTTAGATGGGAACAGCCCGTCTCTTCGCCGCGGTTTCCCTGACTCGACTGCGATGACACATACCCCAACTCCGATATGTATGCAAATTAATACCATGAACAGAAGACATTTGTCCAGCAATTTGCTGGACTTATGGGAACGGCCAGCCCGGCGCTTCCAGCTTTTGCAGCGGCCGAAATCCTATTGTTTTTTCAGCAACTCCACAAAAACATCCGCCGGCACCGGCTTGCTGTAGAAATAACCTTGGGCAGAATCGCAACCCAATGCGCGAAGAATTTCAGCCTGCTCCTCAATCTCCACCCCTTCCGCAATAACTTCCATCTGCATGCTGTGCCCCAGGGCAATCACCGACATGGCGATGGCCTTGTCATATTCATTTTGCTGAATATCCCGGATGAAAGAGCGGTCGATCTTCAACTTGTTGACCGGGAGCGTTTTCAGATAACTCAACGAAGAATAACCGGTTCCGAAGTCGTCGATGGAAAACATCACCCCAAGCTTGCGCAGCTCATCAATGGTTTTTACCGCTGCATCCTTGTGCTCCATCAAATAGCCTTCCGTAATTTCAAGTTCCAGGCGATCAGGAGCCATGCGGCTTTGGCGCAAGGCTTTCTCCACCATTTCGATCAACAGACCATGCTCGATGGAAAAACCGGATATATTGACGGCGACAAAACCCACAAAAGCCCCTTCTTTCCGCCACAGCACCGCATCCGAACAAGCTTTCTGCAACACCCACCGGTCAATATGCTCAATCAGACCGGATTCTTCCGCAATAGGCACGAAGGTATCCGGAGCCACGAATTCACCCGTTGTTTTTTGCCAGCGGATCAACGCCTCCGCACCAACAATCCGGCCAGTGTCAAGAGCAATCTGCGGCTGGTAATAGAGGGTGAAATCCTCATTGTTAATGGCATCGCGCAACTCGTTCTCTACCGTCAGGCGATGAACCGCTTGCTCGGTCATCTGCCGGTTATAGAACTGAAATGCATTTCGCCCGCATTCCTTGACATGATACATGGCGGTATCGGCGTACTTGATCAGATCAGCTGGATCCGAGCCATCATCCGGGAAAATACTGATACCGATACTGGCGCCGATATACACCACATTGTTGTTGATCATGAACGGCTCGGCAAATGCATCGATGCATTTTTGCGCCACCATTCCAACACTCAGCGTATCTGCGGGAGATTCCAGAACAATGGCAAACTCATCTCCTCCCAGGCGGGCGATCAAATCCTCCGCCCGGATCAATTGCTTCAGACGCTGGGAAACCTGCTTCAGGAGCGCATCTCCCGCCAAATGCCCCAGGGAATCATTCACATTCTTGAAGCGATCCAGGTCGAGGAACAGCACCGCCATCAGCTGACGTTGGCGATACGCCCGCTCCAGTCCCTGGGAAAGATGCTGATCCAGCAGCAAACGATTCGGCAATCCGGTCAACGGATCATGATGGGCCAGATGTTCCAGCTGCGCCTGGGACTGCATAATGGCGCTGATATCGGAGAATACGGAAATGTAGTTGAGCAGGCGACCCTGCTCATCCCGTACTTCACTGATATTCTGCCATTGGGGGTAGACCTCTCCATTCTTGCGCCGGTTCCAGATATCGCCCTGCCAGGATCCTTTTTCCGAAAGCGTCTTCCACATGGCCTGGTAAAACGCCTGGTCATGGCGGCCGGAGCTGAGCACCCGCGGCGTCTTTCCCACCAGCTCCTCTTCGGAAAACCCGGTAATCTTGGTGGTCGCCCGGTTCACCAGAATGATTCTCTGCTCCGGATCAGTGACCACAATACCATCCGCTGTACTGTCGAAAACCCGGAATACAAGATGCAGCTTCCGCTCCGCTGCACGCCGTTCCTCTATCAAGCTGTTGAATGAACGTCCCATGGCTGCAATTTCATCATCGCCATATACCTGGATGGGGCTGCTGAAATCCCCCCCATCCTCCAGGCGCTGCAGCGCCCGGGAGATTTCCATGGTGCCGACCGTCAGACGCCGGGTGATGGTAACGCCAAGATAGAACGACAACAGTGCAACCACCGCCGCAAGCAGGGCATAACTGATGAGGGCAAAAAGCGTTTTGCCGGTTTTTTCCTCGATGTACAGCAGGCTCTGCTGCCTGACGGCATCGCTGGCGGACTTCAGCAGATTGATGGCTTCCGTAGCGGAGCGAAACCAGTCATCGGCATCGATTGCCGGCACGCCGGTGCGCAAGCTTCCGATAGCGGCAACCGCAGAAGCGTCATCAATTCTGACGGCGCGATCAATTTCGCTGACGGCCGCGCCTTCCTCATGCATCCGCTCGATTACGGGAAGAAAGGAATGGTATTTCTCGAACGTGGCCCTGATTACCTCAATATTCGCCAGCTCGCTTTCCGTCAGATTGGGTATGGTGAGGAAATAATCCAGATACGCCTGCACCTTGGCATAGTGTTGCAGAAAACCGGCCTTGCAGCTTTCCTTTCCGCGGATGACATAATCTTTGAACTGATGAACCAGGCCGCCATAGCCAAGAACAGAAGCCATCTGATCCAGGGTGTCCAGCTTCTTCATTTTGGAGGACAAGGCCTCGCGCATGTGCCGCATATGGACATTGACCGGATCCGATTGCAGACTCTCCATTTGCACCGCCAGGTTGGTTGCGGCCGTAACATGTCTGAAGCGCTTGCGCAGGGAATCCTGTTCCGCCTGGATGAAGATCACCTGGGAAATCAGCGCATGCTCGATCTTTCCGGAGGAAAGCAGCGCATTGACCAGCCCCCGTTCCCGGCTTGCAAACTCCTGTAGCCGCAGAAGGATGCCGTAGATCTGGTCGTTCCTGGCCAGAATGGCATCTTCCGTAATCACCCCCACATTTTCGATCAAGTTGATGGCGCTGGCAATGATGGTGGAGTAATGCTCGAAGATGCCTTCCGCCCTGCCATTGTCCACATGCCCCCGCAACACCTGCAGATACTCCAGCGTATCGAGAAAACTGGTGACATTGCTCCCGATGCGGGCAAATTTTCCGGCAAAAAAAGGCGCTTGCGTATCGAAAAACCTTGCATCCCGGATAAGCCGGTCGGTTTCCAGCCGTTGCCGCTCCAGCTCTTCGCGAAACTTGTCTCCCTCACTACCCAAAAAACCGGCGGAAAGCCCGCGCTCCCTTTGTAAGGCATGGATCACGTCGGAAAAATCCAGTGCAGCCTCGTACAGCTCCTGCATCTGTTTCGCCTCGCCCCATTGATGCCATTTCTGCGTCACTTCATAGCCGGTGAAAAGCATCAGAATGCCAAACGGGAAAATCAGCAACAGCAGCAACTTATGCCGTATTTTCAGATTATCGAGATATCCGGAAAGCACACAGTCTCCTGCAAGGGACGAGGAGTACTTACCTTAGCGGATCAGAGATGAATACAAAAGGGGGTAAAAGCTGTTGTTTTTTACTTCCAGACGGGAAATTTGCCGTTTTACCGTCACCCGGGAGGAGAGGGGCCTATCACACCCCTTCAAGAATAGAGGGGAACATCTTCGAACAAACGACTGACCTCTTTCGCATTGCTGGCGGACAAGGCTTTTTCCACCAGCTCCCGCTTCAGATGAGGGGCGAACAGCTCTATAAAATCATATAGATAGCCTGGAAGAATGGAGTTGCGGCGCAACCCGAACCTGGTAACACTACTCTGGAACAAATGACCGGCATCCAGGGCGCAAAGATCGGTATCGACCCTCCGGTCATAGGCCATTTTGGCCACAATGCCCACGCCGAGCCCCAGGCGGACATAGGTCTTGATCACGTCGGCGTCCGCAGCGGTGAGCACGACATTGGGCGTGATACCTGCCTCCTGAAAAGCCTTGTCCAGGGTGGAGCGCCCCGTAAAGCCGAACACATAGGTAATGATGGGATATTCCGCCAGCGCTTCCAGGGTGAGCGTCTTCTCCTCCCGCAAAGGATGGTCGCAAGGCGTAAGAATACAGCGATCCCAGCGGTAGCAGGGAAGCATCACCAGCTCGTCAAACAGCTCCATGGCCTCTGTGGCGATGCAGCAATCCACGTCGCCGCCCACGGTCATCTGGGCAATCTGCAGGGGCGTGCCCTGCTGGATATTGAGGCGTACGCCCGGATAGCGGCCAATAAATTTTCTGATCACCGGCGGTAGCCGGTAGCGGGCCTGGGTATGCGTCGTGGCCACGGAAAGAACACCGTGTCCCGGATCACCATACTCCCTGCCGATGCGTTCGATATTGGCCACTTCGCCCATAACCTTGGCCGCAAGATCCAAAATGGTGCGCCCGGCGGGTGTCACCCGGGTCAACTGCCTGCCGGCGCGCTCAAAGATCCTGACCCCCAGCTCCTCCTCCAACTCACGGATACGGCGACTCACCCCTGGCTGAGAAGTAAACAAGGCCTCGGCGGCGGCGGACACATTCAGGCCGCGGCGCTCGACTTCCAGGATATAGCGGAGTTGCTGGAGTTTCATCTTATTGGCCCGGCCATATGTCCAGTAAAAAACATGATACCTCATGGAGTCCGTTGCTGAGGTTCCTGCCGCGCCATTACGGCGCACAGGATATAACCCATGAGAATAATTATATGCCTATAAAGTATTTTTTGTCATCGCCTATCTCTTGCTACTGTCTGCTCACAACACCGCGGCATGCCTAACTTTTCTTGCCGCCGGTATATCCCTATTCATGCGCCTGCGGGCAGAGGTCATCCATGAGCACGAAACTGAACATTGAACAGCTGGCAACTCGCCAGGAACAAAGCGATCCCATTGAAATTCTCCGGGTTGCGCTGGAACACTTCCCCAACAGCGCCATCTCTTTCAGCGGCGCCGAGGATGTGGTGCTGGTCGATATGGCTCTGCGCATTCGCAAGGATGTACAGGTATTCTCCCTGGATACCGGGCGCCTGCACCCGGAAACCTACCGCTTTCTTGAAGAAGTGCGGAACCATTACGGCATCCGGCTCGAGCTGCTCAGCCCGGACAACCAGGAACTGGAACAACTGGTGCGCAACAAGGGGCTGTTCAGCTTCTATGAGGACGGGCACAAGGAATGCTGCGCAATCCGCAAAGTAGCCCCCCTGCGGCGCAAGCTGGCCACCGTAGACGCCTGGATCACCGGGCTGCGCCACGACCAGACACCTGTCCGCGCCTCGGTGCCGCTAGTCCAGGAAGATGCTGCCTTTTCCACGCCGGAGCACAGCCTGGTGAAATTCAACCCCTTGGCCAACTGGTCTTCCGCCCAGGTGTGGGAATACATCCACGACAACAATGTGCCTTTCAACGAATTGCACCGCAACGGCTACATCAGCATTGGCTGCGAACCTTGCACACGCACCACGCTGCCCAACCAACACGAGCGCGCAGGACGCTGGTGGTGGGAGGAAGAGGCCATGAAAGAATGCGGGCTGCATGTGTCCGCCCCGGAAACCAGCCGCCCCAAACCCGCGGAGGTCGCATGACTGCCCGCATCATCATGGTGAAAAAGCGCCTGGCCAACGGCGAACCCTGCCGAAAGTGCAGGGAAGTGCACGAACGCCTGCGGCATGACGGCTTGCTGCAACATATCGACCATATCATAACCGCAGATCCGAACCATCCCGATGGCGAAGGCATGCGCCTTGCTGCCCGGCATCAAATGGAGCGGGCACCCTTCTTTCTCGTCCGGGACAAAGATGGCAATGAACGGATCTACGACTCCTTCCTGCGCTTCAAGCGGGAAGTGCTGCAAGCCAAGACTTCCCCAAACGAAACGGCCCTCGACCTGGCGGAGCGTTTCCCGGAACTGGATTACATTTAGGAAATCACTATGACCCAGATTACCCCCCTGATCGACCATTCCGACATCAACCACTACGAAGCCCTGTTGGCGGACTTTCAGGAAGGCCGCCTGGATCCCCATAGCTTTGTCGGCGAACGCCTGCTCCGGGGAATCTATGCCCAGCGCCAGGAAGGTTGGTACATGCTGCGCACCAAGCTCCCCGGCGGAAACCTGAATGCCACCCAGCTGCGGGGGCTGGCGAAGGCAGTGCAAACCCATACCCAGGCGGGCGAGGCGCATGTCACCACCCGCCAGGACATCCAGCTCTACCATATCGCCCTGGACGACACCCCCGCCCTGCTGCGTCTGCTGGCCCAGCATGGCGTCACTACCCGCGAAGCCGGCGGCAACACCATCCGCAACGTAACCACCTGCGCCCTGGCAGGCGCATGCCCCCACGAACTTGTGGATGTGACGCCTTTCGCCGCAGCGGTTTCCCGCTATTTCCTCCACCACCCCCTTACCCAATCTCTGCCGAGAAAGCTAAAAATCGCCTTTTCCGGCTGCGCCAGGGACTGCGCCCGGGGCAACACCCACGATCTGGCGTTTATTCCCGCCCGGAATGCCCATGACCGCCCTGGATTCAAGGTGCTGGCGGGTGGCGGACTTGGCGCCAAGCCCCGTCTGGCCATTGTCCTGGAGGAATTTATCGAAGAACACGACCTGCTGCCGGCGATAGAAGCCGTGGTGGTGCTGCATGATAAATATTCCGACCGGACCAGAAGAACCCGCTCGCGTCTGAAATTCCTTGTGGAACGTTTCGGAACAGAAGAACTGCGGCAGAAATTTCACACCGAATTTGAACGCACCCGCTCCGCCTTCGACACCGCTCATGCCCCCAAAGGGAAATGGCATGGCGGACAGGAAACCGGCGTGGACTGGAACGGGCAAAACCCCGCATGCCTGACGCTTCCAGCCTCCATGGCCTGGCATGATGAAGGTCTTGTGGTGCCGGTAAACCTGCCCGGCGGCGCTTTGGACGCCGAACAGCTCCTGGGCCTCGCCCAGCTTCTGGACGACGGCTACGCCGCCCGGCTGCGCACCACCCAGGCGCAGAACCTGGTCTTGCTCGGCGTCCCCGAGGCGCGCCGTGAAACCTGCCTGGAACAGCTGACCGCACTGGGTCTGGGCCTGCCCGGCAGTGGCGACAATGTGGTGAACTGCCCTGGCACCGAGACCTGCCCCCTCGGCATCACCACATCCCGGCGCATGGCCAGATCATTGAACGGCATTGCGACCGGCCTGCAGCTGGGCGTCAACGGCTGCCACAACGGCTGCGCCGGCGCAGAAGTATCGGATATCGGCCTGATCGGCAAGGCGCGGCGTCATCACGGCCAGATGGTGCCTTCCTACGCCTTGCGGCTGGGAGGCGGAGAAGAATTGGGTATTGCCGGGCCAGATATTCCCGCTGTACGCACACCCGCCGCGGTACGACAGATCCGGGAAGCCTGGCTGGCTCGCCGCGACCAGGGTGAAAGCTTTACCGCCTGGAGCAGACGCAAGGGCGGCAGCTACTTCCATACCCTGCTGGAAAACCTGACCACAGTACGCAAGAGCGAAATTCCTTTTCTCTCCCGCGACCAGGGCGACCATACCCTGTTCCGCGTCACTGCCGCCGGCATGGGGGAATGCGCCGGCAGCCAGGCGAACCCGGCTGACCAGTTGCTCCTCAATGCTGCATATGAATCCACGCTGGCCCAGTCTTTTGCCGCCAAGCAAAAATATCCGGAAGCAAGTGAATGCCTGCGCAACCGGCTGCGGCTGACAGCTCACGCCCTGCTTCTGGCTGCGGGAGGCGAGAATGCGGCGCCAGCGCAACTATCCGCCGACCTGGCCAACATCCTGCCCCCGGAAGACGGCGAACTGGCTACCGGCTTTGCAACGCTGGAAAAAGCGCTGGACGATTTCGCCGGTGATCCGGATGAAATCCTTTTTCCCAATCTGCTGCAAAACACCAACGAATGGGTGGAATCCGCCCGCAACAGATGCCGTATTTTGCAAATGCTCAACCAACAATCCGGCAGTAGCTCCCGGGCATCCATGTGAACACAAATCCCCGGCAATGCAGCAACAGATGCAGAGGGTGGTGAATGGATCCGACATTGATATTCGCCGGTTTTGCCGTAGGTGGCGTAATCGGTCTGTGCGGGGTGGGCGGAGGCGCCCTGATGACGCCGTTCCTGATTCACTACGGCATCAACCCCGCCATCGCCATTGGCACGGATCTGGTGTACGCCCTGTTCAGCAAAAGCATCGGCGCCTGGCTGCACCACATGAGGGGAACGGTGAATTGGGGCATCGTCGGCCGCCTCGCCCTGGGCAGCATTCCCGCCTCCCTTGCCTGTGTGGCGATGCTTGGCGCTCTGAATGAGCACGACATCGATTATCAATGGCTGATCCGCGACATCGTGGGCATCACCCTGGTCATAACCGCCGCGGCCATGTTGCTCCCCTTGCGAAAAGGCCGGAAAAAAAAGCCCCCTGCCACCGAACCTGGACATACCGGATACCTGACTGTTCTCATGGGCGCAGTCTTGGGCTTCCTGGTGACCCTGAGCTCCATAGGCTCGGGTGCAATTGGCGCCGCCGTGCTGATCGTGCTATACCCGTTTCTCCCCGCAATTTCTGTTGTGGGAACCGACCTGATGCATGCGGTTCCCTTGGTGGGCGTTGCCGCCCTGGGGCACTGGCAACTGGGAAATGTCGATTTCCCCCTCCTCGGCAGTCTGGTGCTGGGGGCGGCCCCTGGCGTATGGCTGGGCGCAAAGCTTGGCACCCGTCTACCAGAGCGCTATGTGCGAAAAATCCTCGCCACTGCCCTGCTCCTGATTGGCGCGCAGATGGTAATCGCATGAAAACAAAAGGATTTTTTGTCGCTGATAACGATTAGTAATATCTATAGATCAAAATAATATTTCTATGGACAGAGCGGTCATACTATCGTTGCCCCCAGCATAGGGTTTTTCAACACAAACAGGCGCACCATGAACCAAACAATTCCACTGGAAAAAGGACGCCCGTCATTCAATGCCGGGAATTTGCTCGATTCACTTCAATTCGATGAGCATGGCTTTCTCGTAAATCCACAAGACTGGACCGAGGAAATTGCCGCAGCCATCGCCATGCACGATGGCGTCGGCGCACTGCAGGAAAAACACTGGCAGGCGATCCGCTTTCTCCGCGACCGCTACATGCGACTGGGCGCCATTCCGCCCATGCGCAACCTCTGCCGTGGCAGCGGCCTGGAGCGTGAGGAATTCAAGAAATTGTTTGGGAACTGCGCCGAAGTATGGCGCATTGCAGGATTGCCTGATCCTGGTGAAGACGTAAGAAACCACATGCAATAGCAAAATTAATGTAACTCTTTTTTGTTCGACCCCTTACCTTCGCCCAGGCACTCCACCTGGGCATTTTTTTTCCTGTCTCCTTCTGCCATCCGGAAAGCCCTGCTGCCCCACCCCAGCAATGCTGCAATAATGGTCGAGTAACCGATAACCATCAAAGAGATATTTAGGTTCCATTCCGCCAGCAACAGCAATTGGAGTACGCTGGCGTCCAGCATTTTCCCGATAAACACGCCCAGGGTCACAAACAACACCCCGAACAGAAAATAGCCAAAGGCCGTACCCGTATCCGGTACGCCATAGCGTTCGACAAGCACAAAGCTGGAAATTATGACGGCGGCGATACCAATCAGCTGATCCAATTTACATCACCCAACATGTTGAGCCATGAGCAATATCACACATTGCAGGATTACTCGCCCTGGTAGAGAACAGCCTGGTTTCTCCCTGCATGTTTCGCCATATAAAGGGCGCTGTCGGCCTTTTCCAAAAGCTCCTCTTCTCTTTCGGCATCAGCAGGAAAAGTCGCAACACCTGCACTGATGGTCAGCGTATTGCGGGGCTGTGTCTCCTCACCGGGAAATCTTTCCCGCTCCACGGCCTGGCACATTCTCTCCGCCATATTAAGCGCCTGCTCCCTATCGGTTTCCGGCAGGATGATGGCAAACTCTTCACCGCCATATCTTGCAAGCGTATCCATGCTTCGAATGGCATTTTTCATCGTTGCCGTGACCTTTTTCAAAACCAGATTGCCCTTGAGGTGCCCATTGGTATCGTTGTAGTGCTTGAAGTGATCCACATCCAGAATAATGACCGACAACTGATGCCCGTAACGCTTGGAGCGCTTTAGCTCCTTCCGCAGCGCCTTTACGAAATTCCGGTGATTGCAGAGGCCCGTGAGTCCGTCCGTGGTTGCAAGCCTTTTCATTTTTTCATACAACTGCATCTTGCCAATGGCAATCGCGGCCTGGGTAGCCAGCAGAGAAAGGATGGACTCCTCCTTGGCCGAATAATCACGCGGCACAAAATCATCCACATAGAGAATGCCGATAATTCTTCTGTCGGCCACCAAGGGGGTGGCAATCAAGGAGCGGACGCCCTCCTTCAATAACTCACCAACAGGCGCTTTTTCGAACTTTTCAAGATCCTTTATGGTAATCACGGTATTCTCATTGAGAATATGCTCCGTCAGCCCCCCTCCTCGTATCTCCCAGCTATTCCTCAGGGAAATATTCTTGCTAAAGCCTCGGGTGGCTACCAACTCCATACAGCCCTCGGAATCATCGTAGAGCGCAATACTGCCGGCAGGCGTCTGGGTCAGGTTGGTGGCGCAATCCAGAATTGTGGACAGCAGCTTGTCCTCGCTCTCCGAGGAAGTAAGCATGATCCCAATCTTGTAAAGCGCCTCCTGCTCCTCAAGCCTGCCCAGTGCTTCCTTCTCTCGTGTTCTGCGCTCATCGATAAGCTTGAACAGCAGGTTGGCGCTGAGTCCCTCAATCAGCTCAACAGATTTTTTCGCCATTCTGGCGCAAAGATCTTCCGAAACACTCCTGCTGCCGGACACATCGATGACAATATCCACATCCACCTGCTCCAGCAAGGCGCAATAGCGATTCTCCGTGGGGATGCCCAGCTTTTTCGCCAGCCGTATACCCGGCGCATCGTCCCGTATATCCGCGACACCCACCACTTCGATCTCGGGATACTCATGCAAAATCGGCAACAGCGCCGTACCGCCAGATCCACCTCCAACAATCACGATTTTTATCACACGGCCCACCTCTGGGTACTATTAACCTGGCAACCTACACTATGGTAAACAAAGACCTTCCCTTGCAAAACAGACGGGGTTCCAATTTATGAGGCATTTCGAACAAAATCCATTTGCTGTTGATTATTATCCTGTAGCATTCAGAGTATAAACACCCTTCTCCCGCAGATCCACACGCATAAGCAGGTTGCTTTTTTCACAAAGAATGGTGATATAGTTAGCCGATTGAATATCCAAGCATTCCCCAATCACGCTCCTGCGGAGGCAAGCGAACCTTCTCCCTCCTTAATTCGCACGTTTTTGCAGGAACCATGAACAAATGATGGAGCCAACCATGAGAACACTCATTTTCAGCCTGCTGTTCGCCTTTTCCACCCTGGGCATGGCGGAACCCCTGCCTCAGGGGCACCCCTCCATTCAGCAGGCCCTCGATGCATCACCATCACAGAATAACGGCGGCAAGGTGCTTGTCAACGAAGGCACTGTTATCAATGCGGTTCCAACAAAAAACTATACCTACCTCAAGGTGCAGCAGGAAGGCGAGAAAATCTGGCTAGCCACACAAAGGCAGGAGGTGTCTGAAGGCGCACTGATCCGCTATGGCCGGGGCGTTGTCATGAAGAATTTCTACAGCAATACACTGAAAAAAGAGTTCCCCAGCATCCTCTTTGTGCAAGCCGTTGAAGTCGTTAAAAAATAGTAATGCTTAGAGGCATCCATGGACAGGATGGGCTGAACGGAAAATCCATTTGAAGCAGGCATTTTGGCATGCCCCGGGGTGGATTCGCGCCTTCCCTGGCGCTCACCCCTGCTATCCATGTTGGCATATGCTTGAAAGTCGTTGGAAAAAGAAAAGGGACAAAAACCTCGTTTTAATCAATGCGTTGCGTTTTTTCTAAGAATAGCCGCCTTCTGGCATTAATTTAGCGTTATCTCAAAACGCTCAAAATCCTCAAGCCGCCGTGATTCATTGACCTCGTCATGGGAAATCAGCAGGTACTTCCATGACTTTTGGCCATGTTTTTCAATATATTCCGAGGCATGTCTGCACCACTGAGCCGCCACTTCCGCTTTGGCTTTCACTTCGGCATCCCCCATGTCCGACCGGGCCTTGGTCTCCACCATGTAAATCACATCAGCAGTTTCAGCGACGAAATCCGGCACATAATCAGGCTGCTCCGCGCCAAGCTGATAGAAAATCTGAAATTGTCCCTTCACCGGCCGGAACCACTTTTCGGCATCCCGTTCAAGAATCACGGCAAAGCGCCGTTCTGTATCTGAATCGAATTTTTGCAATGGATAGAGGCATTTCCGAAATCCACCGAACAGCATCTGTTTGATGCGGCTTTTGTCCTCTACGGTTTCCCGGTAATTCCTGACAGGATATTTTTCTGAAGCGGTGTAGTTGCAGGGTTTCAGTTGCGTGAAGCCCCGACTGACCTGCACTTCATAGCCTGCGGCCTTTTCCCAGAAATGCTCCATCATCTGGGCGTGGATATTGTCGGCGATCAGACGCCGGTTGTGGTCCAGCACCGCGCGCGCCTCCTCCTCGGACAGATAGCCGAGGAGGTGCTGAACTGCCTGCCCGGCGAGGTCATACAGCAAATCGGCGTGGCTGTGGTAGTCGATATCGTCGAAATCCACCAGCGCGAAGACAATGTAATCTTCCAGTCGCTTCTCGGTGATGCCCACCTCGGAGGCCAGGGTATCTTGCTCATTGGTACGCAACTCGTGAATAATCAATTCGCGATCTACGGGTTGCAAATTCAGGCCGTTCATATCCAGTGTGAAAGGCTCGAAGCCGACAGTCACCTCACCGACGGGGGTCACTGAAATACGTGGGATGTCGATCATCTTCTGCGTGACGATTTCCGTGGTCTTCGCCACCACACTGTCTAGATCCACCGATTCGTTTTCCAGCAACTTCCCCTGCACCGGGGTCAGGCGCTCCTTCACTTCTTCGATAATGCGTTGCTGCACTTCCGGCGTATTCAGCGCCTGGCTGGTCGGCGCCAGATCCCGCTGCCTCTCCAGCTCGTGAATCACTTCCATCACCGCCCGGGCGGCTTCCTTCTCACCCGGCTTGGAAAACATCGGCGCCTCCAGATTCTCCGGCTTCACCTCGTAATGCTGACCACCGCTGGTGGTCGCTTCCGGTTCGGTCAGTCCCAATACCGCCTCGGCAGAAGATCCGACGGTAACGCTGATCTTGCCTTCCTCCTTGTCCGGCGCTTCCAGAATCACCTGCTTGAGGCGAATGGGTGAATCGCCCCGGTTCGCTTCGTCGATAATTTCCTGAAAGCGGTCATGGGCCACGATATTGAGCCGGTCCACGACATTGACACCAGTGCGCTTGCCGTAAGGCAACCGCAGCCCCCGGCCAATGGATTGCTCGATCAGGGTGCGGGCGTTGGCGGCGCGCAACGGTACAATGGTGTAGAGATTGGTCACGTCCCAGCCTTCCTTGAGCATGTTGACGTGGATGACGATCTCGGTGGGCTCCTCCGGGCTTTCCACCGCCAGCAGCCGTTCGATCATTTCGTCTTCTTTCTTGCCCCGGGTGGAGCTGTCCACCTGGATGACCTTGTCGCGGTAACGTCCCTCAAAGAAGGCATCGGATTGAATCAGCGCCAGCAACTGCGCCGCATGAGTGGTATCACGAGCGATGACCAACACAAAGGGCTTGACCGTTCTCACGCCGTTCTGCCGGGCATAGGTCATTAGTTCTACCTTGGTGGCCTCGTGAATGCGAATACCGTCCTCCAGCTTGATCTTTTCGATCTCCTCCGGGGTGTGGCGCTTGGCGTCGAAATCGCGCTGAGTGACCACGGCCGGTTCCTTGACGAAGCCGTCCTCCATGGCGCGCGCCAACGGGTAGTCCATCACCACATTCTTGAACGGCACAGGCCCCCGGCTGGTTTCGATGAACGGCGTTGCCGTCAATTCCAGGCCAAACAGCGGCTTCAGCTCATTGATGGCGCGCACCCCGGCGCTGGCGCGATAACGATGCGACTCGTCCATCAGCAACACCAGATCGGGCAGCTCGGCCAGATAATTGAAATAGCTGTCGCCCAGGTACTCGGACAGGCGTTTGATGCGGGGGCTCCTGCCGCCACGCACTTCGGAGTTGATCTTGGAAATATTGAAAATGTTGATGACCACCGGCGACAAGAAGCTCAAGCTGCCTGCGCGCTGTTCATAGTTGTCTCCGGTAATGATTTCCGGTGAATTCACCGCAAACTCCGAGATGCCCTTGAAAACATATTTCGGCGACCCCGGCGAAAAATCATCAATCAACTTGTCATAAATGGTCAGGTTCGGCGCCAGCACGAAGAAGTGCTTGAAGCCATAGGCCAGATGCAGATAGCTGATGAAGGCCCCCATCAGGCGCGTCTTGCCCACGCCCGTGGCCAGCGCAAAGCACAGTGACGGAAACTCACGCTCGAAGTCCTCCAGGGTGGGGAACTCCGATTTGAGGATATTCAGCACCGCTTCCAGATCCCGTTCATGACTGCGCATGTCCGGCGCGGCATCCAGGGCCGTGGCCAGCTTTTCCAGTGATTCCGCCTGGGGCGCGCGAAGTGACAGGCGTCCCTTGATGGCATTCAATACGCGCGTATTCATTGTTCTCCTGTATCGCCTTCGCCCGGCGTGGCCGAAACATAATGGCCGGAAGGCTCCCGCACTTCATTGGGCGCAATACGCACCATCTTGCCTCTGCTCATCACCACGATTGCGGTATTGGTCATCAATGCCTGCTGGTGAGCCTGCTTTGCAGCGCGGCGGATGGCAATCCAGGCCGCGGGCAGCAGCGGGTTTCTGGCCTTGTCCAGTTCTTCGGGTTTCATGATTTCTCTCCCCATTCAATCAATTCCGGTTGCTCACCGCTGTTGTCGAACAGCATCCAGTCATCAACCAGAGGCCGATACAGCGTATCAAACAGCAGCAATCCCTTGCTGAAGCGCCGCCGAACAACCACTTCGGGCACATCATGCCCACCCTGGCGAACCCGCTCGGCGACGCGACTGATAGCCAATTCGGGGGAATCCAGCTTCAGAAAATAGAGCGACACCTGATAACCTTCGGACTGCCATAACTTCAGTTTCCTGGCATAAGCGCGTCCGGACAATGTGGTCTCGAAGGCAAAGCTTTCGCCACGCGCTACATACTCATCCATGGCCTCGAGCATCAACCGCCCGGCCTTGAAGGCCGCCTGCTCGGGCGAGAAAGGCGACAAGCCGGCCGCAATCAAGTCTGCATTGATAAAGGCAGGGCAACGCGCCTCATTGGGCAAAAACTCCCGGGCGAAAGTCGTCTTGCCCGCACCATTGGGGCCGGCAATCACGATGACGCGCCGGTCATTCACTGCTCTTCTTCCTCAAACAGCGTTCCCTGACCCGGTGCGGTTTTCTTTTTGGGCTTTTTCTTTTGCGGTTCAGGCTCGGGTTCCGGCTCCTGCATAGGCATGTTCTGCACATTCAGGCTGTAGTCGTCATGCCCCCATTCGCAGCGCGACAGCACCACCTTGGGAATCTTTTTGATGGTGAGATTGGGCCAGCGCTCGGCAGCCCTGGCCGCGCTGATGCCCCGGAAGGCGCTGCACAGCACCAGCAGGCTGCGCCCCTCGCCTACCTCCTCGGCCAGCGCCTGCAACTGGCTCACCGCCAGATTCTGCGTGGTGACATAGATGAAATCCGTCTCGGTGGAATGACCATGCTGCCACCAAACCGTCTCCGATGGCGCATAGGTAAATCCCTCCAGCTTGCACAGCGCCTCGGCCAGCATGGCGGCGTTGTATTCCTGGTTGATGACCCAGTTGCCCCACTTGTCTTTCTCTAGCAGCGAAGGCGCCAGGCGGTAATAGCGAAAACCGCCGCCGCCCTTCCAGTTCACCGCCTTGGTGATGCCGCCGGGGTCCTCAGCGTCGATCACCTTTTTCATGCGCGGGATGATGTGAGTGTGACAGTGCTCGCCCAGTTCCACCATGATCCAGCGGCGGCCCATTTTGTGGGCTACCGCGCCGGTGGTGCCGGAGCCAGCGAAAGAATCGAGAACCAGGTCACCGGGATTGGATGCTATTATTAAAATTCTTTCCAATAAAGCTTCAGGTTTAGGCGTCGCAAACGGTTTTTCACCCAGTGCCTTTTGCTCGGTCATCGATACCTGCGTACTACCCACTTCAGCGGCAGTCCAAATAGTACGCGGCACAACCGGTTCAGCATCCTTAAGAAAACGTTTCAGTCGAGGTGTTTTTGACTTACCGTTCCTCCCCCAATAAAGCAGATCGTTCTTTTCATTTGCTGCATGTGTTTCCTTCCCATAACGCCATGTAAGATTGTCTGGCGGATACACATCCTCTCCAGTATGAGGGTTAATTATTGGATAGTACAAATTAGGCCTTTCTTCCTTAGATTTATTTCCAGTATAAGTTATAGAGTTCCATGGGCCTCTAGGATCGTTATCAGGGTTTTTATAATATGAATTTTGGCTTTCTGTTCTGGGTAGCCGATTTGGTCTCCATATAATCTTTTCCTTTGCATAAACAAGAACATAATCATGATCCGAGCTAAAATACTTCGCATCGTTTGCCGGAGACACCCTCTTTGCCCAGACCATACTAGACACGAAGTTACTTCGACCAAACACCTCATCACACAGCACCTTCAAATAATGCGCCTCGTTGTCGTCAATCGTGATCCACAGCGATCCATCCTCAGACAATAAGTTGCGAATAATTTCCAGTCGGTCGCGCATCAATGAAAGCCAGATGGAGTGTTCCAGTCCATCGTCATAATGGGTAAAGGCGCTGCCGGTGTTGTAGGGCGGATCGATGAAAACACACTTAACCTTACCCGAAAACTCCTGCTCCAACGCCTTTAGCGCCAGCAGGTTATCGCCAAAGATCAGGCGATTATCAAAAATATCGTTCTCCGTCACCCGGTGTTTTGCGTGATACGACTTCTCCGGATCCTCCAGCAGGATACGCGGTTCCAGCTTGGGGCGTTTTTCCTTGCCAATCCAGGTGAGTTCGAGTTTTTGTTTTTTGGTCACGATCTATCCTTCAAAATACGCACAAGGAAATAGAGTTGCATTTCGCTACCCCGAAGAAACAGACAGGTCCGGCATCTCATCCCATGTTCTGCCAGCCAATTTGCGGCCATTGGCCTTCTTGGCTCGACGTTTTCCATCCGCGCCCCAGCCACCCCATTGTTTGAAAAAGAAGGCGACATTCTGCTGTTCACATTGAGACTTGATACTCTGCACCCACGCCTGCTTCATGGGGCGTGCTTTTGGCCCGGATTCACCGCCGACAATCGCCCAGTGAATATCGGTCAAATCCAGTGTTCCAAGATCTTCCAGCAACGGCTCCAATGACAGAAACCGAATCCTCGCATCAATCAAACGCAATTCATCAATCCGTTTCAGTCCATATTTTTTATCTTCGACCGATACGCCTAGCCAGGCATTATCCGGCACTTTCCGCTTGCCATTGGCAAAATATCGCCGCATTCGGCCTGCGCGCTTGGTCAGTATCTGGTAGGTATGCCATGGCGTCTGCCGTATGACATCAAAAACCTCATCCAGAAACGCAAAAGGAATATCCTCGTGAAACAGGTCGCTCATTGAGTT
Source organism: Sedimenticola sp. (assembly GCA_027068795.1). GTDB lineage: Bacteria > Pseudomonadota > Gammaproteobacteria > Chromatiales > Chromatiaceae > Thiolapillus. Next base: position 19,184 of record JAMOMB010000029.1, on the reverse strand, counting down.
GACAAAATAGATGGTCGGCTTGCGTCGCTTTAGCGGCTCGCTCAGACGCTCCGGCAGAATTGATATATCAAAGCCATTCTCGTAGCCGTTAGCACCCATGGCCTGCAATCGTTTCGCCATGGTTTCTGCGTAGCAGTGTTTACAACCCGGCGACACCTTCGTACAGCCCGTTGTCGGGTTCCATGTCTGCTCGGTCCACTCTATGCTGCTTACCGTACTCATGCCAGCTTCCTCAACCGTTCATTTTTATCAAAATGCACGAACCGCTTTGTTCTTTGATTGGATTTATCATCCAGGTTTTCCACCTGGCCTTCCTTTCGCAATTCGTTGAATGCTCGCTGAAAGTCATATTCCAGCCATCCGGTCTCCTCCAGCCAATCAGCAAGTTCGGCTTGACCATATGCCGCCGGGGCGCTCGATAAATGATCCAACCAGTACGTTTTGACATCCTCTATATTGGCAGCAACTTCACCCTGAAAATCGTCGTCTTCTGGCACAAACAATGGCATTTGCCCCGTGATGCGGTTCTGTTTCTCATATCGCACACGATGCTGAAATATCGCAACCTGATGAGATTCTCTGGAGAACACCACTATCCCTTTTGGGTGTCTCGTAAGATATACCATATGGTAAACTGTTCTGTTCTTATCCTTATTCAGTACCGTTGCATGGTATGTCCAGGATTTTTTGTTTGCCTCACCGCCAAATACAGATTTCAGATGCTCTCGATATCGCCTGACGACTGCATCTTCCCTTTCTTTCGGCGTCTTGTTTTGCAGTTCTGATAGAAACTCTTGATCAACCTTGCCAAGCATTGACTGAACCGGGTCACGCAAATCTTCTAGCTTGAGGAAACGATTCATAAAATCGTACATAAATGTGATCAGGAACTCTGATCTGGACCGCCTCAACAGTTTTGATAAACGCGGCACGCCCACGTCCTTCCACCCTTTCGGATCAACAAAGAAAAATGCGAAGCCCTTGCCGCATACATTGAGAATGTCATCCTGCAAATCGGAATAATCACCACTCAATTCATGGTGCTCAATAAAAGATGGACAATTCCCCTCCAAATATCCTTTCAGCTTCCTGAACCTGCTTTTGTTTTCCTCTACATACACAGCCCTGAACTTGATGTCATATATGTTGTTATTCTTCGCTGCCAGGCCCTCACGCACGCGCTTTATTATATCAAGGGAGATCGCAATGGATGTTCCGTGCAGATCATCGCTATCATCTGCCCAAGGCCCAGAAAAGCAATCAACATAAGTAATTTCTTTTTCTCCGCTTCCCCCGACAATATATAGCAACTTTTCAAGATAGCTCCCGAGCAGCTCATGCTTTATCAAGGAGTGCTCTCTTCCATCGTAAGACTTATCGATTTCCATCTACCTTTCCTCTCCTTGCTCCTTTATTGCTGCTTATGACGGTACTCCCGGGCCAGCGCATCCTTCAGGTGGTCGATTTCAAGAAATTCCCGCCCGGAGAGAATCATCTCCTTGACTGCGCGACGGAGTACCCGCTCGATATCGGCATGGGAGAATCCCTTGAACAGCTTGGGCAGCCTGGCGTCATCGGTGTCGAAGTTGCGGCGGATACCGGAGAGCTTGAGTTCCAGCAGTTGCCGTATCTGCCTGTTATCCGGCATATCGAAACGCACGACTTCATCGAAGCGGCGCCATACGGCAGGGTCAAGCAGGGTTTCGTAGTTGGTGGTGGCGATCAGGATGCTTTCGCCCCGGTAGCTATCGAGCATTTGCAAGACGGCGTTTACGGAGCGCTTGAGTTCGCCATGATCGGCGGCATCGCCACGATCCTTGGTCAACGCGTCGAATTCATCAAACAGCGCCACCACGGGGTTGACCGATACGAAGTCGAAGACTTTGCGCAGGTTGGAGGCGGTTTCGCCCAGGAAGGAGGAAATAACGGAATCAAGGCGTACAACGACCAGTGGCAAGGCCAGGCTGTGCGCCAGCACCTCTGCCGCAAGAGTCTTGCCGCAGCCGGGCGGGCCACAGAACAGCAGTTTTTGCGCGGGTTGCAGGCCATAGGAACGCAGCACATCGGCGCGATTGTGCTCTTGCAGGATTTCAGTGAGGGCGGTTTGAGCCGTTTTGGCGAGCACGATGTCCGTTTCCTGCCGCACGGCCGGCCGGATTTCCAGCAGTTCCAGGCCGTTGTCCTTGCTGGTGGGCAATTCGGATAACTGGCCTCTTGCCGCTCCCACGGCAGAGGTTTGGTGTTCGCCATACAGCAGGCGTTCCAGGTCATTGGCCAGCAGGTGATGCTTCTTTTGCCGCTCTTCCCTGATGACCGCTTCAGAGGCCGCACGGAACTCGTCGGAATCCCCTCGGACCCCAGCATTGATCAATTGCCTCAATAACTTGCCGCTTGCCATATCGCCTCTCCAATCTTGCTGTCATTCTACAGGAACTGCTTATTCAAGTACCCACTCGATAGTGAACAAACGCTTTTCTTCCGCCTTTTGTGTCAATTGAGCCTCCAGCTCCGCTATGAGCTGATTGCGCTTTTCTTCCACTTCATCCTGCCGGTCAAACAGCTCCCGGCGTAGCTTGTTGCGCTTGCGCTCCAGCTCGCGTTGTTGCTTTTGCCAGTTGAGTTTTTCTTCAAGGGTGGGGGCGGTAGCGGCGGTGCGCCGCACTTCCTTGATCTGTCGGTCAATTTCCTTGATTTCCTGCTCCAACCCGACCTTGAGGTCGTCAGCCCAAGCATCGAGCTTTTCGACTTCCTGCGAGAAATAGCCAAGATTGCGCTGGTTGATATGCTTTGCCAAGCGATTCTTCCGTTCTTTCTGATCGGATTCCAGCAAAGCACTAACAACCGGCGCATCGATTGGCTGCTGCTGGATGACAGGCAGTCGCAGGAGTTTCTCCGGGTCATCTTCGGGCAAGACCTCTCCACTGTCGGTCACGGCGGATATCACGAGGTGTTGCTCGGTTCCGCCAAGGGACTGAATGGCCAGAAGTTCCGCAATCAAAACACCCTGTTTTCCTCGCCAGGCTTCCAGCGTGGTCAGGCGGCCACCTTTCCAGGCGTTGTAGTCAAATACCAGCCGTGCTGGCGGCAGGATGCGGTCTTTGGCTTGTTGCAGGATGTATTCGCCCAAGGGATGCCCCAGACGGTAAAGATGCGCTTCGCCAGACCGCCGGGGCAGTTCGTATCGGCCCAGGGGTACGGTATCCCGCAGGCTGTTGGCTGGCAGTGATTCGAGAATGAAGCCGTTGTCGCCATCGAAGCGGGCATGACCTCCCAGTTCCACGCGACTGAGGTCCATGAACATTTGTTCATATCGGCTGCGGGTCTCCTGGCTGTCGATACGCAGCTTTTCCAGTACCTGTTCATCGAAATGCTCGAACAGGGCCTCGCGGGTCTTGACCATGGCCTCATTGATTTCCGCGGCCAGTTCCTGCTGCAACCGTTCGAAACTCTGACGGATGGTCTCCGGGTCGCGACAGCTTTGGTAAATGTCCGCGATACGGCGCTCGAAATCCACCCCTGAACCGATGGCCCCCAGCACTTCATCGCTGGCGCCGAAAACACCATCGAACAGGCGGAATTTCTGTTCCAGCAGTTCATAGACCCGGCGATCCGCTTCGTTGGTCAGATCAACAAAGTTCACCACCACCACATCGAACTTCTGTCCATACCGATGACAGCGGCCGATACGTTGCTCAATGCGTTGCGGGTTCCAGGGCAGGTCGTAGTTGATGACCAGCGAGCAGAATTGCAGGTTGATGCCTTCAGCACCAGCTTCGGTGGCAATCATTACCTGCCCCTGGTCACGGAAGTACTCCACCAGCGCAGCCCGGGTGTCTGCGGTTTTCGACCCCGTGATACGGTCTGAGCCGGCATGTTTTTCCAGCCAGGCCTTGTAGATCTGGCGCTGTTCCGGGCTGTTATTGGTCCCGTTGAATAGCACAACGCCTTCTCCATAAGGCGTGTCTTGCCATAGTGAGAACAGGTAGTTCTGGGTACGGCGGGATTCGGTAAAGATCAGGGCCTTGCGTGGCGCACCAAGCCTGTCCAGTTCCTTGAAAGCACGATCCAATGCGGTTAGCAGGGCTTCTCCCTTGGCATTGTTGCGGATTTCCCTGGCCATGGCTTCATAGCGGCGCAATTCGGCCATTTCGCTTTTTATGGCTTCCTTTTCCTTCTCGTCCAGCTGACCGTTGTCTTGCTCAACTTCCCACTCTTCCGCTTCTTCATCGAGGGCTTCGTAGTCCTTGTCGAGGGATTCAACAAGTGACTCCGCCTTTTCGGCATCATCCAACAGCTTTTCCAGCCGAGCTGCCATGGTGCCAAGAGCACCGGCGATGGCATACGTCGATGAAGCCAGCAGCTTCCACAGCACCAGAGAAATGAGCTGCCGTTGCCCGCTGGGCAGGGCTTTGAGTTCCGGGCGTCGAAGGTAATCTGCGACCAGTTCACGAAGAGCCTGCTCATCGTTGCTTGGCATGAACTGCTCTACCAAAGGGATTCGTTTGGTGTAGGCGATGCTGTGAGCCACCTGCTTGCGCAAGGTGCGTTTGCACAGGGGCGCAATACGACTTCGCAATTGCTGGAAGACCGCCGTGTCATTCAGCCGCGCATACTGGCGGCGAAAGCTGTCCAGATCCCCGAAAACCCGTTCATCTATGATGCTGACCAAGCCGTATAGCTCCAGCAAGGAATTTTGCAACGGCGTGGCGGTAAGCAGCACCTTCGACTTGACGCCGGACAGCCCCTCTTTGAGGGTGTTGGCGATGACATTGCTCTTCTTGTAGACATTGCGCAGGCGATGCGCCTCGTCATAGACCAGCAGATCCCAAGGCACTTTTCGGATATCGTCGATTTTCGATTTGGCAAACTGGTAAGAGCAAATTACCGGACGATTGGTATCGAAAGGGTTGGGGTCGCCCTGCTTCCTGAGCTGATTGAAACTCTTGGACTCCAGTATCAGCGATTCCAGCGCAAATTTGTCCAGCAATTCCTGATGCCACTGCTTGCGCAGGTTGGCCGGAACGATAATGAGGATGCGGCGCTTACGCTCGGCCCAGAACTGGGCAAGGACAAGACCCGCTTCGATGGTTTTTCCCAGGCCGACTTCATCCGCCAGAAGAACGCCCCGGGACAAGGGGTTACGGCAGGCAAACAGCGCAGCTTCTACCTGGTGGGGATTCAGATCGACCTGAGCATCCACCAAGGTGGAGCCCAAGGAATCCACATCATCGCCAGCCGTCTGCCGGGTAAGTTGCCAGGCGAATAACTGACTGTGGTAAGAAGTGAGTCCAATATCCTTCACTGCTTTTGTTCCTGCATTTTATTGTCCACCACAAATCTCACCTTATGATCTGCTGGCAAGCCCAAATACCCTCACCACAACTTTCTTGTTGGCTCCATGACGCTATTATCAACATCAGCCATATTTGGTGCTGAATCTCAAGTGGCTCATGAATATATGCCCGTAATATACCCAAGATATGGGTTCAAGGCGTATCAGAGTTTTCTTCAAGAGGATGGATTCGCGCCTTCCCTGGCGCTCACCCCTGCGGGGCGCCGGCTGACGCCGGCGTTCAAAAAGGCTTTCCTGCCTTTTTGTCGAACCTGGAGAGGTGCAAATCGGCCCCCGGACACGCCATATTGAAAAGCCCGCTCGCGGCGGGCTTTTCAATATGGCCCGCCCGAGAGGATTCGAACCTCTGACCTCAGCCTCCGGAGGGCTGCGCTCTATCCAGCTGAGCTACGGGCGGCGGGGTGAGGATTATACCTGATTTTCCGTGCTTGCCGGCAGCGTATTTTGCTCAAGTCTCTTCCGCTGCCCGCACGGCGGCGGCGATGAGCTCTCCCAGCGCCGCCAGAGCCTGGCTTTGCGCCTCGACTTGCGCCTCATGGCTGCTGTCCGCCGCCTGGATCTCGATATGCGAGCGCCGCAGCCGTAGCAGTTTCCCGGGCGCGCTGAGCAACTGCCATTGCGCTTCCAGCACAACCAGGTTATCCGCTCCGGCGTCAAAGCGTCTGATGTCCACCACCACCTGATAGTCCAGATCCAAAGAGGAGGCCCAGGGGTAGGCCAGCACGCCATCCGAACCCAGGGTTCTGGCAAGGTTCTCCGCCAGCACCGCGGTAATGTTCTTTCTGTGGTCGCCGGCCCAGCGATTGAATTCATCCATCCGCAGGCGCACTTCCGTGTCTCTGCGCACAATCTGGTTGCGATCCAGATAATCTGCAAGATGTACCGGCCCCACGCCCAAAAGCAGGTCAGAGCGCGTCGCCGGGGACGCCTCTGCTTGTGGGCTGAGCACGAAGAAACTGGCAGGCGGCGATTGATAGGCGCAGCCGCCAAGCAGCAAAGCAAAGATCAGGAGCGGTATTTTCATGTGCGGAATCATAACATTATCAAGAAAGCCCGGATCCGGGTTGCAGCTTTACTTCCAGTGGCCCGCGAAGATCCAGGTGCACATCCTGCTGGGGGTAGGGAATCTCCATGCCTGCCTCGCGGAACTTGCGGTTGATGGCATGATGCAGCTCACTCAGGGTGGAGACGCGGTAGTCCACGGAATCGATTACACAGCGCAACTCCAGCAGCAGGGCGCTGTCGCCGAAGCTCTGGAAATACACGAAGGGCTTTGGCTCATCCAGCACCAGCTGGTGCTCTTCGGCCGCTTCCACCATCAGTTTTTCCGCCAGCTCCACATCTGCCCCGTAGGGGATGCCCACGGCAAGCTTGAGGCGGGTGGTCTGGTCGGACAATGACCAGTTGAGCAAGCGCCCGGTAATGAATTCCTTGTTGGGCACCAGCAATTCCTTGCGGTCCCGGGTCAGTATGGTGGTGGCGCGGATGCGGATGCGCGTAACCGTTCCACTGCTGTCGCCCACAGTCACATAGTCTCCCACACGGATGGGACGTTCAAACAGGATGATCAGGCCGCTGATGAAGTTGGCGACAATTTCCTGCAGGCCGAATCCGATGCCCACCCCCAGGGCCGCCACCAGCCACTGGATCTGGTCCCAACTGCCGCCGACGGCCTTGAAAACCAGCACCATGCCGGTTGCGGCAATGGTGTAGCCGGTCAGGGTGCGGATGGTGTAACGGCTGCCGGAAGACAGATGAAAATATTGCAACAGAATAATTTCCAGCAGGGATGGAAGATTCCGGGATGCCACCAGGGTGGCAATAATAATGGCAACGACCAGCAGCAGGTTTCCCAGGGTTACGGGCACCTGGGTCTCCACGCCATTGACCACGGCGCTATGCTGCCACAGAGGAATGGTGTCCAGAAACCCAAGGGCGGGCAGGGATTCCGCCCAGATCAGCCACAAGCCGATAACCGCGGTAATCAATATAGCCGCATTGAGCAATTTTCGGCTTTCCTTGCTCAGGGTCACCAAATCCACTTTTGGCTCGCTGAGCTCGGTTCCGGCTTCCGCTTCCGGCAAGTGCTCTTCCGCTTCCTTTTCCGCCATCACCTTGCGTCTTTCCAGGGCGGCCTGATAGGCGATACGGCGGCGACTCAACAGCAGCCAGTGTTCCGCCAGCTGTTGCAGCACCACCAATCCAGCGACCAGCCACAGGGTGTTGATAACCTGGTTCAGAAGCGTGGCGGCGGTATAAACATAACCCAACATGGACAGCACCACCAGCAACATGGGAATGCTCACCATCAGCGGAAACCACAACCAGCGGGATTTCCAGGCCAGTCCCCCGGGATGCTGCTGCAAATAGCTCGCCACCACGCCCTTTTTCCAGTGAAACACCATATAGATGAAAATACTCTGGGAAACCGCCGCAAGGAGGAAGGTGAATTTGAGCAGCACCCCGGCCAAACCATCCTCCCCGACATTGGTCAGAATCACCATCAGCATGGATACGGGAATAAAGGACAGTAGCAGAAAGCCAACCGCTTTGCGCAAGCGCTGGATGCTCTCCCTGCGCCAGCGGAAATGCGCCTCCAGCACCCCGCGGCGGCAAGCCAGCGCACGCAGCAGCAACAGGGAATACAGCGGCCGCCAGGCCCAGTAAAAAGCCTCCGCCAGGGCATCCGCATAGGGTGAACCATCCGCGTCCTGCTTCAACTGCCATGCCAGCAACAGCAGCAGCAACGCAGGCGCCACGGGCAGCAGAAAACTGTACAGGAGCGCCTTTAACGTAGCAGAGAAATTCCCCCCGGCCGGCTTCCCAATGGTATTGCTGCTGACGATCAAGGCATTCCTGATGCGCCTCCTCAGCCAGAATGCGCCCAGCACCGGCAATAGGAGTAAATAAAACAAGTAGGAATCAGACAACTGCCGGGCAAAATTCCTCCAGACTTCCAGCCAGGCCGGCAGGTTAAACAACGCCCGCAGTTCAGCCGGAATCTTTTTCAGGTCTTCCAGGCCAAGCACGGCGGTATTTCTCACCCACAGCAGGTGTTCCGCCAGGAACTCGTCATAGGTGCGCAACACCTCCTGCACCCGCCGCAACATGACATCCTGTTCACTCAGGGCGCGCAGGTAGGCTTCATCGGTTGCAACCAACTTGTCCAGCAGTTCCCGCTTGCGCTGCAACAGTTCCTTGAGGGGGCCTTTCAGCCTGGCCCGCTCTTGCTTTGGCAGTCCGCCAAGCAGGCTGGCGGCAGCAGCCTCCAGGTCATTCAGCTGGCGGCGCTGTTCCTTGTACTGGATTTGGCGCAATCCTGTTTCCGTAACATGTTTTCTCAGGCGCGTTTCCTGTTTCCTGTATTCACGGGGATCGGGAAGGCTCTTGCGGTGCTCGAGGAGAATCTGCCCCAGGGCTTCTTTCAGCCCGGCGATTTCCACCTTGCGCTGGGTGTTGCGGTATTCCATTTCCATACGCTGGGCCTGTTCGCGCAGTTCATTGTCGCGCTTGCTGGCGCGCTCCAGGGCCTGGGTGGTGTCCTTGAGTTCCTTGCCAAGCCGGGCGTTTTCCATGGCGATGTCTTTCAGAGCAGGGTATTTTTCAGCAATATCCTGCTCTTTCTTTTCTTCAACCTTACTCACCCGCTCAACTTCTGTTTTCCTGCGCTTGTTGACCAGATCTTCCAGCAACGCCACCCGCTTGCCGGCCAGGGCGGCCTCAGTCTCGGCCTGCTCCAGCTGCGCCTTGCTCAGGGCCAGGCGCGCCGGATGAGAAAGCATTTCCTGCTCCAGCATGGCAATTTGCCTTTTCAGCGCCAGCAGTTTTGCCTGGTTGCGCCGGTACTGCGCCAGTGTCATGGCGTCTGCGGGCAACTCCTGGGCGGACAGCGCCTTTTGCAATTCATCCATTTGCTGACCAGATTCCGTCAGCTCCTTGCGCGCCGCATCGGGGCGGTTCGCCTCCATGGCCACCGCTTGCGCCATCTCCGCCACCCGGGCTTCCAGGGCGGCCTGTTTTGCTTTCTCCGTTTCCAGCAATTGCTCCAGTTCTTCCAGGGACTTGCCTTTGAACTGGCTTTCTTTCGGCAGCTTCTCCGTCTTTCCGCCCAGCGCCTCATGAATCGCTTTGGCCTTCAACGGCGCACTGGTGCGGGAAGCGAGAAATTGCTTGGTGGCGCTCTTGTATTGATCCGCCTGGGCCAGCCAGTCCTGTGCTTCTTCGTAGACGCTGGCAATGGCCTTCTGGCGTTCCGGCAGCAAGTCCTTTCTGGATTGCACTTTTTCCAGCTCTGCACGCAGCATGGCGGCATCGATGCGTTCTCCAGCGCCAATCGCGCCCACGCCTTCTCCAGCCGGTGCGGCGATGGGCAGGCATGACAAAGCCAGCATCATGACAATCAGCCAGGTTGTTTTACTCATATCCCGCTCTTCCCTAGTCAATTCGGCCTACAGATTAGCACAGGTAAATGCCGCACAAGAGTATGGAAACCTTGATCTGTATCGTTTTGCTTTCTCCGTGACTGCTGGCATAGTAACCCCACCAAGGCACAAGGGGGCAACATCATGACCAAACATATTGGCATACTTACCGCCGGGGGCGACAGCCCCGGCCTGAACGCTGCCATACGGGGCGCGGGAAAAGCCGCCCAGGGGCATTACGGCATGCAGATGATCGGTTTTCAGGACGGTTTCCGCGGCCTGGTGGACAACCGTTTCAAGCGCCTCGACGACAATGCCCTGTCAGGCATCCTTACCCGGGGCGGAACCATTCTCGGCACCAGCCGCGACAAGCCCCACCGCATGCTGTTCGGCGGCAAGATCCAGGACATGACGAATGTGATCGTGGAAAACTACCACGCCAACCACCTGGATGCTTTGGTTTGCATCGGGGGCGGAGGCACGCAGAAAAATGCGCTGAAGTTGATGGAAAAAGGCCTGAACATCATCACCCTGCCGAAAACCATCGACAATGATGTCGCCCTGACCGATGTTACCTTCGGCTTCGATACCGCCCTGGGCATCGCCACCGACGCCATCGACCGCCTGCACAGCACCGCACACAGCCACCATCGCATCATCGTGGTGGAAATCATGGGGCATCGCGCCGGCTGGCTGGCGCTGGGCGCAGGCATCGCCGGCGGCGCCGATGTAATCTTGCTGCCGGAAATCCCCTACGATCTGGAGGTGGTGGCCGCCGCCATCCGCGAGCGCTCCCGCAGCGGCAAGAATTTCAGCATCGTGGCCGTGGCCGAAGGCGCCCTGCCTACGGACAAGGCCAGCCTGGTTCGGGAAGCCGAGCAGCGCAAACTCAATGCCACTAGCAAAAAGGAAAAGAAGGACGCCAGGGAAGACCTGGCCCAGCTCAACGAGGAATACGCCAATCACACCGTAGTATTATCAAAGCAGCTGGAGCAAATGACCGGGCTGGAATCCCGGGTCACCATCCTTGGACATCTGCAGCGCGGCGGTACGCCCTCCGCCGCCGACCGGCTTCTGGCAACCCGTCTGGGGACAGTCTGCGCAGACCTGATCGCCCAGGAACATTATGGCGTCATGGTCGCCGCCCGGGGCGAGCACGCCATTCCCGTGCCGCTACGGGAAGTCGCCGGCAACAAAAAGCTGGTGCCCACCGATCATCCCTGGATCATCAGCGCGCAGCGGGTGGGCACCTGTCTGGGAAATACGGAATAAGTTCTGAAAGGCAAGGCCGCCGTCCCGGTCGACATGGCATGAAAGGCATTTTCTTGCTGGCTTTGGGTAGCAATCAGTCCCTGGCCTGTCTTCAGCACTAGACATTGAAGCGGAAATGAATCACGTCCCCGTCCTGGACGACATACTCCTTGCCTTCCAGACGGAGCTTGCCTGCTTCCTTTGCACCCTGCTCACCGCCGCAGGCAATAAAGTCTTCATAGGCGATCACTTCCGCCCGAATGAAGCCCCGTTCGAAATCCGTATGAATGACCCCGGCGGCCTGGGGCGCGGTTGCGCCTACTGGCACCGTCCAGGCCCGTACTTCTTTCACGCCGGCGGTGAAATAGGTCTGCAAGCCCAACAGGTGGTAACCCGCGCGCACCACGCGGTTCAGGCCTGGTTCATCCTGGCCCATTTCCGCCAGAAAATCCGCCTTGTCCTCTTCATCCAGCTCCACCAGTTCCATTTCGATGGCGGCGCAAACAGGTACGACTTCCGCACCTTCCGTCACGGCGTGTTCACGCACCGCATCCAGAAAGGGGTTGTCCTCGAAGCCATCTTCGCTGACGTTGGCGATATACAGCACTTTCTTGATGGTCAGCAGATGCAGGTCAACCAGCGCCGCCTGCTCATCTTCATCCAGCCCCAGGGAGCGCACCGGCAGTCCCTGATCCAGATGCTCGCGCACTTTCTCCAGCAGCGCCTTGTGGGCCAGGATTTTCTTGTCCCCGGTCTTGGCCATACGGCTGGTCTTGTCCAGGGCCTTTTCCACGGTCTCCAGATCCGCCAGCGCCAGCTCGGTGTTGATGACCTCGATATCGGCCAGCGGTTCGACCTTGCCCGCCACATGCACCACATCGTCATTCTCAAAACAGCGCACCACCTGCACGATGGCGTCCGTCTCACGAATATTCGCCAGAAACTTGTTGCCCAGGCCCTCCCCCTTGGAAGCGCCCGCCACCAGGCCGGCGATATCCACGAATTGCATGGTGGCGGGAACCACTCGTTCCGGCTTGACGATTGCGGCAAGCCGCTCCTGGCGCGGATCCGCGATAGGGACAATACCCACATTGGGGTCGATGGTGCAGAAAGGATAATTTTCTGCCGCGATGGTCGCCTTGGTAAGCGCATTGAACAGGGTGGATTTGCCCACATTGGGCAAACCCACGATTCCGCATTTGAAACCCATGGGTAGTGTACTCCGGTGAGACAGCCGGGCAATTAACCCGGCAATCCACTATGCTCGGGCTGTATACCCGGCAACAATAGATGTCGTATTCAGGGCTTCACCACGGGTTTGCCTTTGGCAATCCAGTCGGTGATCCCTTTCCGGACATTATATACCTTGGCGTAGCCCAATTTCTTGTCCAGAAAGTTACTCAAAATTCCGGTGCGGTTACCGGTTCTGCATATCAGGATGAAAGGCTGATCCTTGCCCGCAATGGGCGCCAGCTTCTCCAGCCACGCAGGCACATTGTAGTTGCCCCGCTTGTCGAAAAAGGTAATCAAATGGCTGCCTTTGACCACCCCGGTTTGCCGCCATTCTTCCGCCCGGCGAATGTCGATGACCGGAACGCCTTCGCTCATGAGCTTCTCCAGCTCTGCATTGTCGATATTGGTAACGGCGGCAACAACCGGAAGGGGCAACAGCAATACAAGTAGAAACAGCAGCTTGCGCATATTTTTTTTACCTTGGAATTGTACACAGGCGCATATGGTAACAGCCTGGAAACCGCTAAAACCCGGCAGGCATGAAGGGTTTTGGGATTCCTGATTCCGTCTGAGTGAAGTGGATTGCGATTCAGCGTTTCCGACACAAGACGCAATTCGCACAAAATAGCAGGCTATTGCAAAGAATGTTCCCAGGAAAATCAGCCTGGCGGTAAAAAGAGAAAACAAGGCTCAACCGGCGAGCCGGCAAACATCCCCCGGCAAAACCGGGAGAAGTGCATACGCCTTTGTTTGAAAAACTGGAGCCGGTGATAGGAGTTGAACCCACGACATCCTCATTACAAGTGAGGCGCTCTACCAACTGAGCTACACCGGCATGGGCTGCGTATTTTACAGCTTGTCAGTTGCCAGTCAAAGCCTGTTTGCAATCTTTCTGTCGCAACACCGCGTTGACGGGCAATTTTTCATTCTCGAACGCTTTCAACACTTCTTCTTCCACTGCGGAAAACACCACCCAGTACACGCGGGTTTTTCTTTGTTTCGGCATCACGATTGGTTCGAATCCCATATTGCGAACATTGTCCGCATGGCGTTTTGCATAGCGCTCTTCTGTATACAGCCCCAGGGAAATGGCGTTTTCGAGCTCCCCGTTGCGGATCAGCCACAGATCCTCCAGGCCCGCTGCCTGCAGCCTTTTCAGCATGGCTTCGGCGCTGGCCGCATCCGGCAACGCGGGAATCATGGCCCAATAGCCCGTGGTTTCCCGGCCGGCTCTTGCTTCTACCTGTACATTCGCAGCTTCATTTTGGGAAAGTATGCGCCGGTAGCCTTCCGCCATATTTCTGCTGCGGATAGGGCCCAACTCACCACAATAGATGATTGCAACTTCAGATTCTGCTTCAGCTTCAACTGCGGCTTCGGCTTCAGCTTCAGCTTCAACCTTGGATTCAGACTCAACCAACACCTGCTCCGGCAGATAAGATGATTGCTGCTCCAATACCGGCGACTCCCTTTCTTCATCGGCTGCCAGGGCAGGCTGCTCCCCCATGGGCGGTTCCGGGCTATCGATTTCCCGCAGGAGGCGGATTTCGCCAAAATCCGGTTGGCGAACCTGCTGCTGGCGCTCATTGTCCCTCCTGCTATCGCCATACTGGATCCACAGGAACAGCACCACATTGCCTGCAATCAGCAGGCCCAGCAACAGGCGTATCATCGGCTTTTCTCTTCTGCGTACAATTGTATTCCCTCAAGCACCAGCGCGTCCCGGCGCTGATAGTCGATCTGCATCATTGACTCAATCGCGCCAACGCCACCGCCCGTCAACACCAGTCCGGGGTTGCAGGCGCCCGCGGCCTGCATGCGCTCCACAGACTGCTCGATAAGGGCCACAAGCGCCTTTCCTGTTCCCAATTCAATACAGCTGACGGTGCTGTTTCCCCATTCCCCGCCGGCTTCGGCCGCTCCGGTTTCCCTCTCAATGGCGGTTTCCTGTAGCAATACCTGCTGCATAGCATCTATCCCCGGCAGGATATATCCGCCCAGATGCCGCCCCCGCCCGTCCACTGCATCCAGGGTGACGGCAGTGCCACAATCCACCACGCAGACGCCATGGGGAAAGGCGGCATGGGCGGCGATCATCGCCGCCCAGCGATCCACGCCCAATTGCCGGGGTTCGGGGTAGCCGCAGCGCAGGCCGCAGTCCTCAGCGGACACTTCCATGATATGGGGAACAAGGCCCCAGCAGTTCACCAGCCAGCCCAGCAAGTTGTCATAGGCCACCTGGCCCGCCACGGACGCCAGCCAGACCTGCTCCGGCGGGGTTTCCTCACGCCACACGGAGGTAAGCTGTCCATGCAGGCGGTTTGCAGAATACGCCAGCGCCTGCATGGGGGCTTGATCGCGCCTCCATTTCAACCGGGAATTGCCCAGGTCGATATACAGCCGCTCCATTTCAGGTTTTGCTCCGCAAACTGACTTCCCCCGAATACCAGGTTCGCCTCCCCGCCGGGCTGTCCAGCACCAGCCCGCCCTGATCACTCAGCCCCGCATAGACACCCGTGATCCTCTCATCCCCCACTTGCAGCTCCACTGGTTTGCCCATGTAGATATCATACTCCTTCCAGGCTTCAAGAAAGGGAGCCAGACCCTGCTGTTGATATTGAATACAGACATCCACCAGCGCCCCGAGCAAGTCGCCCACCAGCGCATTGCGATCCGGCAGGGAAGCAAGACAGGCCGCCAGGTCCGTCCACGGCTGATCAATATCTCCGCCTGCCGAGGCCGGCAGCCGGACATTCAGGCCGATGCCAATGACGGCGAGACAGGGACCTTCCATTTCGCCATTGGCTTCCACCAGTATGCCCGCCAGTTTTTTCCCCTGCACATGAACGTCATTGGGCCATTTCAGGCCATGCCCCCGCAGGCCCCGGGCGGCAAGGGCCCGGGCAACCGCCACACCGGCTGCGATGCTCAGCCCCGCGAGATCCGCCATGGAAAGATCGAATCGCCAGGCAAGGGACAGATAGACATTGTTGCCAAATACCGACACCCATTGCCTGCCCCGCCGGCCGCGCCCGGCAGTCTGGTGCTCGGCCACACAGGCATGGCCGCTGTGCAGCAACGGATTGCGCTGGTTCAGCAGATATTCATTGGTGGAAGGAACGACCGGCAAAAGCGCCAGCTTCAGCAATCGTGAACGCCGGGCAGGCCCGATACGGGCGAGTATGGCATCGGCATCGAGAAGATCCAGGGGAGCAGGCAGGCAATAGCCCTTGCCGCGCACCGACTGAATGTCGATGCCGGGAACCTGATTCAGATTCCGCACCCGTTTCCAGATGGCGGCGCGGCTAACGGAAAACCGTCCGGCCAGCGCCTCTCCGGAATGGAATTTGGCGTCGCCGAGCACTTTCAGCAATTGATATTCCCCTGCATTCATTGCTCGTTCAACCAGCTGCGTCGCCGGGCAAGCTGCACAGGAGTGCATTGCGCCTCGGGGAGGAACCAGAGATCACAGGTATCCCGCGGCGCCAGCTGAATGGGCAGCGAGAAAGTCATGAGCTCGTCCCGGCGAAAAGCATGCACCGGCACTTCTTCCCCAGGCTCAAATCGCCCCATGAGCCTGTCCAGGTTTTTGGCGCTCACCTGCAATCCATCGATAGCGATGAGCCTGTCTCCTGCCGACAGACCCGCTTCCTGGGCGGAGCCGCCATCGAAAACCTGCATGAGTTCCACCAGATCCCCCTGTTGCCGGTAGCGCGCCCCGAGAGCAGGCTTCGGCTCCACCGGCTCGGGTTCATCCCGAACACCGCCCCAATCTTCCTGGTTTCTTGCCGGACGCAGCTGGCAGCCGACGCCAACTGAGGCCAGCCATTCCTCCAGGGGCAACTCTTCCGTATCATGAACTGTCCGGGCAAAAAAGGCCGACAGATCCTCCCCCGCCACTTCGCTGGCCAGCCGCTCCAGCTCCGGCGCGGTTACGCCTTTGTCCTGCTTGCCATAATCCTCCCAGAGCCTGCGCATGAAATGATCCAGGGAGCGTTGTTCCCGGCTGGAGTCACGCAACTGCATATCCAGGCCCAAAGCGACCAATGCACCCTTGCTGTAATAGCTGATGATGGCATTGGGGGCGTTTTCATCCTGCTGGTAGAACCGCGTCCAGGCGTCGAAGCTGGACTCGGCTAGGGTTTGTTTCCGCCTGCCGCTGCTGCGCATCACCCGGGTGATGGTTTGCGCCAGAAGCCCAAGATATTTTTTTGGCTCAATACACCCAGAACGCACCAGGGCAAGATCATCGTAATAGCTGGTAATGCCCTCGAACGCCCACAGCAGTTCCGTATATACCTCACGGGACAAATCCGCCTGCTTGAATACCTCCGGACGAATGCGCTTTACATGCCAAAGATGAAAATACTCGTGGCTGCACAAGCCCAGAAACTTCATGTAGTCTTCGGTGATTGCCTGCATCCCCCGGGGAGGAAGATCATCCCGCTTGCACAACAGGCTGGTGGAATCCATGTGCTCCAGGCCACCATAGCCATCTCCCGTGACCAGAACCAGAAACAAATAGGACGTTACCGGCAGTTCGCCAAAAAAAAGCGCATGATGACTGCATATTCTCTGCAAATCACCAGAGAGCCTTTCAGCGTCAAACTGGCATTTTCCGCTGATGCTCATACGGTGGGGAACCGCATCCACCTCGAACTCCAGCTCCTGAAAATGCCCCATTTCCACGGGATGATCGATCAGATCCGCGTAGGAATCCGCCTCATAGGAGCCAAAACCCCATTGGTCAACGGCTGCCGGCTGCATACTCGTCGCCAGTTTCCAGGATTGATATGCCTTGCCAGCAGGCTTCTGTATATACACCCGCGACGGCATGTCTTCCTGACCAAGCACCTGGAGAAACACACTGGTGCCATTGAAGAAGCCACGGGTGGTATCGAGATACGCCCCCCTGACCGACAGATCCCAGGCATACACCTCGTATTCCACCACCAGTGGGGCGGATACCGGCGCCGCCTTCCAGGTCTGCTTGTCCAGCTTGGAGAGCGCAACCGGCTGCCCTTCACATAGGGCGTTGATGGAAATTATATTTTTCGCGAAATCCCGAATCATGTAGCTGCCGGGTATCCAGGCCGGCATGCACAGCTGCTGCCCCTCCGGGGCTGGTTGGGGAATAGTCAGGCTCACCCGGAACAGATGCTTGGTGGGATATTTGGGTGTAATACGATAATTAATCATTGTGGATAGCGCCGTCTTGCTTGAGTTAACAAAACGAAAAAGCTCCTCTGAAAAAACTGATTTGCCCGGTTAAACTGTTTGAGAATTTAGTGAATCGTGGAAGTTTATTCTAAGGAAGCTCTGATCAAGTCTGTCTGCGTCATTCCGGCATATACCGGAACCCAGCAGTATCAGGGCATTAGATCCCGGCCCGCGCCGGGGTGACAGCCTGATAAGAATTTCCCTAGAAAACTCACTCATTTTTCCTAGTTTAGTTTCAATCACTAAAGAGACTTTATGAAACAAAAAAAAATAGCAGCTTACATCATAGCACTAGCGGGTATTTCTGTAGCAACAGCATACTCGGCAGCACCGGCACTCTTTCTTGATTTTGAACGGCCAGATATCCGTTTTGAGGAAACTCGCGCTTACAGCATTCTCAATGTAAATACTCCTTTCAGCATTACATTAAATCTATCTAGCGATTTTACAGAAACTCAAAAAGATGCGTTTCTAAAAGCGAAAGCAGCTTGGGAAAGCCGTCTTTCCGGTTATCAGCCAGGCATTTCCATTACGGGCGTTACTATTGATGCATCACTGTTACCAAGCGACATCGCCGATGGCCCTGGAGGGATATTAGGACAAGCGGGACCCACAAACATCGTTAAGCAAGCGGGTTTCACATTGGCCACCAAAGGCATTATGGAATTCGACAGCGCCGATATGTCGGCGATGGAAAGCAATGGGATGTTGCAGGTGGTAGTCGAACACGAAATGGGACATGTACTAGGTATCGGCACCCTATGGTCTAACAATTTGTCCTACTCAATAGGAAGTTATAAGTACACTGGGGTAAATGGCATTGACGCCTGGAATGCTGAGTTCATTGCACCCAATGCGCCCTGGTCTTATATTCCCGTGGAAGACGAAGGTGGTGAAGGGACAGCTGATGGCCACTGGAACGAAGACAGCAGCATCTCAGACAACCAAGGCCGAGCTATGACTTATGAGCTGATGACCGGCTGGATAAATCAGCCCATATTTTTCAGTAATACAACGCTTCACTCCATGCGGGATCTGGGATTTACCATTACCCAGCCATTGGTGGAGCTATCCATCAGCACCAGTAGCGGAGGAAAGGTCGTTGGATCCGGCGTAGATTGTATCGGTAATTGCACAATACCATTCACCAGCGACTCAACTGTATCGCTGGAGGCCTTGGCCGACACAGCTTACTACTTTACTGGTTGGGCCGGAAACTGTTCCGGCACGGATGAGATCTGCAATCTCACCCTGGATACTGACAAGGTTGTTTCCGCAAGCTTCCAATTGCGCCCTGAGCCAATAGTAGAATGTGTAACCGGCCCCGAAATCTCCGGCACCTACACCCAGGACACTATCATCCAGTCAGAAAATGCCTTAGTTGTTACCAAAGACCTCATTGTCGGAAAACAGGTAAGGTTGACTGTGGAGTCTGCTTCCTCCATTCATTTTGCAAAAGAATTCAGCACCAGTAAATATGCCCAGATCTCGGCAGAGATCATCGCAGGACTCAGGTGCGGCGGGCCAAAAAGCTAAATCCATATAGCTCCGGATTCTGGTCTGCACCCGGAACAATAAAAAAGAAAAAGCCCCGTATCTGCACAAGATACGGGGCTTTTGGAATAAATGCCTGGCAGTGACCTACTTTCACATGGGGAAGCCCCACACTATCATTGGCGATGTACCGTTTCACTTCTGAGTTCGGG
>JAMOMB010000028.1 GCA_027068795.1 Sedimenticola sp. | reverse complement strand
GAAAAAACCAACTTCTTATGCTTAAATATTGCTGAAGACGACCTTCCAGATGGAGATGTATGCTTTATAAGACAGGTATTTCAGCACATGTCGAACGAACAAATCTTGAAGGTTTTGAAAAAGCTACATAAATATAAATGGGTATTCATTACGGAACATTACCCAAACGATGATATGAATATAACCCCCAACCTGGACAAAGTCCCTGGCGGAGATATTCGCGTAGTATTTGGCTCGGCGGTATATTTATCCGAACACCCTTTTAATCTGAATGAAGACGCTTTAGAGATGGTGCTAAAGGTAAGGGGAACCGAAATAGAAGACGGGGTTGACCCAGGGTTTATCATTACCTACCTATACAAGCCTAACAGGTTAACCAATTGAGAATCGAAACCGGGGCCAAAAAACTGATTGCAGGGTGCCGTGAACAGCTTGATTTTCATTACACCGGCATAGACCGGCGTCCAAAGCTATCAAGAGATTATGGATTCCGGCTTACGCCGGAATGACAATTTTACAGATGCGCCCTGTAGCTGTTTAGCCCGGATATTCCACCAAGCAACCTATAAGGCAGACTCAGCCTCCAAGGGGAAAACTGAAGTCCAGCTCCTGATCGCTTAGCAAAAGCCGCTTCCGCAATACCTGCAATTGAACATTTTCACCTGGTTTCTTTTCAAACAGCACCAGCTTGATGTCAGAAGGCGTTTTTACGGCTTTGCCGTTCAGTTGCTGGATTACATCGCCACGCTTCAGGCCAGCTTTTTCCGCCGCGCTCTCGGGCGCTATGGAAGCAATTAGCACGCCTTCTTCCGCGGTGCCCAGAAAGACCCCCATAAGGCCGGCCTTGGGTAGCTTGGCGGCTTCCGGAAACACGAGAAAATCTGCAATGCCTGGCTGGAGCTTGAGATTGTCGGCAGGCAACACGATAGCGGTTTCCACATCCATTCTTCGCGATACCCGCTTGGGGATGCCGGAGCCGTGCATCAGATGCCCCGAACCCGCCAGTACCACCAGTTTTCTCGATGGATGCTCCTTCAGATAGGCTGCCGCCCTTTCCGCCATGCTTTCATCCCACAACAGCTGGACATCCAGAAAACGCTCGAAATTTCTTTTGTTGCTTCCCGGGTGTTGATGGAAGATTTTACGCAGGCGCGCTGTATACTCTTCATCGCTGCGATCCACTTCGGCTGGCACCTGGGCGCGCTCCTCCTCGTTCAGGCCTGCAATGCCCACTTCGGAGACCCGGTTTTTGAGTTCCTTGGAAGCATTGAGCGCCACCATGGGTATCTTGTGCTGCCGGGCATAGTCGAGAATCGGACGATAGAGACGGTAATCGAAGCTCCAGCGGTCAAACCATTCGCTGCGCTTGAGGAATTGCTGCTCGCTGATCTCACCGGCGATAAAGCTGTCGAGATGGGCCTGAAAGGGTTTCTGGAACATCTCCATGCCAATGGCCAGATCCGGATAGACCTCATGCAAACCCTTGATGATCTCCAGCTGACTGAGATGGTGCGCATAGTTGTCGTGGGTTTCGCCAACGAACACCACCCGTTTTTTCGCCAGCGCGGGAATGATCTCCTCAATGGAGGCAGACCCGGAGATGCGGACAACCCGGGTATTGCCGGCAGATGGGGGCTCTGTTGTTTCAGCAGACTCGGGGGCTTTTCCATGCACATGGTGCTTCCCGGCGTATTTGTTTACTTCGACAGCCCCGCATGCACTCAAAAATACAGAGACAAATGCCAGCAACAGATAAGTAAAAAGATTTTTATTAGCCATTAAAGTATCACCCGATTAACATTCAATTCCCGGTGTAAGACATCCGGACGCGACAATAATTCCTGATAGACTGGTCAATATGAAAAACACCTTCGTCATTATATTGCTGCTGTTGGCAGGGGTCTCCCCTGCCCTGGCAGGGGATATCCAGGTCGTTCACCACAGCATCGAGGCCAGGCTGCTTCCCGAAAAGGGGCGAATCGAGGTACAAGACCAGCTCCTGCTCCCCCGCGAGTCGGACCACTTCGAGTTTCAGCTCCATGCCGGACTCAACCCCGAGGTGCAGCAGCCCGGCGCCGTACTCACCCCCCGCGCGCGGTGGATGAGCGGAAGCGTACCTGTGCAAAGCTACCGCGTCGAATTACCGGCGCCGAGCCGTTCCGTGACCATCCGCTATAGCGGCACCATACAGCACCCGCTGGGAAAAGTATCCCAGGGATATGCCGATGGCAGAAACACCACCCAGGGACTGATTTCCGAACAGGGGGTTTTTCTGAGTATCTCCAGCTACTGGTTTCCCGTCATCGAGAATGCCCTGGTCAGTTTCGACATGCGGCTGGATTTGCCGGATGGCTGGTCGGCCATCAGCCAGGGAAGACAGGGGAAAACTCCCAACAGTTGGCATATGGCCAAGCCGCAGGACGATATCTACCTGGTTGCGGGAAACTACCAGGTGTACCAAAAGGAAACGCCCGTGGCCAAGGCCCAGGTCTACCTGCTCGATCCGGATCCCGGGTTGGCGGCAGACTACCTGAATGCCACGGAGCACTACCTGTCGCTCTATCAAAAATTGTTGGGCGACTATCCCTATGACAAGTTCGCCCTGGTGGAAAACTTCTGGGAAAGTGGCTATGGCATGCCCTCCTTCACCCTGCTCGGTTCCCGGGTAATTCGTCTCCCCTTCATCATCCACAGCGCCTATCCCCACGAAATTCTGCACAACTGGTGGGGCAATGGCGTCTATGTGGACTATGCCTCGGGGAATTGGAGCGAAGGGCTCACCTCCTACCTGGCCGACCACCTGATCAGGGAGCAACAGGGGAAAGGCGCTGATTACCGCCGCAACACCTTGAAGCGCTATGCCAACTATGTGGCGGATGAGGAAGACTTCCCCCTGAGCGAATTCCGCGGCAACCACGGCCAGGTCAGCCAGGCAGTGGGCTATGGCAAGACCCTGATGTTTTTCCACATGCTTCGTCTGCAACTTGGCGATCCCCTGTTCATTGAAGGCCTGCGGCATTTCTACCGGGAGAACCGCTTTCGCCCGGCCGGTTTTGAAGACTTGCAAGCTGCTTTCGAAGCGGTCAGCGGCACCAAACTGGAAAGCGAGTTCAAACAGTGGGTCAAGCGCGCCGGCGCGCCGGCCCTGAAGCTGATGCAAATCTCCGTAACCAGCGATGGCGACGGATATAGATTGACTGCCCGGTTGCGCCAAAGCCAGCCGGGGGCGCCATTCAAACTCCGGGTTCCGCTCTTTATCCAACTCGAAGGAGAAGCGCTGCCCCTGCAGCAGACCCTGGTGATGCAGGAGAAAGCCCTGGATATCGATATCAAGCTGAAAAACCGGCCATTGCATCTGAGCATCGATCCCCGTTTTGATCTCTTTCGGCAACTCGATCCCAGCGAACAGCCGAGCACCCTTGGGCAGCTCTTCGGAGCCAGCAAACTGACTATCATCCTGCCCGCCAATGAATCTGCCAAGATGAAAAGCAGTTACGAACGAATGGCCCGCTCCTGGTCGAACGGACAACGGCATATCGAAATCGTATGGGACGACGAGCTGGATCAACTGCCGCGGGATCGCCATGTATGGTTATTTGGCGACCGCAACCGTTTCTCCACCCTGTTCAGGGAGTTACTGAAACAAGAGGCATACAGCGCCAGACAACAGAGCATTGCCCTCACCACCCAACACCCCGGCCAGCCAGAATTCACCGTCGGCCTGCTGTCAGTTCATTCACCTGACGCTACAGCCCCCATGGCGCGCAAGCTGCCCCATTACGGCAAATACAGCTATGTTACATTCACCGGCAAGGCGTTGAAAAACCGGCGCAAAGGCGAATGGCGGCTCTCAGAATCCGCCTTGCGCGTGGATTTGGCGAAAGGGGAAAAGCGGCCTCCAATGAAAATCCCCCGGCACCAGCCCTTGTCCGCCAATCTGTAAGGGCCGCACGGTCGGCAGGCCGGCAGGCGGTGGCCGGATAGGATATCTATTGCTATTTAACCGGCGACCATTCAGTTGTGTTCAGCCGTCACGAGCGCATCGCGGCCTGGCTGGCATCTGACGAATGGTCACCGGGTCAATACCAGGACGAGAACGCCAGAACCATCCACAGCTTGCATCCACAACTTTTTGCGGGCAAAGTTGGGAAAGCCCTGCACAGGCACTCGGAGAAAAGCTCATGAAAGACTTGATTTGGGACAACACCCTAAGCGTTCAGATCCAGGAAATCGACGAAGATCACCGCAGGCTGGTGGACCTGTTCAATCTGCTCAGTCATTCGGTGATGGAGGGAGATGCACCGAACTACATCCAGGCGTTGATGGATGAGCTGATCAATTGCACCATCTGGCATTTCAGCCACGAAGAACGGTTGATGCTGAAATACGGCTATGAAGGTCTTGGAGAGCACAAGAAGGAACACCAGGAGCTGATCGAGAGCATCAAGGCCCTGCAACGAAGGAGCCTGCAGGAGAGCAAGCCGTTTACCAGCAGCGACATCAAATTTCTCGAGCACTGGCTGACCGGACATATCCTCGGCGCCGATATGGATTTAGGCGAGTACCTGGGCCAAGTGATGTAGGCGCATCATTTGGCCGGGGCTTCATCGGGCGTCCCCACAAATCTTTCCCCACCCTGGGTCATTTTGTACCAGACCGTATAAACCGCCGGCAGGAACAGCAGCGTCAACAGGGTTGCAACCAGCAGCCCGCCCATGATGGCAATGGCCATCGGACCAAAGAATACGCTTCTGGACAAGGGAATCATCGCCAGTATGGCGGCAAGCGCCGTAAGCATGATGGGACGGAAGCGACGCACGGCGGATTCGATGACCGCATCACGGGGCGCCATGCCTTGATCGATATTGCGGTCGATCTGATCCACCAGAATCACCGAGTTGCGCATGATCATGCCCGACAGCGCAATGCTTCCCAGCAGGGCGACGAAACCAAAGGGCTTGTCGAAAGCCAGCAGGAAGGCCGCCACGCCAATCAATCCGAACGGCGCTGTCAGCACTACCATGATGACGCGCTGAAAGCTCTGCAACTGAATCATCAGCACCGTCAGCATAACCACGATAAAGAGCGGAAAGCCCGCAGCAATGGACGAATTGCCCTTGGCGCTCTCTTCCACCGAGCCACCGGTCTCCAGGCGGTAGCCCAGGGGCAGGTTCTCCTGGATGGGCTGCAACCGCGGCAGAATTTCCGCAGTCACCGTTGGCGCCTGTATCTTGCTGTAGATGTCGCCACGAACGGTTATGGTGGGAACACGGTTGCGGTGCCAAATCACGCCCTCTTCCTGGGTAAATTGCAAATGGGCGATCTGCCCCAGGGGCACGGTCTGTCCGTTGGCGGTCGGCACATTCAGGGAACGCAACAGGGAAATATCATCCACTTCCCCAGCACCCCGAATCTGGATGGGAATGGTTTGATCCCTTTCACGAAATTCACCAACGGTCACGCCGTTGATCATGCCGTGCAACTGCCGGTTGATGGCGGTCTGGGTAACGCCCAGGGCGAGCGCCTTGTCCTGGTCGATCCTGAGCTGCAGGGACTTGCTCCTTTCATTCCAGTCATAGTTGATGTTGCGCAGATGCGGATTGGCCCGCATCGCAGCAGCGACCTGCGCGGCAATATCCCGCAGCACCCACAGATCATCGCCGGATACGCGAAACTGCACGGGATAACCCACGGGCGGGCCGTTCTCCAGGCGGATCACGCGCGCATGGACATGTGAAAACCTGGCGCTGTCCATTTTCCCGATCAGCTTGCTGCGCAAGGCTTCCCGGTCGGCAATGCTTTTGGTGGTGATGACAAACTGGGCGAAGCTGATATCCGGCAACTGCTGATCCAGGGGCAGGTAAAAGCGCGGTGATCCGTTCCCCACGTAGCTTACATAGTTTTCAATATGCGCACTTTCTTCATCGAGGATTTGTTCCAGCTTTTCCACCTCGCGCTTCGTGGCTCGCAGGGAAGAGCCTTCCGGCAGTTTCAGGTCAACGATCAGCTCCAGGCGGGTGGCGTCCGGAAAGAATTGCTGCTGCACGAATTTGAACAGATAGAGGGAGCCGGCAAAAACCGTCAGGGTCAGCAGGATGACCAGCAGCGGACGCGCCACACAGAAGGAGACCAGTTTACGGAACAGGCGATAAAACCTTTCCGCCAGATATTGCCGCACGCCGGAGAAAAACCCGAACAGCCCGCGCCTTTTCTGTTTCTCGGTTTTTTTCTCGGGAATCAGGTGGTAACCAAGATAAGGCACGACAACTACCGCCGCAAACCAGGACAGCGCCAGGGCAATCGTCACTACCTGGAAAATGGAACGCGTATATTCACCCACGGTGGAATCGGCAGTGGCGATGGGAAGAAACCCGGCCGCAGTGACGATGGTTCCGGTGAGCATGGGAAAGGCCGTGGATTTATAGGCAAAGCTGGCGGCCTTCACGCGACTCCAGCCCTCTTCGAGTTTCACCGCCATCATTTCAATGGCGATAATGGCGTCATCCACCAGCAATCCCAGCGCCAAAATCAATGACCCCAAAGAAATCTTGTGCAGACCGATACCGAACAGATGCATGCAGAAAAACGTCGCCGCAAGCACCAGGGGAATGGAGAGTGCAACCACGGCTCCGGCGCGCAGGCCCAGGCTGAAAAAGCTCACTGCCAGCACCACGATCACCGCCTCGGCAACCACCCGGAGAAATTCACGAATGGAGCTTTTCACGGCGCGGGGCTGGTCGTTCACCCGGTTGAGCGCCATTCCCACGGGAAGCCTGCTCTCGATACGCGCCAGGGCATTATCCAGGTTTTTTCCCAATCGTATGATATCGCCGCCGGTGCGCATGGAGACCCCGATGCCCAGGGCGGGTTTTCCCATGAAGCGCATACTGTCGTTCTCTGGCTCGGCATAACCCTCCCGAATGGTGGCGACTTCATCCAGACGCACAACGCCGCCGGAAGTTGGTATCGGCAGCTGGCGGATATCTTCGATACGCTGAAACCTTCCCTCCGGACGCAGGAAAATCCGGTCATTTTCCGTATGGAAGCGGCCCGTCGCCTGCATCGCATTCTGTGCATTCAGGGTATCGATCAACTGTTGCAGATCGAAACCCAGATTGGCCAGTTTCTGATTGCTGATCTCGATATAAACGCGCTCTTCCTGCTCGCCGATTATCAGTATCTTGGCCACATCGGGAACCCGCAACAGCTCTTTACGAATATCATCCGCCGCATCCCGCAACTGCGCCATGCTGAATCCGTCCCCCGTCAGGGCAAAGATATTACCGAAGGTTTCACCGAATTCATCATTGAACAGGGGGCCCAGCACTCCCCGGGGCAAGGTGTGGGCAATGTCCCGCACCCGCTTGCGGATCTGGTAGAACATGTCAGGAACATCTTTCGCCGAAGTGCTGTCCTTGGCCAGCACAAAAATACTGGCCTGCTCCGGACGGGAAAAACTGCGAACGATATCCACATGGGGTGACTCGAGAATGACCTTCTCGATGCGGTCAACAACCTGTTGCTCCATATCGGTGGCGCTGGCCCCCGGCCATGCGGCCTGCACCAGCATCACCTTGAAGGTGAAAGGCGGATCTTCCGACTGTCCCAGTTTTCCATACCCATAGACGCCAAATACCATTGTCAGGACGATGAGATACAACACAAGGTTTTGATGCCGCAAAGCCCATTCCGAGAGATTGAAGCCTTTCATCCCCCAGTTCCGCTTTGATCCTTGAGGGAAACAGCATGATGGGCTTTCCCGGTATAGGGAACGGGATAAACCACTTGTCCGGGGTGCAGATGCGTAACGCCAACTGCCACCACTTCGACACCTTCCTCCAGCCCGGAAACCAGCATGCCATTCTCCAGATATTGTTCCAATTCGATATTCCGGAGCCGCACCTTGTCGTCCGCATCGACCAGCCATACCGCCGGCTGTTCATTGTTCTGGAACAAGGCGGTGGCCGGTAGCCAGAAGAACCCGCCAGGCGCTTCCGGGGCGAAAACGACTTTTGCCGTCATCCCCAGCTTCAACCCCGGTGGAGGCGCCACCAGGCTGATTTTTACCAGCCAGGTGCGATTTTGATCTGCAGCAGGAGCGATATCCCGAACGATTCCCGACAGGAGAGCAGTATCATCCGCCCAGAGTGAAATCCTTACCGCCTGGTTCGGCTTGAGCATCTGCACGCTTTGTTCGCCAACGCGAATACGAACCTCATATTCCCCTTCATGGGCCAGGCGAAACGCAGTCTGCCCGGCGGAGACGACCTGACCCGCTTCAATGGCAATCTGGGTGATGGCGCCGTTCCTGCTGGCCTTCAGGGTTCCGTATTTCGACTGGTTTTGCGCAATCTCCACCTGGGCCTCGGCGGCTTTGACTTTTGCCCTGGCGGTATGGAAGTGATTGTTTGCCGCGTCCATCTCCGCCTGACTGGCGAATTTTTTTTCAAACAGACTCCTCACCCGCTTGCGCTCGTTACGCGCAACGGCCAAATCCGCCCGGGCGGCGCGCAGGCCCGCCCTGGCATTGTCGATATTCAGTTGCAGATCGCTGATATCAATACGCGCCAGCACCTGACCGGCTTCCACGCGCTCTCCCAGTTCGACATCGCGGCTGATCACCTTGCCATCGACGCGAAAGGCGAGCGCGCTCTCGTAGCGGGCGTATATCTGCCCGGAATAGGACAAAGCCCCGGGAATCTGCACCTTGCTCGCCACCCAGACCTGCACAGGCCGAACAGGTTTTTCCCCAAGCTCGATCTCATTGCATGCGCCCAAAGCAAGAAGCACGGGCAAAGCAAATAGCAGCTTGGTCGCTTTCATGATCCTATTCCCGGCGACGGCGCTTCCTGCGCAAAAGCGCCGCACCAAAGCGCCTGCAAAGCCGTATCCAGCATTTCGAAATAATCCTCTGTACAGACCATCTTGCCGTCTTGTTCCCTGAGCTTTATTTTCACGGGCGTTGGGCGAAGCAATTGCCACAGCCCCAGCAACAGTGCATAGCTTTGCAACATCAATGCCGCGGTAAGCAGGGGGAAATGAACCTGCAATGCCCTCACCACCTCCAGGAGTTGCCGGTCAATGCGTTCCTGAAATGCAAGCCCGGCTTCCACGGGAATCTGCCGCTCCATTATGCCGTGGGTATGGGAGGCCAGGGGCAGAAAGGCGGGAGTATCCTTGATAAAACCCTGGACAAGATAAATCATGTCATCCGTATCCATGGAACTCACGCGCCCGGCATAATATACAACCCGCGAGAAAAATTCACTGACATGGCGCTCATGCAACGCGAGAAAAAGCTCCTCCTTGCCGGGGAAGTACAGATACAACGTACCTTTGGCAACCCCCGCCGCCCGGGCAACAGCGTCCATACTGACCACGCTGTGTTGATTTTCCAGCCATAACTGCTCCGCGGTATCCAAGATGGCTTCCCGCTTCTGGTATTTGTCTTTTTCATTGATTGCACGTATCCGGCTCATTTTGCGCCACCAACTGACTATGGGTCAGTTAATGCTAACTGACTATGAGTCAGTTGTCCAGCATCCGGGGATCGGGATGGGCAGATCACATATTCTTTGCTAGATTTGTGGCTCTGCCCTCAGTTAGTGGAGGCCTCATGAGCATAGAAAACATAATGAGCAAAGCAGTTGTCACCGTTGAAATGGACAGTTCACTCAAGGTGGTCAAGGAAATCTTCGATAACGTCAGCTTTCATCATCTGCCCGTGGTCAACGGGGAAAAGCTGGTGGGGGTGATCTCGGACAGGGACCTGCACAAGGCCCTAAACCCCAATATCGGCACCGTTACCGAAACCCTCAGAGATACCGCTGTACTCAACAAGAAGGCGCACCAGATAATGACCAGAGAACCCGTTACTCTGCCCCTGGATGCAGACATAGCCGATGCAATAGACATCTTCAACGAACAGACGATCTCCTGCATACCCGTTGTCAATGACAAGTTCAAGCCAGTGGGTATCCTCAGCTGGCGAGACATACTAAGGAACCTGTAAACCACTCATGGGTGCGCTTACCAGCAAGGTATTGGGCGAACTGTTCAGCCACGGCTCCAGATGGCTGTCCAACCTCCGTCGCGCAAAAACAGAAAGAAAGCGGGAGTCGGTTCGGGCGCTGCGGCAGGTGATAACCGCATCCAGAGAGACTGCAGTCTATATTCGTCAGCTCAATGAAAATGGGCATCATGATCACGCAATGGAAAGACGCCTGTCGCTGCTCTGGACAGAGCTGGGGTTCGCCCTTGAAGACCTCGGCATCCAGAAACTGGCGAAGCGCTGCCAGATCAAGGGAAAACACTGGGCCAACCCAAAGCATTATGATCGGGATTTTCTGGAAAAATCAGACACCAGCCTGGAAAAAATGGAAAGATTGGCGCTGGCAATACTGGCGGAAATCAACCACCAATAGCCCCGCCATCCTTGCAATTCTCGAATACAAATGGCATACAAGATTGAAAAAATACGCCCGGAACATGACCGGGACATCTGCCGAATCATAAAGCGCGTTGGCGCGGAATATGGCGCGGTCGGAGACGGTTTTGGCCCGGCGGATGAAGAGGTTCTCTGCATGAGCCGGCACTATGGCCGCAACAGCAACCGCATTTATCTGGTCGCTACCCGGGATGGCCAGGCTGTCGGGGGTGGCGGCATTGCTGCGTTTAATGGCAGCAGCACCATCTGTGAATTGCGCAAGCTGTTTCTGTTAGCGGAAAGCCGGGGCCAGGGACTCGGAGAGGCGCTGGCCCTGAAATGCCTGGCCCACGCGAAAGCCATGGGCTATACCCAATGCTATCTGGACACCCTTTCAAGCATGAAAGCCGCCATCTCTCTGTACGAAAAACTTGGCTTTACGCATTTGCGCACTCCCCTGGATGGAACAAATCATCATGGCTGCGATGTGTGGATGATAAAGGAATTGTCCGAAGAACAACCGTCCCGTCACTATTAACCTGGCAACACAGGCTCGGCGTATGCCTGAATCCCCTAACCCTTTGATAGACAATGACAGGCCGTCGTGTGCCGGCCCGCAGGCTGCATTGGCAAAACTTGCTGCAGGATGGCTGCAGCAACATTTTTCCGCCTTGCCGCAAACCAACATGCGACAGCCGAATATGACATATATTGCTGCCGGATTAATACTGGCGATTGCAACAGCCACCACAGGCTGCCGGAATCTCGGTGAAACGAAAAAATTCCACAGGGCGGGGCTTGCGACCAAAAGCCTCTCCCTCGATGGCGTGACCAGGAGATACGCAATATACGTCCCTGAAAAACCGGGAGCAACAAACCTGCCACTGGTATTCGAGTTGCACGGCGGCGGCGTTTCCATTGAAGACATGACCGGCGAAAGCGGATACAAAACGCCCTACAAGCTGTGGATGGATCTTGCCGACAGTGAAAAATTCATCGTGGTCTACCCTGAGGGCTTGAACGGCGCTTACGGAAAACCTACCTGGAACGACTGCCGGGCCAACGCTTCCGTCAACTCTGGCGCCGACGATGTACAATTTATTTCAGCGCTGATCGATTTGATTTCTGCAGCACATGACATTGACCCAGACAGTATCTATGCTTCTGGAACATCCAATGGCGGCCTCATGACATTACGGCTCGCGGTGGAATTGCCCGACAAGATCGCCGCCGTCGCTGCGGTAGCCGCCGCCATGCCCGACCATTCTGAATGCAGGCCGCCTGCCCAGCCGATTTCCGTGTTGTTCATGAACGGCACAAACGACAACCATCTGCCTTACCATGGCGGTATTCTGTCAAATCCGCCGAACCCTGATCACGGAAGCGTATATTCCACTGCAACATCCGTGGCTATCTGGAAAGCAATCAATCACACGGATCAGATTCCTGTTTCCTGCAACTTTCCCGATCTGGACACCAAGGACGGCAGCACCGTGACAAGCTACAACTATGCAAACGGGGTGAAAGGAAAAGAAGTGGCTTTATATGAAGTTACCGGAGGCGGGCATTCCGCACCAAGTATCAGGGAACAGTATTCCGCGCTGTTCGAGCGCTATTTCAACAGGCAAAACCATGATATTGAGATGACCACGGAAGTGTGGAAATTTTTCAGAGGAAAAAACCGGGAGTATCAACAATGCTTTTCCAAAAGCCGCCCGCCTGGCTTGCCTCATGCTGCAACAGAATCCGCAAAAATAGTTCATATTCCACCGCCCGGCTGGTAGAGTTGGCAGGAAATCAAGCCATTGGCTTCTGCAAAGCGATGGAGACGCTAGAATGCAGCATAAGCATCACACGTCATTGAACCCTATCTTTTCGTAGAATAAAAAGAGGAAAAACAATGAGTTACTGGACATGGGATCCCTCCCTGAATGTTGGAATCGATGTAATTGACGGGCAGCACCGGCGTATCGTGGACTATATCAACGAGCTGGATACAGCCCATTCGGAAAAGGATCACGAAAAGGTAACACAGATACTGATGGGACTGGTCGATTACACGGTCACCCATTTTGCATTTGAAGAAGACCTGATGAGGCAGGCGGGCTACCCGCTTTCGGATTCACACAAGAAAGTTCACGAAACCTTTATTTCACATATCAGCAAGTACAAGGAACAACATGAAAAAGGGCAGGATATTACGCGAAAGCTGATGTCCGAACTGCAAATCTGGCTGACCAATCACATCAAGAACGAAGACAAGCACTATGTGCCCTATGCCAACAAGGTCTTGAACAAGAAAAAAGGATGGTTGAACAGAACCCTGGGCCGTTTTTTCGGAGATTGAATGCTGACCGGGCAGCACCGGGCGCCTGCGAAAGCAGGCATTCCCCCATGACGAACCCGTTCAAAGCAACGTCCCCGCCTGGCTGCGTACATCTTCCAGCACCACCTCGAACTCCGCCAGTTGGATTTCGTTCAAGTCGAGAAAGCCGGCTTCCGGAAGGGAAGACAGGATCATTTGATCATCTGCGCGCTGCCCCACGCCCACTTTGGCGCAACCACCATCTACGAGGCGCACGATGGCATGCAGCGCATCCGGTTCTTCCAGATTTGGCTGATGATGGTTCCTCGCCACATCGGCATAGATGCCCGGCAACTCCCAGGTGGTCATGAGCCGGTGCCCCAACTCCGGATGCAACACTTCCAAGGCCTCATTGATCAGCGCATCGGTCAAAGGAGGGATATCCGCATCGCCTGCATGCTGATCCAGTATTTTCAGCAATACCAGCTCCCCCACATCATGCAGTAATCCCGCAAGAAAAGCTTCTTCCGCCCGATCCCGCAAGCCTGCTTCCTTGGCCAGCCAGCGTGCGCCCATGGCCGAAACATAGGCATGCTCCCACAGGCCCGGCATGCGATCCTTGAGCTTTTGCAGCTGTGCATCATGGGCGGCGGCCTGGGCGCTCATCAGGGCGATATTGGCGACCTGCTCCAGCCCCAGGCGGATCACCGCCTGCTGTATGGTGCTCACTTCCTTCAGTCCACCATAGAACGATGAATTCGCCACTTTAAGAATCCGCACCGCAAGCGCGGGATCCGTCATGATGGCAATAATGATCTGATCCAACTGCACGTCATCTTCATTTTTCATGCGTTGCAGATCCAGGGCCACTTGATTGAATATGGGCAGCTCCAGCTCTCCTGACTCCATCTGCTCCTCGACCATTTCTTTCAGTGATTTACTCATAGTTCCAACTCCTTTCTCTAGTAGATCCAGCAACCAAAGCAGTAGCACCTGGCTGCCATACCGGATTTATTCCGGGATGCCGGCAAGGCGATTGATTTCATTCAGGGCGCGCGGCGGCGACAATCGCGGTAGATGACGCAAGACTTCATGAATGCTGGTTTCTCCTCTCGCCGCCTTGGCGAGACCGTCTTCAATGAGTGTAATGAGTCCGGATGTCTCTACGCTGATGCGCCGGATTTCAAAAGATGTTCTGCGATTGAGAATGGCATCCTTCACCGGCTCATTGAGCACCAGCAACTCGAACACACCAACGCGTCCGCTGTATCCCGTATAGTGGCAGTGATGGCAACCCCTGCCTTGCTTGAAGTCTGCGCCCGCCAGATCATCGGCGCGGACTCCCAACCGTTGCAAATCCCGCGTGGTCGGTCGATAGCTCTCGGCGCAATGGGGACAAACCCGCCGCAACAACCGTTGGGCAAGAACCGAAACCACGGTGGAAGAGATAAGAAAGGTCTCGATATTCATGTTCATCAGGCGCAGCAGGCCACCGATGCTGTCTTCGGTATGAAAGGTGGTAAGCACCTTGTGCCCGGTGAGAGCCGCCTGAATCGCCGCTTCTGCGGAAAACCGGTCACGCACTTCCCCCAGCACAATCACATCGGGATCCTGTCGCACCATATGGCGCAGACTCTCTTCAAAGGTAAGATCAATCTTGTCATTGAGAGAACACTGGGCAATACCTTCGATAACGTATTCCACCGGATCTTCCGCGGTGATGATGGCGTGCTCGCTGTCATTGAGGAAATTTACACAGCCATACAAGGTGGTGGTCTTTCCCGATCCGGTAGGCCCGGTGATCAGGATCACGCCACTGGGTATCTCCAGCGCATCATCCATAAAGCGCTGCAACATGCGCGGCGCCATGCCCACATCGGTAATATTCAGCATGGACGCCATGCGGGTGAGCAGCCGCATTACAATCTTTTCACCAAAGATGGTCTTGTAGAAGGAAACCCGGACATCACACTCCAGTCCGGTTCCCTCATCCCGAAACTTGAATCCACCCCCTTGATGACGGCGTCGCTCAGCGATATCCGCCTTGGCCAGCACTTTGAGGCGGCCGATAATGGCCTGCAAACCATCCTTGCGCAATTCCCTGTCCTGCATCAGGATCCCGTCGCAGCGCATCCGCACCCGAATATGATCCCGCATGGGTTCGATATGGATATCGCTGGCATCCTTCTTGATGGCATCGGAAATCAACTGGTTCACCAGGAGGGTGGTTTCATGCTGATCCACCTTGCTACCAGCACTTTCTGTAACGCTGGCTCTGGAATCCCGCTCATATTGAGACAGAAATTCTTCGATGCCACGCCGCGAGGCGACACCGGGCAAAATCCTGCTGCCAAACGCCGCTTCGACTGCCTGCATGGCGACGGTATCGGAGGGATCGACGAAAGCCACCTGAAGCCCCTGTTCCGTTTTCGCCACGGGAACCACCAGATGGCGTCGGCACCACTCGACATTGACCTGCTTCATCAACGACTTGTCTATCTCATTTCCTTTGAGTTGCATGACGGGATAGCCGAGCTGATCGGCCATCACCTTTAACAGCACATGCTCCGGCACCATCTGCTGCGCCACCAGCAGCTCCGCCAACTGTTTTCCCTTCCATGCAGGCTCCTTGAGCATGGCCAGGGCGGCACGCAGCTCCTGGGGCCGAAGATGACCCAGCTCCACCAGCATGGCGCCCAGGGGCAGGGAAAGACAGCTTTGGTTCTGCACTTTCCGCAGTTTTTCATCATCCAGCTTGCCCAGCTCCTGCAGCACCTTGGTAAGGGGGTAGTCTCTACCCATCTTTTCCCGGACGCGCAGGGCATAGCGCAAATCTTTTTCCGACAACAACCCGGACTTCACCATACAGGCGCCGATTTGCGCACCAGTATCTTGCAGCTCTTCTTCTATGTGCTCATTTTTTTTTGCCAATACACTGGACAAGGCTCTTTCCTCCCAATCAGGTTACATGGGAAGCTATCGGCAAAAAGGGGGGCTTCTTTAGGGAAACGCCGATCAAGTCATCATTCTGGCGGCGGATGGCCGGAATCGGCCTGGCGGATTGTTCTCGCTACTCAAACCCGTTGGAAAAAATCAAATCCGGATCCATGAATCCCAGATCCGCGCCGGGAAAACTGCGCAGGTTGGGAAAAATCACATCCAGATCCGCAGGAGATGCGCCAAACCAGGCGGCAAGAGGGGAAAAATACTGCTCTACGGAAATTGTCGGTACTACCCGGCCATCAATGGCATCTGGAGAGTCTTTGCGAATCTGCGGCATTTGCCCGTATATGTCGCCACCTTTTACCGCTCCACCCATCACGAAGGCATGTCCACCCCAACCATGATCCGTGCCTGCGCCATTGGGAACGATGGCGCGGCCAAAATCAGAGCAGGTGAAGGTGGTTACCTGGCTCTCCAGTCCGAGCTGCGCCAGGGCATCCTGAAAAGTCCCCAATGATTTGTCCAGATAATCCACCAAATGACTGCCGCCATCCAGAGGCGTGTTGTGCGTATCCCAGCCGTGATAGTTGACGAAATACACTTGCCGCCGGGGCCGGCCAGGCAGTTGCTCTCGCACCGACAGCATACGCGCTACCGCACGCAGTTGGGTGCCCAAGGGCGTTCCCGACTCATGGACACCTGTCGAAAAATCATTGAAATCCGGCGCAGCATCCAGAATACCGGACAGGGCATTGGACAGCTCCATTGTATGGATGCGGCTGTTGGCAAAAGCCTTGCTCAGGCGGTTGGCGTCCCCGGCATTGTGCTGCAACAGTTGCCGGTAGGTTTCGCCGAGCGCGCCGTCTTCACGAAAGGCGTAATAGTCGTCAAAGGCGTAGATAACGCCGCCATCGAACT
>JAMOMB010000027.1 GCA_027068795.1 Sedimenticola sp. | reverse complement strand
GGAAAACCAAGCTGGTTCCTACTTTCCGGATAAACGGTATTTTTTCAGGTATCCACGCAGCTGGTCATAACTCAGCCCCAGCGCCCGGGCTGTCTGGCGCTGGTTGTATCTGTTCCGCTCCAGGGCATGCTGCAACAATGTCTGCTCGTAGTCCCGGATATGCGCCTTGAAATCCCCGGGGATTCCCGCTGAATTCAGCGCTTCATCACGATCCACCTCAAGTTGCCCCCCTGCTTCCTCACTGTTCTCCCCATGCGGTTGCCACGGTGATGCAAAAGGATCGAACTCCAGCTCTGTAACCAGTTCATCGGCGGCCGTCCGGTAAACCGCTCGCTCCACCACATTCTTCAGCTCCCGAACATTGCCAGGCCAGGGATATGCTTTCATCCGCAACAAAGCAGTATCCGAAAAGCCCGCAAAATACTCCCGCTGCAACTCCCTGGTCATCCCCAGGGCAAATTCCTCGGCAAGCAGGGGGATATCCGATTTGCGATATCGCAACGGCGGCAGGGTAATGACATCGAAACTGAGCCTGTCCAGAAGATCGGCGCGAAACGCCCCCTTTTTCGCCATCGCCGGCAGATCCACATTGGCCGCGCCTACAACTCGCACATCGACGGTAATGGTGGTATTCCCGCCCACGCGCTCCAGCTCGCCATATTCCACTACCCGCAGCAGTTTTTCCTGCAAACGCAATGACATACTGGCAATTTCATCCAGGAACAGCGTTCCTCCATGGGCGCGCTCAAACCTTCCCGCATGGCGCTTGCCAGCGCCGGTAAAAGCGCCTGGCTCATAACCAAACAGCTCCGATTCCAGTAGCGTTTCCGGCAACGCCGCACAATTGAGCTTGATCAATATGTTCTCCCACCGGGGAGAAAGGAAATGCAGCCGCTCCACGGTCATCTCCTTGCCCGTGCCACGCTCACCGACAATCAATACCGGCCTGGACAAAGGCGCAACTTGCGAGACCCGTTCAAGGGTTTCAAGAAAAGCCGAGGATTGCCCAACCAGTTTCTGCTGATGATTCATGCCAGCAACAATAAAGCATTATGGTCATATATATCAACTATTAGTTAGTTTGACCAATATATGGAATTATAGACCAAAATAAAATGACCGGAGGGCAGGCCAAAAAAGACGTACATTTTCTTTAATAACAACAGGTTAACCAACAGCCACCAACATTGGCACGAATTCTGATTGCTCCTTGGCAGTAACCGGTCATTCCGAGGCGTTCTTCCCAATCGGATTGATGGCATTTACCCTGCACCTGTGATTCATTGACCGGAGCAGACACCATGTCCACTCATCGCCGTACCCCCGCCCAATGGCAGCAACTG
>JAMOMB010000026.1 GCA_027068795.1 Sedimenticola sp. | reverse complement strand
TGGACCTGCAATCACAGTTTCTGGGATGCACAGATCGATTACTTCTCCAAAAACCACAAGGTCGTCTGGCTGGATTTGGCCGGGCATGGCAAGTCGGGCAGCACCCGGCAGCGCTACAGCATGCAGGCCTTTGGCGGGGATGTGGCGGCAGTCGTAGACCAGATTGGCGCCCGCAAGGTCATTCTCGTGGGGCACTCCATGGGCGGCCCGGTGGCGGTGGAAGCGGCAAAACAACTGGGAGAGCGTGTGATTGGAATCGTGGGTGTCGATACCTTCTACACGCCTTTCGCATACCCGACCAGCCAGGAGCAAATCGAGGCATTCGTAAAGCCGTTTGCAACCGACTATCGCAAAACCACGGACGAAATGCTGCGCTCCATGTTTACGGCGGAGGCCGATCCTGCCGTTGTGGAAGCGATTGTCAACAAATTCGCAACCGCCAACCCGAAAGACGGTGTCAGCGCCATGCGCGAACTATTCAACTGGAACGCCCGCCATGCCGCCACTGATTTGCAGCGTTTTTCCCCGATACTCTACAACATCAACGCAGCGCCCACGGGCAAGGAAGCGCCGCCCAATTCCCAGGTCGTCATGGTGCCTGGGGTAGGGCATTTTGTCGCGCAGGTGAAGCCTGATGCATTCAATCAGGCGCTGGAGGGCATTCTCGCCGAGTTGATTGCAGCGGGTGATTGATCAGATGCGAAATCCATAGAGTGGATCGGCAAAGTGCGCTTGCAGATACGGGAAGTCTTTGCGCCTCCCTATATATCCGATACGGCATCATTTGATGCTGTATATCATGTCTTTGGATAGCAGGGGTCGTTCACGAGAGCCTCGCTGAATACCGATGATGAATTGTTAGCCAAGGCCCAACGGCTTGCCGGGCTGAGAGAACCGGTTTCCTGCCACTGATCTGATCCGGCATGATCCGGGTCGATGCCTCGGTCTGGATCGATCATCTGCGTAGCGGAAACGAGCAACTGG
This sequence comes from Sedimenticola sp., assembly GCA_027068795.1. GTDB lineage: Bacteria > Pseudomonadota > Gammaproteobacteria > Chromatiales > Chromatiaceae > Thiolapillus. Next base: position 12,661 of record JAMOMB010000026.1, on the reverse strand, counting down.
CCGACCTGCCCAACCCAGCCAGGTGGTTATACATCCCTTTGTGATTGGCAAGTTGCCCTGCGGAAATCCGCGCAAGCGGGATGAGGTGCTCCGGTCACTCAATGATCTGCCCCAGGCAGTGATCGCCTCTCAGGAGGAAGTGCTGCATCTGGTCGAGCGCAAGAAACTGATGAGGCTGGGAACCGGTTTCATTATACGGGCCTCAGCCCCTCTGGGGTCATCCCGCCAGCTTTCTCAACCGTAGTTTACGGGATTGAAGGTCATACGGGCCTCAGCCCCTCTGGGGTCATCCCGCTTACTGAAAAGAGAAGAGACGAGATCGCACGCAGTCATACGGGCCTCAGCCCCTCTGGGGTCATCCCGCCCTAACATGGATGAAATAGTAGGAGGAGTATCCGTCATACGGGCCTCAGCCCCTCTGGGGTCATCCCGCGAAATATGATTATGAAGTGGGGTTCGCTCAAAGTCATACGGGCCTCAGCCCCTCTGGGGTCATCCCGCGTTGTGAATGCAAAAAGCCGCCAATTGGCGGCTGTCATACGGGCCTCAGCCCCTCTGGGGTCATCCCGCATATGGTTATAACTATATATCCATAACAATCGTCATACGGGCCTCAGCCCCTCTGGGGTCATCCCGCAGGGTGCTCCCAGTTCTTTGTTTACCAAGTCTTTTTTTCCGGTATTCGGCGGGTGAACCCGTCAAGCAGGAAAAAACGGCGACTGACGCCGGCATTTTTCCTGTAAGCTTTTGATTATACAGCATTGGCGGGATCATTGCAGCTTGATTTTCATATTACGATAGAGGCAGGATAGTTCATCAAGGGTTGTTCGTCCAGGGCAAAGGATTCTTTCAGGGTCTGCTGATTCATGCGGTAGAAACGAATGTTGCCATTGTCATCATACTGCTCACAAAGCCGCCGCAAGCGCCGCTTCAGCTGCCGCAGTTGGGAAGGCTTGCGAAAAGCAGCTTCGAAAACCGAGTATTGCACCCGGTAGCCATGCTTTCTCAGCTCTTTGACCACACGGTAGCGCAGCCGGTTGTTGTGTACATCGAAACAAATCAGGTAGTAACGCATGGCGTTAGCGAAATATACATGGTTGAAAATCGTTTTCCTGGCGCAACCAGCCGATAAGAGAGCGGTTTTGCCGGTGCAGATGACCGTGAAGAGTGGCGGCTTCGCTGCCGTCTGCCGCCTGTACTGGCCGGGTGAACACCTCCTGGAGCTTGCGCAGGTAGAAGCGGCGCGTCTCTGCTTCCAGGTAGCAGGTGCCATCCTTGCACTGGAAAGCGGCCAGTTCCAGTTGCCCCTTCCGCACCAGGCGCAGGGCGCAACGTTCCACAAGATGGCGGAATGGTTCCATCAGATCTGAAGCCAGGGCCGCATGGCCAGGGGCGGGTTGATGGTAAATACCCAGTGCAGGCTGCAAGCCATCTGCCCGCAACAGGGCTTCGGTGTGAGCATAGAGTATGCTGTACCCCAGGGACAGGAGGGCATTGAAAGCATCTGGGGGAGGGCGCCGCTCACGGGTGTTGAAACCCCATCCTTCCGGCAGTATCTGGCGCAGCCCTTCGTAATAGAGCCTGGTCGCGTTGCCTTCGATACCATTGAGTTGTTTCAGGTTTTCCGCCTCCAGGGTTTTATCCGTTTCTCTTTTTAGATTCTTGCGCTGGGCATCGGCTTCTACGGGAAGCTGCCGCAGTATTTCCCGCATATGGCGGATACGCGCCTGCACCAGTCCCCGGGCAAGCTGCAGACAGTCCCGGGGCTGCTGCAAACGGTTGTATTGCAGCTGCCACAGGCCCAGACGCCCTTCTTCAAATATGGCGCTGGTGGTGGCGCCCAGGTAATCACCACTCAGGGCGCAGAAATGCACGGGCACGGCTTCGCGCATGGCGGCGCGCAGTGCAGGCGTGGTGATGTGATGGGGACCGATGAGCACCACAGAATTGAGGGTGGCCCAGGGGCGGTCTACCAGAATTTTTCCGTCACGTACGATTTGCAGATGGCCCTGGCTGGTATTGATCACGCTGGATTCTCCAGCCACTGTCAACAGGCTGCCTTCGTCGTCAATGCCGCGGGGCTTCTCTGTGGATCCGGTCCTGCTGCCGGTGAGCTGCCGTATGATCTGTTCCTCGTTTGCTTCTTCCCTGGGGGGCAGGCCCAGCAGGGTGCGCCAGGGAGATTCATGGGCAGGCCGGGGCGGGCGGCTTTCATCGCTAATGGTGTCATTTTCAAAATACAGCCCAAGGAAGCGAAAGCTATTTTCAAAATGGGTGTGGCCGGTTTTTTCCGGGTTGAGCTTCAGCTTGAGTTCCGCCAGGGAACGCCGCACTTCGGCTTCAGCCCTTTTTGAGCATTGGGCGGTTTTGCTCAGTACCACAAAGTCGTCAGCATAGCGAATGCTGCGGAAACCTTTGGCGGCCAGGTCGCGGTCAAAATCATCGAGTATGAGGTTTGCCAACAGGGGGCTGACGGGGGCGCCCTGGGGTAGGCCACGGCTGCGTTGGTGCAAGATTTCTCCGTCGTCCAGGGGGGCTTGCACCCAGTTCATGATGCGCTCTACCAGGGGATCGTTGCGGTACAGACCCCGCAGGCGTACAGCGATGTCGCGCCAGTCTACGGTGGGAAAGAAGTCTTCGATGTCTGCTTCGAACACATGGTGGTAGCCATCTTCCCAGGCCTGGTGGATGGCCTGGGCGGCAGTATGACGGGAACGCTGTTTGCGGTAGCCGTGGCTGTTACGATGGAAATATTTTTCCAATGCTGGAGACAGAAGCTGAATCAGGGCGCGCTGGGCTACACGCTCCATGAAGGGAGGGATGGCCAGGGTGCGCAGTTCGCCGTTTTTTTTGGGTATTTCCCGCAGCTGCAAGGGTTCCACCGTATCATGGCTGTCGGTGAGGCGGTTTTTTAGCCAGGTTTTGTTCTTGTCCGACAGGGGACGCTGTTGGCGTTTGTTGCGTTGGTTGGCAATTTTCCAGGCCTGCTCGAGGTTGGTATCCGAGGCGGCCCTGTATGTCAGAGAGGTGGCAGGGGAGAGCAAAGGCAATATGTTGGCGGTTTCCTGGCGGTCGGTTTCCAGGCGGTAGCGGCCCAGGCCAAAGGCGGTCTGTTCACCCATACCCAGATGTTGGCCCAGCACCATGGCCCGCAGCCATTTCTCTTCCATGTCCGGCAGGGGGGGGAAGCGCAGCTCTCCCAGCAAGCCGCCAAGATGCTTCCAGTGGGCACCGCTCTTGTAGGCGTCTTCCACCCAGAACAGGCGCTTGTCCTCGAAGTGCAGTTGCGGCGGTTCCGGGATGTCTTTCCCCGGGGTGTAGGGAGGGAGGGAGGCCAGCATGCAGCGGCGCAGCAGGTAGGCTCCGCTCAGATCCTCCGGGTTACGGCAGTAACGCTCCTTGCTGCCGCCGCGGGTTTGGCGCTCTGGTTGCGGCAGCTCCATGCGCAGGGGGGATGTCCAGCGCCACACCAGACTGTTTTCCTGTATATATCCTTGCCACAGGCGGGTTTCGTGAGTTAGTAGTTCTTCGTCGTAGGGACGCAGCGCCGCCAGGTTGAAAGGGGTTTCCGGAGCCAGGCGGTCGTGGACGTCCACCAGACGCAAATTGTCCCGGAACGGGTGTTTGGCCCGGGCCCGGGGCGCGCCGCTGAAGCCGGAGATATTCTGCAGCCGTGACAGCAGGCGCTCCAGCAGGGGCAGCCCTTCTGTGCTGACGACCAGCCCGAAGCGATACCTGTCCCCCGCCCGGAAACGCACCCGGCCGTCTTCACAGGTTTCCAGCCGCAGGTTGCCTGCGTAGGGAATATCCCGTTGCGCGAGGATGGTACGGATATATCCTGTCAATTGCCCGCGGTGAAAAAAGGGCAAATTGGCGTGCTCCGTGAATTCCAGGGTAATGGCGACGGTGTAGAAGGGGAAAGAACAGGCGCCCATTGTCACAAATACGGCAATTTGTTCAGCTTTAGTTTTGGCTTGCCTTCATCTGCTTCCTCCAGGGTCATCAGTTTGGCGGGTTGACTCTTCTGCCTGTTTTTGCTGTGCCATTCATAAAGCTTTCGCTCCTTGTCCTCAGGATCTTGTGCATTGTTTTGTCTGTAGGAATAAGGATAATGGATAGGGCAGGGGCGCGCTGTGGCTATCTCGGCAAGGTTATTAAAGGTGGTCTTGTCAATCAAGTTCAAATTTACATGATCATCAATAAAGTCCTTATCCAGCAAACAGGTTCTTGTTTGTGGCGTCTCGAATGAATAATCATGCAACTGTATTTCTGTTATGTGGATTTGCACTTGTCCCATGCCCAGGGGCTTCCCCAAACCCAGGGTATGGTGAAAATCACTTTTTGGTGAGATGGAAAGCAACAGCAACCCCAGCTCTTCATCAGACAGGTTGTTGAAGTAAACATCAAACTCGGCAGACTGGCCCGCCGCCAATGGTTGGCACTGGATTTTCTGGTGGCGGGTGTTCTCGTTGTCTTTATCGCGGCTGTGTATTTCGACTTCCTCACTTTGGTGGCGCAAGTAAGCCTTGCGGCCATTGGGCTTGTTGCTGCTGCCGTCCTCGTGAAAGTACAGGTACGGGGAAGGAGGCTTGGGGGAAGCCAGTTGCTTGAGGACAATGTCGGTATCTTGTTGCAGTAGTTTGGCGTTTTCGAACAGGGCATCGGTAAAACGCAAGCGTGAGGCCAGATTGCGCTGTTTATCGCCCTGCTGGTTTTCTTCGACAATGCCCAGCAGGGCTTCCCCCGGCGTAAGCCATGAGGCTTTTCTTTTATTGCTGCCCCAGGGCAAGAGCTGGCCGTCGGTTTCCAGGAAGGCATCATGGGAGGAAAAAGGGGAAAACTCCTCCCTGCCTATGGCGTTGAAGCTCAACTCAGACACTTCGGTTTCGTTACCGCCATTCTTTTTTATATCGAAAAAGACCAGCATTTTTTCCTGGGGGCCGGAATCACTCCATTCGTATCCATGAGGCAACTCCGGGAGTTTGTTGTCGTTTATCCGGCAGAATCGATCCATTATTTCTTTTGGTACGGGCACAGGTTTTCTTTCGCCTGAAGGCTTGGGAATGAACAGCCCCCAGCGCCGAAAATTATCTTGTTTGGTGAAATAGCGGATGTAACCTTCGATGTTGCCTTCCGCTTCGGTATCACCCAGTACATTCTCCCCAAGCGCCCTGAAGACACTCAGGTAGGCGTTATTTTTGCTGTGGAACAAGGAATTCTTATATTCGCTTTCATTGGCCATGGGGTCTGGAATCCAATACGTGTCCTGATTGCCCGGGCCATAGCTTTTCTTCCATTGGTTGTTATGTTGCAGAATGCTCTTCTGCTGCTGATGGCTGAAATATACGGGGTGACGTTCCTTGCATGGCACATCTTCGAACAACTGCGCCCATTTCTTCGACAGGGTCGGCATCCCATTCTCGGGTTTCCACCGGCTTACAGGCAGGGTCAGGGGCCGTATCGACCAGCCGCCATCCGGATTGCGGAAAAGTTCTCCTACTGCTGTAATGGCTTGATATTTGTCATCATTGTGTTTGTGGAAATACCGGAACTTGTCGGGAATTTTTCTGACGCTGTAGCAATCGTCATCCAGCACTCGCAGGCTGGACTGGCTGAGTGTTTCCATGGTTGTCCCGATCATGCCCCGCAGGCTGTTGGCGGGGAATCCCAGCTTTCCGCCGCTGGAATAGGAGTGTACTTTGTGGGTATACTCGCCATTTCTCAAGGGAATGAATTCAGTTGAGCCTTCTGGTTTGTGCGTATTGTCTATGGGTTGATGTTCGTTACCCACCAATGTGGGCGTACACAGTTTCAGGTGGCAGCGAATGCGGCCACTGTGGCGATCCGGCAAGGATATATCGTGCCGAATGCCTTTGTCCGCCAGTTCTTCATAAACTGGCCCTGATTGCCACATTTCCTTTACCGGCACAAATCCGTAAGGGTTGAGCTGTTGCTGATTTTGGCCTTGGGATAGTTGCAAGACGGGAGGGGCAACGTCCGGTTTTCTTTCCCAGGGACTGGCCGAGATATTCTCCTGTGAAGGCGAGGAAGGAAGGGGGATTCCGGTCAGCTTTGCCCTCAGGGCGCTTTTCAGTTGAGCCGCGCTCTGCCGTGAAAATGCAGCCAGCAAGCTGCGGTATAGGCTGGCTTCCTCCATTTCCAGGCACAGAAGCCCGTATCCCTTGCTCTTGCCCCAGCCCAGCCAAAATTTGTTCTGGCGCATGTCTTCCAGCACTGCATGCAGCAGCCCGATTTGCCAGTCTTCCCATTTGTCGCATTGGTGGATGATGAGTCCTCCTTGAGAAAACCTGGTGCCAGCAGGTACCGCTTCAGCAATATACAGTTTTTTGCTGCTTGTACCGCCGGTGAACCGGTCCACTGCTATGAAGTGCTGGCGGTGGGCTTCGATGGTTTCTGGCTGCTGTATGGCGGGCTGCCATTGGAGCAGACTTGCCTTGCCTGTACTGCCAAAAATTTCATTGGCGAGCTTTTTTGCTTCCTGGACGGCTGCGTTCGCATCTCCTGTACGCTGGTTTATCCAGGTGGCGAGCAGACGCTCGCTGCTGGCGCGCAAAAAGCCCAGCATGGTTTCTGCAGGGATAAGCGCCTTGCCGTCACCATCACGAAAATAGTAATGATCTGCCGGAGGCAGTGGGTCTCCTGGTTTGTGTTTCTTGTCTTTCCCGTTGTTCGTGTCCTTTTCCGGCACCTGTCCAGGGTCATTGATGAGCAGAGGCTGTTTATTGATCAGCGGCAGGGGAATGTCTGCCGCGGTGGCCCTATTGGCGGGCATTATCAGTTCTTCGGTTTTTTCGTACGCCAGGAAATCATCCTGGCCGTTACTGCTAAACCTTTCTTTCATGGTTTTCATGGACAGCAGGGAATATTTTCCCCCGATGATCCGCAGTACACCCCAGGATTTGCGCCGGCGCGCACCCAGGTTGCGCCGCAGGTCACCATCCCATCGCATGAGGGCTTCTGATAGCGCCTCGCGTTCCCGGTCGCCGACTTTATCCAGGTAGATTTTCAGCTTGAAGCGGCTGCCACTGGGCCAGACTTCATGGTAAAAGAGGCTGTTGCCATCCTGTACGCCCATGGCGGCATTCATGGCGATACCATGCCGCAGGGCGGTGCGCTTTTGCGGATGCCAGTAGCTGGCGTGGCGTGGCAGGGGGGCATTATTGTCTGTCTGGAGAAAAGCGTCCATGATGCGCGCCGCACCACCTTGTTGTTGTTCAGAAGCGATATTTTCCGGGCCAAACAGCTTTTTTCTTAGCATTTCGTCCGGCACCAGGCGACGCAGAAAACCGCGCAGGGTGGCGGCGGGAAGAGCGGTTTTCCCGCTGGGCCGGCGGAACAGGGGCTGGTAGGTGGTTCCGGCGTTCCGTATGGCCTTTTTGCCAACCAGGGATTGCCCTTCATTGGCGTAGGGACTGAGGCGGGACTCTTCTATGGATTTTGCCCCATCGTCACCACCAACATGCACATCGCTTTGACATTCCAGGGTGATTTCGTAGCGGATACGGAAATATTTGGCGTCAGTCATGGTGGACTCCTCCCTCTGTGGCGATGGGCTCCCAGTCTTCACCCGGCGCCCAATGCTGGTGGATACCTATATTGAGGCTGATTTCTCCCCAGCCATTTTCCCGGATCCAGGGGTTTTTGTCGTATTCCCTGCAGTAACCATCGAGCTGGGGCAGGCCAAGTTGTTGCCATTCGCGCAGATACTGGCTGGCTTCCTTTTCCTTTCCTTTCACGAATTCCAGCACAAACAGGCTGCCCGTATCGGTAAATACCTGAGCCTGATAGGGAAGGGATTTGTGATATTTGTTCCACCAGAAATCGCCTCCCTTGAGGATCTGCCGGGCATAGTAGTGGCTGAGTTTCAGACTGCCGCCGGACAGTTTTTCCCAGGCTTGGGCGTATTTTTCCCGCAGCAAGGCAGCACCTCCGGTGGAGGGGATGCCGTTCAGTTCACTGCTGTTCAGCAAACGCGCTGGACTTTGCAGGTAAAGAAATACTTGCCCTTGGTCCTCTATGGGAATCTGCGGTTGACTGTAGTCGAATGGCCGGGGGTGCAGGCGCAACGAGGCAGGGGTGGAGGTTTTTCCCAGGGGCATGAAATTTTGCTCCTGAACAATTGCATCCAGGCCATCCAGCAGTGCATCTATTTCTTTTTCACCGGCATGTTCAGGAAAGTTGATATTGCATAGCCAGTGGAGTCCTTCATCTGGCAATATGCTTTCCATGCTGAACAACTGGCTGTTTTTTGCCGCCCGCTTGTCGCTGTCATGGGCATTGTGCAGATTGAGCACTCTTGGGATATCCGGCCAACCCAGTTTGGTTCGTACCTGTTGGTTTTGTTTTTCTTTCCAGTCGGGCTGGAAGGCGGGCGCCTGGCCCGCTATCAGGCCGGGATCGACACAAGCAGCAAGGTCATAGAGATGGTCATGGGCAATCGCCAGGGAAAAGGAGGGCGCCAGTGGGCGGCACAGACTGTTGTTGCGTGCAGGCAAGGCATTGCTGATACGCATGGCATCGAACAATTGTTTACAACTGCTGATGTTGAGCAAGCGGGCCAGAACTGCTTTGACGGCCGCGCCGGGAATGGTTTCGCTGGAGACCAAGGCATTGCTGGATTCCGCCCTGTCCACGGGAAAGCAAAAGGGCCACAGGGGCTGCAGGGCAATTCCCAGACCACGGGCGTTTTTTACCTGTTGGCGAAAACCGGCATTGAGGGTGCTGTGGTTGCAAGCCAATGAACCGGGAGGCGTGGTTTCCTGGATGTCGACTTTGTTCAGTTTGCCCATGCCGATTCCCTTGCCACTGCCCAGGGCGGGTGTCATGCGCAATCCTTTGGTTACGGCTTCCAGGATGAGCGGGGCGGGTTTTTCGAGAAACGCCAGCAGCCCCTGGAACTGTAGGTCGGCGCCGTCTCGACTGTCGAGAACCCGTGCAACCTGCAGCATCTGATCCGCTGCCGCATGGGTTTCATTGCTATGGCGGACGCGATTGCGATTGTGATGGAACGCTTCGCCCTGTAGCCGCCACCAAGGTGAAAAAATGATTTTCCCCCGGTTGCTGCCGGTCTTGTCTTCCTTGCCCAACCAGTAGTCGGTAGATGAAAAGCCCATTGCCGCCCAGTTTTCGCGCAGATTACCTTTTACAAGGCTGCCAGGCAGGGCAGGCTGTCCCCAAGGATCGGTAAACATGGCGGCGTCCAGTCCAAAGGGCAGGGCGCCACTTCGGTTGCTGAGCAGTGGTGGCTCGATGAACAGGGTCACTTGATACCAGAAAGTTTTCATGGCTGCTTCTCTTGCAAGAATTCTCCCAGGAGATAATCCCAGTATTCGAGGGTGAAAATCCAGGGTTGCAGGCTGACGGTGCTGGCATGATGATCGCAGATCTCCTGTTTCAACAGGACTTCGAGTCCCTGCTCATTGGCCAAGACCTGCTTTTCCATACTAGGGAACAATCCATGCAAGGCGGATTCCAGGCACTTTAGATCCATCTGTTTGGCTAGCTCGGCTTTCAATGTCTCTGCTTCTGCTTTTTTCCCCTGGTGCCTCGCCACTACCCAGCGGCGGAACAATCCCTTGCAGCCCTTTTCCTGTAGCTCCTTCAGATATTCCAGTTGGAAAACTGCTGGTGGAGAGATGGGCAGTATGTGGCGGCCAAATGCGCCGTAGTGTTCTTCCCAGTGTTCTCGTACATGCTGAAGCGGGTAGTCTTCCGATTCCAGCAACAGGGGAAAGTAGAGGTCTTGCTTACGGGAAAACTCCTTGGCGTGTTCCACCAGTTCCCTGGCCAGCCTGGAGATGCGTTGTATGGGGGTCTTGTGGGAGCAAAAAACCAATCCACCAGCATGGGTCAACGGCGTGCCAATCGATTTTTCACCCAGCCCCTCCATTTGTTTGTAAAAGAGCCGCAGCGTGGAAAAACCGGCCCAGCCGGGGACAACCAGCATGACTTCATCCCCACCCCATAGGAGCAGCTCCAGGCGCAGCTTGTTTCCGTTTTTCATTTGGGGGGTAGCGGAAAAGCGCTTTACTAGCTCAAGCAAAAATGCGTGACGTTTGTCATATAGCTCTGCATCAAAGTATTTTTGCGCGGATAAATCCAGATCATGCTGGTGTTTGCCGAAATGATTTCCGTCAAAATACAGCACCGCCATTTTTCCTGCGAGGCTTGTGGAAATACCATGGCCGGGGTTGAGTGACAGATCCTCGAGGCTGTTGACGAAATCATAGCGTTCTTGTGTTTCGATTTCGGCATTGATGAATGCCTGTTTCTGCTCCTTTCCGTAGCTGAAACGCTTGTGAACGGTGTGGGATATTGCCTGATCGTTTCCTTTCGCAGGACGAAAACCGTTGTAATGGCAGGTTCCAGTTCCAGAAGTGCTCGCCTGCAGATCGCCCATGTGCAGGGAAGGGGATTGCAGCTGCTCAAAGCGGTTCATGGCAGTCAGTTTTTCCAGGACAGTAGCATCAGTAGCATCGTTGGCTTCATCGACAGGGATGATGGAGACGCAAAAGCCGGTTTGTTCAAGAACAGCGCGTAGTTTTTCATCAGCGCTGCCGTCTTTTCCTTGCAACCATTTCAGAATGGCATCCCGTAAGGTTCCAGCTTCATCTTTTGTCAATTGCTCCAGCTTCAGCAGTGCAATCGATCCTCCACGGCGAATTGCCTGTACAGAGCATTTTTTCAATGGTGGTATTTCATGTATGCCCTTTAGTGCTTCCCGCATGGCCATGCTAGCCCCGCGCCGGACGCTCAGCTGGTTGGTGTCATCGATGGTGGCATCCATATTTACCGCTTCTATTCGCATCAGCCAGGTTTGTTTGTCGCAATTCAGAACCATTTATTTTTCCATGGGGTAAAGATGTGGCAGGAAGGTGGCAAAAAAAGAGGGGTAAGGCGTGAGGCAAGCAACATATAGGCAAGCAGATAGGCAATCCCGACGACAACTAATGTGAGGGCAAGTTGCTGGGATAGCAATAGAAACACAAGCATGCCGACCCCAACCTTGGCCGCCAATGGGCAACTCAGCAGCTTTGTTGAAACGGGATCGCTGGATTTCAATAGCTGAAAAAACAGCATCAGCATATATATGGCGGAGCCGAAGACAAGATACAAAAGAAGCAACTGATCATCAAAAGGCGCCTTGCCAATCTCTGCAAGAAAACCCGCTGTCAACGTAGCAAGCATGGGCAGGAAAAAAATGCCAATCAATGCTTTTTTGTGCTTTTTGATGGCCGAGTAGTAATTTTCTTCCTCTGTTTTTATCCCCAGGGCAAGTATGAAAAGATGTATCGCAAGGATAGCCAGCAAAAGCGCAATGGATACGCTCATAAAAAAGATGGCTTGCGTAAGGAAAGATCCCGGCAGTATGGGTGTTGCCCATGCCATCAAGGGGCTGGCGATGTTTTCCCTAAGCCCGCTACTGTTGACGAATCCCATAAACAGGGAAATGAAACTGAAGAATATGCCCATGCAAGACAACCTGTCCCTGAGGCAACTCTGATCGTATTCATGAGTTTTTTCGATTTCTTCCTGTATTTGGTTATACAGCTTCCTTAGCCCCAACTGCTGGCTTTGCATGCGATAGATGTCTTTCCCCTGCTGCTGCTCAGTAACATCATGGAACCAGTATCTGTTGGTAAATACCATGAAGTGGTCACGGAGCCGTTTCAGGCGTTGGTATGAATATTTTCCCCTTGATGTTGGCTCTGGTGTCAGTTCGCTGATCTTGTATTCAAAATAATGAAATAGGGATTTGTAACTGAGATTGATGAGGGTAAGACGGCTGTATATATGTGGGATGTCGCAAGCTGTGATCTTTTCCCGCATGACGCGACCAAAGCCTGTACATACAGTTGAATGATCCGTAAGACCATACAGCGTACCCAGATGCTCCCAGCGGTTGTATATCTGCTGCTGAGCATTTTCCCGGTTGAATCCCGGATCATATACCGTGCCGTTTGTCCCGGCATCCTGTTGGCGGTCGATATGCAAAGCAATGTCGAACAGGCGCCGGTACTCTGCTTTTGCGCATTCATTAGGTGGTGCTTCTCCAGCCAGGGCATATGCGACAGAAACGAACATGCGGTCATCCCTGGAATCTTCTCTCAGTGCTTTCAATGCCTGCTTGGCATCGGTTTCTGTGTAGAATTTCCTGACAAAACTTTCAACAAGCCCATTCAGCTTCCCCATATTTCCTTCGGGAAAGGGATAGTCTTCATTTTCCCACCTGATTCCAGAAATCTTTTTTTCTTTCCATTGCTCAGTAAAGGTCGGGTAGAGCACCCTGAACAAACGCGTTAGGTTTAGCCAGGACTCAAGCTGATAGTGGCTTGTGGGCTGGGCATTTTTGAATAGGTCGATCCACCATCTGTCACCATCAGCGCTATTGCAATTCATCCATGATTTTTCGTCCTCCTGCTGCAGGTTCATGGTTATGCGGAAGGCCAGAATATCCTGCCCAAGATGGTGACGGTACAGGGAAACATTTTCCAGGATGGCATCAACCTGCTTGGAGGAATCACAGTCTATGAGTGAAATGCCTTTCGTTCCCATGGGTGAAAAATCATAACGGTGTTCCTCAATGGGCAGAATTTTACTGTCCGTCTTTTTGGTTTTAGACGGCCTGATCAGAGGCTCC